>CANFDS010000010.1 GCA_947445525.1 Actinomycetota bacterium | reverse complement strand
GACATGAACGAGGCGCGCGAGCGCTTCGACCAGTCCGCCGAGATCATCCTCGACATCCTCGAGACCGGCGTCGCCGAGTACGACACCAAGTTCTTCAAGCAGACCCGCACCGAGATCCACCCGCGCCCGGAGACGAACTGGCGCGAGCACGGCTTCCAGTCCGTGGCGATGACGCCGGACTCCGGCATCGCAGCCGCGAACCTCGGCGCCGCGATGATGTCGTTCGTCCAGCTCCCCTGGGAGCAGCACCACGCCGCCGTCGAGGCGTGGCGCGCGCGGTTCCGCGAGGTGCATCCGGGCAAGGAGCCGGGCGCTCCCGTCTTCTCGGACTTCACCTTCTGCCACGAGGATCCCAAGGTGGCCGAGGACGTCGCGCGCAAGTACCTCTCGAAGTACTTCCTCAGCGTTATCCGGCACTACGACTTCGACGGCTCCCACTGGGGCGAGACCAAGGGCTACCAGGCCTACCAGGGCGGCGCCGATGCCATCAAGGCGGCCGGCCTCGATGCCGCTTGCGAGGGCTTCGTGCAGTCACAGCTGTGGGGCACTCCCGAGAAGATCATCGAGGGCTGGAAGAGGCGCTTCGAGGTCACCGGCGAGCTCCGTCCCGCACTCGCCATCTCGTACGCCGGCCTGCCGTTCGATCTCGCCCGTGGCAGCCTCGAGCTGATCGGCACCCAGGTCGTGCCGGAGCTGCACAAGCTCAAGGCCAAGGCCAAGGCCAAGGCCGCGGCCTGAGGCCGACGCTTCGCGACGACTCCGGGGCGGCCGAGCGCTACGCTCGCCGCCTCGGAGCCCGCTACAGCTTCACGTTGATGCCGGCGTCGACCGGTAGCGCCACCCCGGTCACCCAGCGCGACTCCTCCGACGCCAGCCAGACGACGGCGTTTGCGACGTCCTCGTTCTCGATCAGCCCGCCGGGTAGCAGCGAGATGGAGCCGACCGCGGCCAGCATCGTCTGACGGTCGCCGCCCTGGCCGCCCGCCATCGTCGCGTACATCGCCTGGTTGTTCATCATCGCGTTGTCGACGCCGCCGGGGCAGATCGCGTTGACGCGGATCCCGTGCGCGCCCACCTCGTTCGCGAGCGATCGCATGTAGCCGATCACGGCGTGCTTCGCGGCGACGTAGTGGGCCATCCCCGGCGTGCCGACCAGCCCGCCGATCGACGACGTCAGCACGATCGACCCTCCGGAGCCCTGCCCCAGCATGTGCGGCACGACGGCCTTGCAGGTGAGCCACACGCCCTTCAGGTTCACCTCGAGCATCCGATCCCACTGGGCCTCGGTCAGCTCCCACGAGGGCACACCGCCCGAGAAGATGCCCGCGTTGGCGACGACGACGTCGATGCGGCCCAGCCGCTCCAGCGTCGCCGCGACGAACGCCTCGAGCTCGGCGAAGCGCGTCACGTCGGCGGTCACGGCGACGCAGCGGCTGCCGAGCGCCTCGACGTCGGCCTGCGTCCGCGCGAGGTCGTCGGCGACCGCGAGGCCATAGGGGGTTGTCGGGTCGCTGCCCGTGGCGATATCGCAGATGGCGACATCGGCCCCCTCGCGCGCGAGCGCCAGCGCGTGCGCCCGGCCCTGTCCGCGCGCGCCGCCCGTGATCAGCGCGACTTTCCCTTCGACCCTGCCGGCCATCTCTCGTCTCCTGCTGGGGGGACTGCTAGCCGGAGTATCTCCCATCCCCTACCATCCAGGGATGCGTCCACTCGTTGCACTCGTTGCGCTCGTCGCCACCCTGTCGCTCACGGGCACGGCCGTCGCAGCTGGGCCGCTCAAGGCAGTGTTCAAGCCGGAGACGCCGGCGCCGAAGGTCACCGTCAAGTGGCCGTACACGCTCACCGTCAGCTCGGGCGGCAAGCCGGCCCGGGGCCTGCTCACGGCCACGCTGGTCGACCCGCTCGGCATGTCCCACCAGGTGACCGACGATGCGTTGAAGCCGATCAAGAACCGGGCGTTCAACGGCGTGTTCGGCGACAAGATCCTGTTCCCGGCCGAAGCCAGGGGCTATCCGCTGACCATCAGGTTCGCCGTCACCGTCGGCAGCGCGAAGACCGTGACCGTGGTGCGGGTGACGCCCAGGTGAGGCGGCGACCGGCTGGGATCGGCGCGCGGGCCACGGCTGCGCTGGGCGCGGCCGGAGTGCTGCTCGCGCTCGCTGGCGCCCTCGGGGCGGAGGCGCGGGCGGCCGGGACGACACCGGTCATCGCGCGCTTCATCGCCCGCACGAGCCAGCCGAAGGCCGACACGCCCTGGAGCTACTGCGTGCTGGCCGTGACGGGCAGCACGGTCACGCCGCTCGAGGCGAGCGTCAAGCAGCGGCTCTTCGACGAGCGCGGGAACCCGGCCGGCGATGTCGGCTCGGCGTCGTTCTACGGTGCCTGGTGCCAGGCGATCAAGCTGCCCGCGTCGATTCGCGGCGACGCGATCACGCTCGAGACGAAGGTGACGGTCGCGCAGCGCGTGCTGGTCATCCGCACGCCGATCCGCGTGCGCTGAGCGCAATGGCTTGCGACGTGGCAAGCGGTGTACCGCGCGGCGTGGCGGTGACCATCGAGGGCGTGCGCAAGTCGTTCGAAGGAGGGCGCATCCGCGCGCTCGAGGAGATCTCGCTGCGGGTCGAGCCGGGCGAGATCGTGGCGCTCACCGGCCCGTCCGGCTGCGGCAAGAGCACGCTGCTGAACATGGTGGGCGCGCTCGACCGGCCCGATGCGGGCCGGATCCAGGTTGGCGACGTTGAGGTGACTGCCCTGCGCGACCCCGTCGAGTACCGGGCGACCACGATCGGCTTCGTCTTCCAGTTCCACCACCTCATCCCCACGCTGACGGCGCTCGAGAACGTGCAGCTGCCACTGCTGGGCCGTGGCATCGCGCGCGCCGAGCGTGTGCGCCGGGCGCGCGAGCTCGTTGCCGAGGTGGGGCTGGCCGATCGCGAGCGCTCCTCGCCGGCCACGCTCTCGGGCGGCGAGCGTCAGCGGATCGCACTGGCGCGGGCGCTCGCGCTCGACCCGCCGCTGCTGCTGGCCGACGAGCCGACCGGCGCGCTCGACTCGGCCACCGGCGCCCAGATTGTGGCCCTGCTGCAGCGGGTGCGGGCCGAGCGCGGCACGACGATCCTGCTGGTCACGAACGACGACCGCGTGGCGCTCGCCGCCGATCGCATCGTCCGGCTCCGCGACGGCCGCGCCGAGGAGGGCGCCGTCACACGAAGCGTAGCGCGTCGATCGGGCGAAGCCTGAGGGCGATCCACGTCGGGTAGATCGCGCCGAACACCGCCACACCCAGCGCGAACGCGAGGCCCCAGGCGAACACGCCCGGGGTGAAGTCGGCCGAGGCGAGGCTCGACAGCCGGCTCCCGCTGGTGAACGCCTCGGCACCGAGGTACCCGAGCCCGAGGCCGACCGCCAGCGCCAGCAGCCCGATCGCGACGGTCTCGCCCAGGATCAGCAGCGCGATCGAGCGGCCTCGCCAGCCGATGGCGCGCAGCACGCCGATCTCGCGGAACCGCTCGAACACCGACATTGCCATCGTGTTCGTAACCGCCACGCCGCCGATGATCAGGGCGACCAGCGAGAAGATCCAGCCGGCGCTGAGGATCAGCCGGCTAGACGTGTCCACCTTGACCGCCTGCCCCGGCTCGGTGATTGCGATGAGGCCGTCGTAGCGTCGCTCGAGCGCCTTCGCCACGGCGGCGGGCGTCGAGCCGAGCCGCACCTCGACCGCCACCGTCGTCACCTCGCCGGGCCGCTCGGCGATGGCCTGGGCGACCCGCAGCGGAATCACTGCGCCGGCGTCCTCGTAGCGGTTGCCCGAGTGATAGATACCGACGATCGGCAGGCTGCGGCCGGCGATGCGGAAGCGGCCGCCCACACCCAGCCGGGTCGTGCGCGCGCCCGTGTCGCCCAGCATCGCCTCGCCCGGGCCGGCGCGGCGGCCCTGCACCAGCACGAGGCGGCGGGCCGGGAACTCATCCGCGGCCAGCCCGAACACGAGCAGCGACTCCTGGCCGCCGGCCGGCCCGACGCGCAGGAAGATCGACGCGGCGGCCTTCACACCGGGGTGGCGCTCGATGCGCGCGGCGATCGTCTCGGGCAGCAGCGACCGCGTGAGGTCGGCGGCGCCCTTCTGGAAGAGGCCGAAGTCGGAGCGGCCCACGTGGATCAGGTCGGCGGCCGTGTTGCGCACGCCGGCCGTGATCGAGAGCAGCGCGACGATGAGCGCCACGCCGAGCGACACCCCGGCCACGGTCAGGCCCGTGCGGGCCGGCCGGCGGGCGAGGCTCTTGAGCACCAGCTGGGCCCAGGTCACCTCTCCATCCTGCCCGACGGCGCGGCTGGCCGCGACGGGGCCGGCGGAGTGCCGCTGGTACCCTGGCCTCCGTGACCGCAGCGCTGCCACCCGACCGCGACGCGATCATCGCCGCCCTCGCGAACGTGATCGACCCGGAGCTCCGGCGCAGCGTCACCGACCTCGAGATGGTGCGCGATGTCGAGATCGACGGCGGCCTCGTCACCGTCACGATCGCCCTCACCGTCGCTGGCTGCCCGCTGCGCTCCAGCTTCGAGGACCAGGTGCGCCAGCATCTCCTGCCGATCCCCGGGGTCGAGGAGACGCGCCTGCGCTTCGACGTGATGACGCCCGAGGAGAAGCACGCGCTCACGCAGCGCCTCCGCGGCGGCGTCACCGAGCGGTCGAAGGGCATCCGCGTCGACAAGGCGACCCGCGTGATCGCGGTGGCCAGCGGCAAGGGCGGCGTCGGCAAGTCGTCGCTCACCGTCAACCTCGCCGCAGCGTTCTCCCGCATGGGCCTGCGCGTCGGCATCGTCGACGCCGACGTCTACGGCTACTCGATCCCGCACATGCTCGGCATCGACCAGCGCCCGATCGTCGTCGACGACCTGATCGTGCCGCCGGTGAAGGGCGACATGAAGCTGATGTCGATCGGCTTCTTCCTCGACGAGAACGGCCCCGTGATGTGGCGCGGGCCGATGCTGCACCGTGCGCTCGAGCAGTTCCTCAGCGACGTCCACTGGGGCGAGCTCGACATCCTTGTCGTCGACATGCCGCCGGGCACGGGCGACGTCGCCATCTCGCTCGGGCAGCTGCTGCCGCGCGCCGAGGCCGTGGTCGTGACGACCCCGCAGCCGGCCGCGCAGGAGGTTGCGATCCGCGCCGCGCTGATGGCGCAGAAGACGAACATGCGGCTGATCGGCGTGCTCGAGAACATGTCGTACCTCGTCGGGACGGGCCAGCAGGTCTTCGGCTCGGGCGGCGGGCAGGCGCTCGCCGACCAGGTCGGGGTGCCGCTGCTCGGCAAGATCCCGCTCGACCCGGCGCTGCGCGAGTGCTCCGACACGGGCGAGCCCGTCGTATGGCAGGTGCCGGAGTCGGAAGCAGCTCGCGCGATCGTCGTCGCCGCCGAGGCGATCGTCGGGACGGCGCGCGAACGGGGCGTCGGCATCGTGAAGCCGCTCACCGTGCTGTCGTAGCCGCGGGCCGGCCCCGCCCGCCCCGTCCCCCGTCGTACGATCCCGCCCCGGGCGGCACGCCAGAGCTCCATTCCGGAAACACGAAAGGGCGCCCTTGCGGACGCCCCTCCGTGCACAACAGAAGAGCAAGCCGCCTAACCCCACCCTGTCCACGGAAGCGGGGGAAGACCAGGTTTGACGGCCTCGGCGAGTACGCGGCGCGCGCCCTGCGCGCCCACGTCCTCGACGCCGAGCACACCGGCCGCACCGGGCATGGCCTCGCACGCGTCACGTGGCTCGAGACGCTGCCCGGCCTCGACCCCGCCGCCCGCCCCGAGCGCGTCGTCGCCAAGGATGGGTACGAGCGCTGGGAGGGACGCGGCACCGTCGGCTACCTCGTGCTCGAGGCGATCGTGCGCGCCCAGCTCGCCGACCCGCCCGTGCATGCTCGTGTGATCGCAGCCTCCGACTGCTTCCCCACCGGCATGCTCGGCCACTACGCCCGCAGGCTCGCCGAGGGTGGCCTCGTCTGCGCGATCACCGCGACCTCGCCGGCCGCGCCTGGCCCCGCCGGACGGCGGCTCTGCGCTCGCCAGCACGAGCCCGCTGGCCATTGCCATCCCCTCCAGTGAGGGCGCCCCGTCGTCACCGACGTCTCGATGGCCAAGGCGAACTTGGGCGACGTGCTGACCGGCGCGGCCCGGCCCGAGGACGTCATCTCCTTTGGCGGTGAGCAGGCGCACAAGGCGTTCGCGCTGGCGGTGGGCCTGCAGCTGCTGGTGGACGCGCTCGCCGGGCCGCCCGGCGGCTACGGGGGCGCTGCTGCTGGTCGCCCGGCCCGAGCACGACCCCGTGCCCGCGCTGCGGGAGTACGCAGCGGGCGCGCGGCTGCCTGGCGACGGCCAGGCCTAGGCGTGATGGGCAGCGGCGCGGCACCGGTTGCTGCCCCATCCGCGGTGCCTCGAGCGCCTGCGGCGAAGGAGTGCTCCGAGCGGTGGCGAATCGGGCGGGCATGAGCGCACGCTTGGTCGGATTCAGCTTCGTCGCCCTCGCGGGCGTCTGTGACGTGACGGGCGCCGACGGCGCCGCCTTCTACATGCTGCTGATCGCTGTCTGCGGTATCGCCGTGGCGGCGCTCGGTGCAGCGGGCGAGTGGCTGGAGGCGCGCAACCAGCGGGCCGCCGCGGGGGCCCCGGCGACAGTCGCCGCGCTCTGGTCGGTCGCGCTCGTGCTGGCCGTGCTCGGCTCGTCGGTACGCTCGGCGGCGCTCGACGACGGGGTGGTGCCCACGCTCGGTGGAGCAGCGTTGGCGGCGTCCTTCGCCGTGTTCGCGATGCTCGGCGCGCTCTCGCTCGGCTCGCAGCGGCGCCGGCGCAGCGCCTCCGCCAGTCGCCCCCGCTAGAAGGGCAGCGAGCCGGCCGCGCTCTTCGCCAGGTCGATCAGCGGCTGGACGCCGAAGAACGACCCGACGGTGATGGCGATGCACGCGAGCACTGCCACCTGCAGCAGCGCGTCCCGCGGCGGGGAGCCGCCGGCGACCACGACCGGCCGCCCGGCCGACGGGCGCAGGAACAGCTGCCGGACGATGCCGAGGTAGTAGTAGAGGCTCACCGCGGTCGCGGCCGCGCCGACGATCACGAGCCAGATCCAGCCGTGCCGGTAGGCGGCCGTGAAGGCGTAGAACTTGCCGACGAAGCCGCCGGTCAACGGGAACCCGGCGAAGCCGAGCATGAAGATCCACATGCCGACCCCCAGCACCGGCCGCTCCCAGCCGTAGCCGGCGAGATCCTCGACCGAGACGTCGCGGCCCAGCTCCCGCTCGCGCGCGGCGACCACGGCAAAGGCGCCGATCGACATCGCGGCGTAGGGGATCAGGTAGTAGAGGACGGCGCGCCCGCCGATCGCGTTGTTCGCTGCGACCGCCATCAGCATGAAGCCAGCGTGTGACACCGACGAGTAGGCGAGGATCCGCTTCACGTCCTTCTGCACCAATGCCGCCAGGTTCCCGACTGCCAGCGACGCCACCGAGAGCACGGCCAGCAGCACCGTCCAGAGGTGCGCGTCCTCCTGGAACGAGGTCTGTAGCACCCGGATCATCAGGACGAACGCGACCGCCTTGGTGGCGGCGCCCATGAAGCCGGAGACCGGCGTCGGCGACCCCTGGTACACGTCGGGCGTCCACTGGTGGAACGGGGCAAGCGACGCCTTGAAGGCGAGCCCGACGAGCATCAGCGCGAGGCCGGTGACGATCAGCGGGTCGTCCGAGAGGCCGCGCTCGGCGATGGCCTGTCCGATCTTGTCGAGGCGCAACGTGCCGGTGGCGCCGAAGATCAGCGCCGAGCCGAACAGCAGGAACGCCGAGCCGAACGAGCCGGTGATCAGGTACTTCATGCCGGCCTCGAGGCGGCTCTTGCGCTCGATGTCGATCGCGCAGAGGACGTACAGGCAGAGCGAGAACCACTCGAGCGCCAGGAAGATCGTCAGCAGGCTCGACGCCTGGGCGAGGAAGAGCATGCCGGCGCCCGCGGCGGCGAGCAGCGTGTAGTACTCGGCGACGTGCTCCTTCGTCTTCTCCCCGTACGAGGTGAGGACGGTGAGCGCGCCGGCGCCCGCGAGGATGATCTGGGCGAGGGCGCCCCAGCGGTCGCGAGCCAGCGAGCCGGAGATGACGGCGGTCGCGTCCGGCGTCAGCCCGTAGAGGAGCGCCGCAGCCACGAACGCCCCGATGAAGCCGCCGAACGTGACCGTGGCGGAGAACGCCTTGCGGGTGCCGGCGGGGACGAGCACCGCGGCGAGCAGCGCGATTGCGGCCGCGCCCAGCAGGGCTAGGCTCGGCGACATGGCGAACCAGTCGACGTGCGGCGTCTGGATCACGGGCAGTCCTCCGGAGTCAGCTTGAGGACGTTGGCGAGCGGCTTGCAGCGCTCGGAGTTCTGGCCGAACGAGTGGCCCGAGATCGCTGCGGGCCACACCGACAGGGCGATCAGGCACGCGATCAGCGGCAGCACGAAGGCCAGCTCGGGCAGGCGGAGGTCGCGGGCGCTGTCGGTGACGGCCTCGCCCTTGCGGTCGTGCAGCACGGCCGAAATCAGGCGCAGCGCGTACATCGCGGCCAGCACGATGGCGGCCGCGCCGACGACGGTCCAGCCCCAGCCGGACGAGAAGACGCCGGTGAGAATCAGGAACTCGCCCGCAAAGGTCGTCGACCCGGGCACGGCCAGGGCGATCATGCCGCCGACGAGCAGGGTGGTGGCGAGGATAGGTCGGCCGCGCGCCATCCCGCCCAGACGGGCCACGTCGCCGGTGCCGGCGCGCCGCTCGATGATGCCGGCGAGCAGGAACATCACGCCGGAGATGAGGCCGTGGTTGACCATCTGCAGGACCGCGCCGTTGAGGCCGCCGAGGTCGATCGCGTAGATGCCCATCGTGATCAGGCCCATCTGTGCCAGCGACGAGTACGCCAGGATGCCACGCAAATCGGGCTGGCGGAACGCGACGACGGAGCCGTACACGAGGCCGGCCGTGGCCAGGGCGAGCACGATGTTGCGCACGTCCTGCGACGGGCCCCCGAACTCGATCACGCCGAGGCGGAGGAAGCCGTATGCGGCCGTCTTCGAGACGACGCCCGAGAGCACCGCCGCCACCTCGGGCGGCGACTCGCGGTACGCCTGCGGCAGCCACCCGTGGAACGGGAACAGCGGCGCCTTGATCACGAAGGCGGCGGCGAAGCCGAGGAACACCCACATGCTGCCGGAGCCACTCGTCAGCGTCATGTCGAAGGTGCCCTGCTGGACGCCGTAGACGACGATCGCAGCGAGCATCAGCAGCGACCCGGCGATGGTGTAGACGACGAACTTGTACGTTGCGGCCGCCCGGCCCGGCCCGCCCCACACGCCGACCAGGAAGTACAGCGGGATCAGCATCGCCTCCCAGGCGACGTAGAACAGCAGCAGGTCCTGCGCCTCGAAGACGGCCACGACGGCGGCCATCAGGAAGAGCATCAGCCCGAAGTAGGCGCGTGGCCGCTCACGCCCGGCCCAGACGGCGTAGGCGATCGCGGCCGCCATCACGATCACGGTCATGCCGACGAGCCACAGCGAGTACGAGTAGAGGCCGACGTGGAAGCTGACGTTCAGGTCCTCGAACCAGGTGGCCTTCTGCGAGAACTGCATCGTGCTCTGGTCGAGGTCGAAGCGGATCACGGTGGTGATCCAGAGCGCGATCTCGGCAATGGCGGCGGCGAGCGCGAGGCCGACGACGGCCAGGCGGTCGAGCGGCGCCAGCCAGATCAGGAGCGCAGCGCCGAGTGGCAGCAGGATGAGCGCGCTGGTCATCAGCGGACTGCCAGGAAGACGATGGCCATGACGGCGAAGCTGCCGGCGATCAGCAGCGCGTAGCTGCGGACGAGCCCGTTCTGGAGCGGCCGCAGCCGCTCGCCGAGGGCGCGCGTGCCCTGCCCGATCGCGTCGCCGGAGCCGATCACCAGCGGGCCTTCGACGACGCGGGTGAAGAGGCGCGCGAGCGTCGCGGCCGGGCCGTAGGCGATGCGGTCGTACAGCTCGTCGAAGTAGAACTTGTGCTCGAGCACCGCCCAGGGCCGCGGCGCCGTCTCCTTCTTCGCGCCGTACGTCGACCAGGCGAGGTAGACGCCGAGCAAGGCCATCAGCGGGCCGGCGATGCTCGACACGGCCTCCTGCAGGCCCGACGGGTGGTGCAGCGCCGGCGCTACCGTCTCGAGCCAGTTCTCCATGCCCGTCCACCAGTTGAAGACCTGGATGAAGCCGCCGGCGAGCGCGAGCACGGTGAGGATCGCCACGGGCACCAGCATCGTGCGCGGGCCTTCGCCGTGGTGCGCGTGGTCGTGGGCTCCGTGGGCCGCGGCCACGTCAGCGTGGGCTGGGTCGCCGTGACCGTGGCCGTGGCTACCGGCGAGGTGCCTCGTGACCGTCTCGCTCGCGTCGCCGTGGAAGACGGTGATGAACATCCGCGTCGTGTAGAGGCCGGTGAGCAGCGCGCCGATCATGCCGAGGATCCAGAGGGCAGCACCGTAGTCGCCGCGGGTCAGTGCGCCTGCCAGGATCGCGTCTTTCGAGAAGAAGCCGGAGGTGAGCGGGAAGCCGATCAGTGCCAGGCTGCCGATCAACATCATCAGGTACGTCTTCGGCAGCAGCCGGCGCAGGCCGCCCATCTTGCGGATGTCCTGCTCGCCGGCGAGCGCGTGGATGACGATGCCGGCGCCCATGAACAGCAGCGCCTTGAAGAACGCGTGCGTCATCAGGTGGAACATCCCCGAGGCGTAGGCGCCGACGCCGACGCCGACGAACATGTAGCCGATCTGCGACATCGTGGAGTACGCGATCACGCGTTTGATGTCGGTCTGCACGAGCGCGACCAGGCCGGCCACGATGATCGTGGCCGCGCCGATGCCGGCGGCGATGTCCTGCACGTGCGGGGCGAGCTCGAAGACGGTGTGGGTGCGGGCGATCAGGTAGACGCCGGCCGTGACCATGGTGGCGGCATGGATCAGGGCGGAGACCGGCGTCGGGCCCTCCATCGCATCCGGAAGCCAGGTGTGGAGGGGCAGTTGGGCCGACTTGGCGATGGCGCCGCCGAGCAGGCCGAGCGCGACGATGTTGAGCACCGCGTGGTTCCCCGTGGGCAGCGCCCCGAGCGCATCGAAGCCGACGCGACCGGTCTGCTGGATGATCAGGATGACCGCGACGGCGAACGTCGCGTCGCCGATCGCGTTCACCACGAACGCCTTCTTCGCGGCCGCCACCGCCGACGGCTTCTCGTGCCAGAAGCCGATCAGCAGGTAGCTCGACAGGCCGACGAGGCCCCAGCCGACGAGCATCAGCAGCAGGTTGCCGCCCTGCACCAGCATCAGCATCGAGAAGACGAACAGCGCCATGTAGCCGAAGTACCGCCGCTCCTCGTTGTCGCCTTGCATGTAGCCGATCGAGTAGAGGACGATCAGCGAGCCGACGCCGGTGACGATCATCATCATCACCAGCGACAGCGGGTCGAGCAGGATCGAGAACCCGGCCTGGAAGCTGCCGGCCGACAGCCACGTGAACGCCGTCGAGAGGTGCGTGCGCTCCTCGGGCGCGTCGCCCAGCATCAGCACGAAGGCGACGACGGCGGCGGTGAACGCGCCTGCCACCGACGACGTGGCGATGATGCCTGCGATCCGCTTCGGCAGCAGGTTCCCGGAGAGCGTGATCGCGAGCGCCCCGGCGAGCGGCAGCAGCAGGCAGATCCAGGCGGCGGCGATCATCTCTTCCCCTATCCCTTCAGGCTCGAGAGGTCGTCGACGTCGAGGTCGAGATTCTTGCGGGCCATCGCGACGATCAGGCCGAGCCCGATGACGACCTCGGCGGCTGCCACGGCCATGACCGAGATCGCGAAGATCTGACCGTCGCCGTTGCCCCAGTGACGGGCGAACGCGATCAGGGCGAGGTTTGCCCCGTTGAGCATGATCTCGAGCGAGAGCAGCACGATCAGCGGGCTGCGGCGCAGCAGCACGCCGACGGCGCCCGTCACGAACAGGAATGTGGCGATGCCGAGGTAGGCGGCGATCCCGGGGCCGGGCATCAGGCTGCGTCCTCCGCGGACTCGGCGTCGGCCTCGGCCTCGGTGCGGCGCGCGTGCGAGCCGAGCACGACGCCGCCGACGGCCGCCACGAGCAGCACGATCGACGTGATCTCGAAGGCCAGCAGGTGGTCGGTCAGGAAGAGGCGGCCGATCTCCTCGGGGCTGCCGAACGCCCTGGTCACCTCGGCCTCGGTCTTGAGGGTGCCGCCTGCGCTCAGCGAGATCGCGACGAGCACGTCGGCGAGGATGGCGACGCCGGCGATCGCCGCCACGATCTGGTGCCAGGAGCGCCCGCCGATCCAGGGGGCGTCGGCCTTGCCGCCGAGGTACGCGATCACGAACAGGAACATCACCATCACGGCGCCTGCGTAGACCAGGATCTGCGCCGCCGCCACGAACTCCGCCGACAGCAGCAGGTACAGCACCGCGAGCGAGCCGAGGTTGCCGATCAGGGCCAGCGCCGAGTGGAACGGGTTCGTCCGTGTCACGACGAGGACGCCTGTGCCGAGGCACGCGGCTGCCGCCGTGATCCAGACGATCCAGACGAAGACGTTGCCGACGGCGGTGTAGGCGAGCATCGGCGCGGCTACGAGTGGGTCTTGTAGTAGGGCACGGGGGTGTCGTACAGGTTCGGGTCGGCGACCGGGACGACCTTGATCGGGCGGCCGAGCAGCATGTCCTTGGTGTAGATCAGGTCGTCGCGCGAGTACTCCGAGATCTCGAACTCGTTGCCGAGCGTGATCGCGTCGAACGGGCAGGCGAGCTCGCAGTAGCCGCAGAAGATGCAGCGGCTGAGGTTGATCTCGTAGATGCGCGCGTAGCGCTCGCCCGCCGAGACGCGGTTGTTCGCGGTGTTCTCGTCGGCCACGACGCGGATGCAGTCGGACGGGCAGGCGGCGGCGCAGAGCGAGCAGCCGACGCACTTCTCGAGGCCGTTCGCGTGCAGGTGCAGCTGGTGGCGCCCGCGGAAGCGCGGGTATACCGGCCGCTTGTACTCCGGGTACTGCTGCGTGATGGGCTTCTTGAACATCTCGCGGAACGTCACCGCGAAGCCCTTCAAGGTTGCCGGAATCAGCTCGTTGGCCATATCACTTCACCGCCACGACGACGAGGGCAGTCACGAACGCGTTGAGCGTCGCGACCGGGAGCAGGACCTTCCAGCCGAAGCGCATCAGCTGGTCATAGCGGAGGCGCGGCAGCGCTGCGCGCATCCAGATGAAGATGAAGACGACGACCGCCAGCTTCATCAGGAACCAGAGCGGGCCGAGCGGCTCCCAGGGGCCGTGCCAGCCGCCGAAGAACAGCGTCACGGCGAGCCCCGACAGCGTGATCATGTTGACGTACTCGGCCATCGAGAAGAGGCCCCAGCGCATGCCGCCGTACTCGGTGTGGTAGCCGGCCACGATCTCGGTGTCGGCCTCGGGCAGGTCGAACGGCGGGCGTGACGTCTCGGCGGTGCCGGCCAGGAAGAAGATCACCAGGCCGACGAACTGCGGCCCGACCAGCCAGACGTTGTCCATCTGGTACTGGACGATCTCGTTGAGGTTGAGCGACTGCGCCTGGATGACCACGCCGAGCACGGCCAGTGCCAGCGACACCTCGTAGGAGACGAGCTGCGCGCAGGTGCGCATCGCGCCGAGCGTGGCGTACTTCGAGTCGGATGCCCAGCCGCCGATGATGAAGCCGTAGACGCCGAGCGACCCGAGCGCGAAGACGAGGATCAGCGCGATCGGCACGTCGACGACGCTGCCGCTGACATCCCACTTCCAGATGTGCCAGCCGGGGCCGAAGGGGATCACGCTGAACGTGAGCAGCGCCGCGCCCGTCGAGATGATCGGCGCAGCGATGTACATCTTGTTGGACGCCGTCATCGGGAAGAAGCTCTCCTTGCGGACGAGCTTGATCAGGTCGGCGATCGGCTGCAGCAGCCCGAAGGGGCCTGCCCGGTTGGGGCCGTAGCGGCCCTGCATGCGGCTCAGCAGCTTGCGCTCGGCCCACGTGGTGTAGGCGAACCCGACGAGCACGAGGTTGATGATCAGAAACCCCTTGATGATGTCGATCCACCAGGGGTCCATCAGGCGCCGGCTCCCCTGGTCACCGTGACGCTGTCGGCGAGCTCGCGGACGTGCTCCTCGGCGGCGCGGACGGCGCCGGCGATCAGGCGGCGGTTGACCCGGGCGCGCAGCGTCGCGCTCGCGCCCTCGGAGCTGACGACGACGGTGTTGCCGCCGGCGATGCCCAGGCGGGCCGCGTCCTCGACGGACAGCTCGAGCTCCTCCGCGGGCCGCTGGAACTGGAGCTCGGGGATGCGCTCGACGGCCGGGCCCGAGAAGAGAGCGCGGTAGCGCACGAGCTGGAGGCTGCCGGCAGCGGCGACGGGCGCGGGCTCCGGGGCGGGCGCCGTGATGGCGGTGGCGTCGAGCGGCGGGCGCGGCGCGAGCGGGGCGCGGTCGCCCGTGGCGCCGTAGGTGACGCCGCCGAGCACCTTCGGCGACAGCTCCTCGAAGAGCACTGCCGGGTGCGGCGAGATCTCGACGCCGAAGCGCGCGCCCAGCTTGCTGATCCAGGCGACCTCGTCGGGCACCGGCGGGGTGACGGCGCGGCGGAGGCGCTGGACGCGGCCCTCCAGGTTGACGAGCGAGCCGTCGCGCTCGAGGTAGCTCGTCGCCGGCAGCACGAGGTCGGCCCAGCCGACGGCGAGGCCGTGGAAGAGCGTGATCGCGATGACGTGCTCGGCGTGCTCGGCCAGGTGGCGCACGTTGGGGTCGGAGGCGGCCTCGTCGCCCGAGACGATGAGCAGGCCGATCGGCTCGCCACCCTCGTCCTCGCGGTCGGAGGCGGCGGCCCAGGCCTCGGCGACGCCGCGGCCGTTGGGCGTGGCGGGCAGGTGGAAGGCGCCGCAGCCGGGCCGCTCGGCAAACCCGAGGTCGGCGGCGAGCGCCGCCAGCGTGGCGCCGCCGTGGCCGCCGGGGCCCGACCAGATGAGGATGGCGCGCTCGGAGGCGCGGAGCTGCCGGCCCAGCTCGTCGCGGTCGCCGGCGAGGCGCTCGCAGGTGGCGGCGGCGGTGCCGGGGGCGGCCTGCAGCGAGCCGGCCGGGCCGATGGTGATGACCTGGGCGCCCGCGCGGCGCGCCTGGCGCAGCCAGAGGTCGACGATCGGGGCGCGCTCGACCACGGGGTCGTCACCGACGACGACGACGAGCTCGGCCTGCGCGATCGCCGACAGTGGCAGCCGGAACGGGTCGAGCGCGTCGCTCGTCTCCTCGGGCAGCACGGCGGCGCTGGAGCCGACGCCCTCGCGCAGCAGGCGGGCCAGCGCGTAGGCGATCTCGACGGTCTCGGTGCCCGAGAGCGCGGTGACGATGCGCCCGTTGGCGCCGCGGATCAGCGCCTCGGCCTCGTCGAGGGCGGTGTCCCAGTCGATCTCCTCGATGCCGGTACGGCGCTTGCGGCGCAGCGGCGAGGTGATGCGGTCGCGCGCCGTCAGGTGCCCCGACGAGAAGCGGCCCTTGTCGCAGAGCCAGCCCTGGTCGACCCCGGGGTGGTTGCGCGACTGCACGCGCTTGGCCTTGTTCTCGCGGATCGTGACGCTCGTGTTGCAGCCGACGGGGCAGAGGCCGCACACCGAGGGCACGTTCTGGATGTCCCACGGGCGCGCCTGGAAGCGGTACTGCGTCGAGGTGAGCGCGCCCACCGGGCACAGCTCGACGACGTTGCCCGAGAACGGCGCGCGGTACGGCTCCTCCTCGAACGTCGCGATCATCGAGTTGGCGCCGCGGTCGACGGCGACCAGCTGGCCGTCCTCGGCGACGCCCTCCGAGAAGCGCGTGCAGCGGTAGCAGAGGATGCAGCGCTCGCGGTCGAGCGCGATCAGCGGGCTGATCGGGATCGGCTTGTCGAACGTCCGCTTGGGGAACGTCATCCGGGTGTTGCCGGGGCCGTAGCGGAACGTGAGGTCCTGCAGCGGGCACTCGCCGCCCTTGTCGCACACCGGGCAGTCGAGCGGATGGTTGACCAGCAGGAACTCGAGCGTGCCCTGCTGCGCCTCGGCGGCCTGCTCCGACGTGGCGGCAGTCCTGATGACGAGGCCGTCGGTGGCGCCCATCGTGCAGGTCGCCTGCGGCTTGGGCATGCCCTCGACCTCGCACAGGCACATGCGGCAGGCGCCGACGGGCGCGCCCAGCCGCGGCTCGTAACAGAAGACGGGGATCTCGATACCGCCGAACGCGGCCGCCTCGACGACGTTGGTGCCCTTCGGCACCTCGATCTCGACGCCGTCGACGGTGATCTTCACCAGCTCTGCGGCCATCAGGCGAGCACCGCCAGCTCGCGGGTCATGCGCGCGTGCTGCTGGACCGGGCTGAGGATGCCGTCCAGCGATGACGAGTCACCGAAGGGGCAGCAGCCCTGGTCGATGTGGGCCTGGAACTCCTCGCGGAAGCGGTCGACGTAGCTGGCGATCGGCATCGCCGCAGCATCGCCCAATGGGCACAGCGACCGCCCGAGGATGCGCTCGCAGACGTCGACGAGCAGGTCGAGGTCGGCGTTCGTGCCGTGGCCGAGCTCGATCTTCTCGATCAGCGCCGTCATCCAGCGGGTGCCCTCGCGGCACGGCGTGCACTTGCCGCAGGACTCGTGCTGGTAGAACTGCGACACCCGCAGGGCGAGCTGCACCATGCAGGCGCGGTCGTCGATGGCGATGATCGCGCCGGATCCGAGCATCGAGCCGGCCGCGCCCACCGCGTCGTAGTCGAGCGTGACGTCGACCTGGTCGGCGGTGAGCACCGGCGTCGACGAGCCGCCCGGGATGATCGCCTTCAGCTTGCGGCCGTTGGGGATGCCGCCGCCGATGTTGTAGATCAGCTCGCGCAGCGAGATGCCGAGCGGCAGCTCGTAGTTGCCGCCGTTGACGACGTTGCCGGAGAGCGAGAAGACGCGGGTGCCGTTCGAGTTCTCGACGCCCAGGGTCGCGTACCACTCGCCGCCGCGCATGATCACGGGCGGCACGGTGGCGATCGTCTCGACGTTGTTGATCAGCGTCGGCGAGGCATAGAGGCCGGAGATCGCGGGGAACGGCGGCTTCGAGCGTGGCTGGCCGCGCTTGCCCTCGAGCGACTCGAGCAGCGAGGTCTCCTCGCCACAGATGTAGGCACCCGCGCCGCGGTGCAGCACGATCGTGCAGTTCCAGCCGGAGCCGAGGATGTTGGCGCCGACGAGGCCGCGGTCACGCGCCTCGTCGAGCGCTGCCTTGACCACCTCGAACTCGGTCAGGTACTCGCCGCGCATGTAGATGAAGACGCTGGTCGAGCCGATTGTGTACGCGGTGATCAGGGCGCCCTCGATCAACCGGTGCGGCACGCGCAGCATGATCTCGCGGTCCTTGAACGTGCCCGGCTCGGACTCGTCCGCGTTGATCGTCAGGTAGATCGGCTTGCTCGTCTGCTCGGGCTTCGGCACGAAGCTCGCCTTGCGCCCCGAGGGGAAGCCGGCGCCGCCGCGGCCGCGCACGCTCGCCGTGATCAGCTCGTCGAGGACGGCCTGGCGCTCCATCCCGAGCACCTTGCGCAGCGCCTGGTAGCCACCGACCTTCTCGTACTCGGAGAGCCTGGTCAGGTCGTGGTCGTCGGCCCCCGCGAGGACGATCTGCTCGTACTCAGTGCCCGGCATGCCGCAGCTCCTCGACGACCCGTGGGGCGTCCTCGGGCTTGACGTGATGGCGGTAGCGGTGGTCGCACGAGACGACGGTGCCCCAGCCGCAGCCACCCAGGCACTCGATCGTGCGCAGCGTGAACTCGCCGTCGGGTGTCGTCTCGCCGGCGCGGATGCCGAGCTCGCTCTCGAACGCCGCCAGCGTCGCCTGCGCGCCCACGAGCGCGCACGAGATGTTGGTGCACACCTCGATCATGTGCCTGCCGACGGGCTCCAGCTGGAACATGTCGTAGAAGGACGCGACCGACTGGCAGTAGGCGGGCGTCAGCTCGAGCGCGTCGGCGACCTCGCGGAACGCCTCGGGCGGCAGCCAGCCACCGTGCGCCTCCTGGGCCAGGCGTAGCGCCGGCATGATCGCCGAGCGGCGCTGCGGGTACAGCGGCAGCAGCTCCTGGATGGCGTTGTAGAGGGCCGTCTCGCTCACCGGTCGACCTCGCCCATCACGGTGTCGAGCGACCCGGCGATCGCGATCATGTCGGCGATCAGCGCGTCGTTCATGCACGTGGCGGTGGCCTGCAGCGCAACGAACGAGGGCGCGCGGAACTTGACGCGCCACGGCTTGGCGCCGCCGTCCGAGACGACGTAGCAGCCCATCTCGCCGCGGGCCGACTCGATCGTCACGTAGACCTCGCCCTCGGGGACGCGATAGCCCTCGGTGACGATCTTGAAATGGTGGATGAGCGACTCCATCGAGGTGTGCAGCTCCTCGCGCGGCGGCAGCACGACCTTGCGGTCGTCGGCGATCCAGGGGGCGCCCTGCTCGAGCTTCTGCAGCTGCTCGAGGCACTGGGCGACGATGCGCGTGGACTGCCGCATCTCGTCCATGTGCACCTTGTAGCGATCCCAGACGTCGCCGTTCTCGCGCACGCAGACGTCGAAGTAGACGCGGTCGTAGAAGAGGTACGGCTGGTCGCGGCGGAGGTCCCAGTCGACCCCGGACGCGCGCAGCGCCGGCCCCGACTGGCCGAGCGCGATCGCGTCGTCGGCGGAGAGCAGGCCGAGGCCTTTCGTCCGCTCCAGCCAGATGCGGTTCTGGTCGATCATGTCCTCGTACTGGTCGACGCCCTTCGGCATCTGCGCGACGAGCTTCCAGGCCTCCTCGTAGAAGCCCTGCGGGATGTCCTCGGCCAGGCCACCCGCCTGGAAGTAGCGGGTGTGCATGCGCGTGCCGCACACCATCTCGAAGAGGTCGAGGATCTGGTCGCGCTCGCGGAACGTGTACCAGAACATCGAGATCGCGCCCAGCTCCAGGCAGGCCGTGCCGAGCCACACCAGGTGCGAGTGGATGCGGTTCAGCTCGAGCAGGCACATGCGCATCCAGGTGGCCTTCTCGGGGATCTCCATGGCTAGCAGCTTCTCGATCGCCAGCACGAACACCAGCTCGTTCGTCTGGAACGAGAGGTAGTCGATGCGCTCGGGGTACGTGATGCACTTCCACCACGTCTTCTGCTCCATCGTCTTCTCGAAGCCGGTGTGCAGGTAGCCGATCACTGCGCGCAGCCCGACCACGAGCTCGCCGTCGAGGTCGACGACCAGGCGCAGCACGCCGTGCGTGGACGGGTGGTTCGGCCCGAAGTTGATCTGCTGGATGTCGTCGTTGGCGCGCAGCCGTTCGGGCACCTGGAGGATCGTCGGCACCGGTGACGGGATGCGCGTGCCCTCGTAGATCGGCTTCGTCCTGCGCTCGACCGTGGCCATCTCGCTACTCCTCCCCCGAGAAGCGGACGGGCTCGCCGCCGATGGGATAGTCCTTGCGCAACGGGTGGCCCTCCCAGTCGTCCTCGAGCAGGATCCGCACCCGGTTCGGGTGGTTGACGATGTTGACGCCCATCAGATCCCACACCTCGCGCTCGTGCCAGTCGGCCGTGGGCCACACCCTGACGACGCTCTCGACCGGCTCGCCGTCGTCCACCCAGGTCTGCAGGCGGACGCGCGGAGCGCCCCGCCGCAGTGCCAGCAGGTGGTAGCTCAGCGAGAAGCGCTTCGGCTTGGCGACGGGGCGGTGGGCGAGGCCGTTCGTGCCCGGCTGGTTGAGGTCGCGCCCGGCGGCGGTGCCGAGGTAGCCGGCGACCTGCTGCTCGCCCCAGCCGAGATAGTCGGCGGCGCTGACATCCGAGAGGAAGCTGAAGCCGAGCTCGTCGCGCAGGTGCAGTGCCGCCTCGATCAGCCGGGCAGGGTCGACGACCAGCGTCGTCTCGCCGTGCGCGACCTTCGTCTCGACCAGCCCGGGTACGCCGTCGTAGCTCACTACTGCGCCACTCCGCGGATCTGGTAGGCCGGCGGCACCCCGGCCTGCACCTTTTCGTGCAGCCGGATGATGCCCTCCATCAGCGCCTCCGGCCGCGGCGGGCAGCCGGGCACATGGACGTCCACCGCGACGATCCGGTCGACGCCCTGGAGGACGGCGTAGTTGTTGAACATGCCGCCGGAGCTCGCGCAGGCGCCCATCGCGATCACCCATTTCGGCTCGAGCATCTGGTCGTAGATCTGACGCAGCGGCCCCGCCATCTTGTGCGAGACGCGGCCGGAGACGATCAGCAGGTCGGCTTGGCGGGGCGACGAGCGGAAGGCCTCCATGCCGAAGCGCGCGATGTCGTAGCGGGAGGAGACGATCGACATCATCTCGATCGCGCAGCAGGCGAGGCCGAAGGTGTCGGGCCACATCGACTTGGTCTGCGCCCAGGCGATCGCCTTCTGCAGCGTCGTGATGCCGATCTTCTCCTCGAGGTTCTCGAGCTCCTGCTCGAAGACGCCGGGCCCCTTGCCTACCCACATGACGCGCTCGCTCTGCAGGCCGTGCTCGGCGAGTCTCTTGCCTAGCGCCATTCGAGGGCCCCCTTTCGCCAGATGTAGATGTACGCGAGCGCGAGGATCGCGATGAAGAACCCGAACTCCACGAATCCGAACCAGCCGAGCCGCTCGAGGATCACGGCGAGCGGGTACAGGAACACGATCTCGATGTCGAATAGGATGAAGAGCATTGCGGTGAGGTAGAAGCTGACGGTGAAGCGCTGCTGCTTCGGCGGCCCCTCCGAGACGCCCGACTCGAAGGGGACGGTGCGCGCGCTGGTTTTGTGCGACGGGCGCGTCGAGAAGACGAAGCTCATCAGCACCATCGTCCCGGGGATGGCCAGGGCCATGATCCCGAAGATCAGAAATGGCAGCCAGGAATCGATCACAGCGCGGCCGCCGGCGCACTCGCGTCCACATGAGCACGGTTAAAGCTCCCACCCACCTAGTCGCAAGCTAGCAGAGAACAGCAGCTGCACGAAGCGGGTACCAAACGGCTTGGCGAGAGCGAGCGGGGCGTCACAAAGTCGTGTGGACAGCGCTCCCGGCCGCCCGGTGTCCTGGCCATCCAGGGCGCGGTTGCTAGAGTACGGGTTCTTTCCGTCGACCAAAGGGGCAACCGTGGAGATCATCGAGACCACCACCTTCATCTCGCTGACTGAGCGGGCGGCGTCAAAAGTCCGCGACCTGATGGCCGAGGATCCCGAGGACGAGCTATCGGTGCTACGCGTCGCCGTCCAGGGCGGCGGCTGCTCCGGCTTTCAGTACGCGCTCGGCTTCGACCGCGGACCCCAGGACGGCGACCACGAGCTGACCATGCACGGCGTCACCGTCGTCGTCGACCCGTTCAGCGCGCCGTACCTCCAGGGCGCCTCGGTCGACTACCTCGACTCGATCACCGAGTCCGGCTTCAAGATCGACAACCCCAACGCCGCGTCGGCGTGCGGTTGCGGGCACTCGTTCCAGGTCGAGGACGGCGACGAGCACGGCCACGACCACGGTGCCGGTGGCGGCTGCGGCTCCGGCGGCTGCGGCTCCCACTAAGCACTAGAGTTCGCGGCGTGAACAGCGCGCCGTTTCGTGTAGCCGTCGTTGGGTCGGGTCCCGCTGGGTTCTACGCGGCCGGTCATCTGCTCGCAGCCGAGCTCGCCGTCGAGGTCGACCTGTTCGAGCGCCTGCCCACGCCCTGGGGCCTCGTCCGCCTGGGTGTCGCCCCCGACCATCCCAAGATCAAGACCGTCTCGAAGGCGTTCGAGAAGATCGCGGCGAAGCCCGGCTTCCGCTTCCTCGGCAACGTGGAGATCGGCGGGGACCTCACGAGCGCCGAGCTGGCCGGACTGTACGACGCCGTCGTCTACACCGTGGGCGCGCAGACCGACAGGCGACTCGGCATCCCCGGCGAGGAGCTGCCCGGCTCGATCCCTGCGACCGCGCTGGTGGCCTGGTACAACGGCCATCCCGACTTCGCCGACCTCGACGTCGACCTCTCGGGCGAGCGCGCTGTCGTGATCGGCGCCGGCAACGTGGCGATCGACGTGGCCCGGATGCTCGTGCTGACCGAGGAGGAGCTGAGGGCCACCGACACCGCCGACGCCGCGATCGAGGCGATCGCCGGTGCGGGTCTGCGCGAGGTCGTCATGCTGGCGCGGCGCGGGCCGGCCCAGGCGGCGTTCACGACGCCCGAGGTGATCGAGCTGCAGGAGCTGGCCGGCGCCGACGCGATCGTCGACCCCGCCGAGCTCGTCCTCGACGCAGCGAGCGCGGCCGCGGTGCCCGGCGACACGAATGCCGAGCGCAACCTGGCAGCCCTGGCCACGATCGCGGCGATGCCGGTCACGGGCAAGCCGAGGCGGCTGCAGGTGCGCTTCTGCGTGTCGCCGGTCGAGATCCTGGGCAACGGCAAGGTTGAGGCGATCGTGATCGAGCGCAACCGGCTCGAGGCCGACGAGCAGGGCCGCATCCAGGCGGTGCCGACGGGCGAGCGTGAGACCATCCCCTGCAGCCTCGTGCTGCGCAGCGTCGGGTACCGCGGGATCGCGATCGACGGCGTGCCGTTCGACGAGCGGGCGGGCACCATCGCCAACCGCGAGGGTCGGATCGTCGACGCAGACGGCGCGGACGTGCCGGGCGCCTACTGCGCCGGCTGGATCAAGCGCGGGCCGAGCGGCGTGATCGGAACCAACAAGAAGTGCGCCACCGAGACGGTGGACGGGCTGCTTGCCGATGTCGCCGAGGGGCGGCTGGCCGGCGGCACGGCAGCGAGCGCCGAGCATGTGTCGGCGCTGCTCGCCGAGCGTGGCGTCGAGGTGGTCACGAGCGAGGGCTGGGCGGCGATCGACTCCGTCGAGCTGGCCCGCGGCGCCGAGCAGGGCCGCCCGCGCGTGAAGCTCGCCCGCTGGGACGAGCTGCTCGCCGCGGCGCGCAGCTGATCGCCGCCGGGGGCACCGACCCACAGCACGGCCTAGACTCCTGAGGGAGCTATCACGACGTCGTACGACGAGGAGATCGAGAGCAGATGAGCGAGAAGCAGGAGTTCTGGGGCGGCGAGACCACCAAGGCGATCGGCAACTTCCCCGTCTCGGGCGAGCCGATTCCGGTGTACGTGGCGCGCTGGCTGGGCGCGATCAAGGGCGCGGCCGCGACCGTCAACGCCGAGCTCGGCCTACTCGACGCCGACAAGGCGAAGCGCATCGCCGCTGCCGCCGACCGCATCGCCAGGGGCGAGCTCGACGACCAGTTCCCGATCGACGTCTTCCAGACCGGCTCGGGCACCTCGTCGAACATGAACGCCAACGAGGTCCTCGCCACGCTCGCCGGCGAGGGCGTCCACGCCAACGATGACGTCAACATGGGCCAGTCGTCGAACGACGTCTTCCCGTCGGCCGTGCACCTCGCCACGCTCGACCAGCTGGTCAACGACCTGCTGCCGGCGTTGCAGCTGCTCGCCGACTCGCTGGCGAAGAAGGCGATCGAGTTCGACGACGTCGTCAAGTCGGGCCGTACCCACTGGATGGATGCGGTGCCGGTGACGCTCGGCCAGGAGTTCGCCGGCTACTCGGCCCAGGTGCGCGAGGGCCACGCGCGTGTCTCGTCGTCTCTGCAGCGGGTCGGCCAGATCCCGCTCGGCGGCACCGCCGTCGGCTCGGGCCTCAACACCCACCCGGAGTTCGCCGGCAAGGTGCGTGCGCTGCTAGCGCAGCAGACCGGCCTCGGCATCCACGCGCCGGCCGATCCGTTCGAGTCGCAGGCCGCCCGCGACGGCCTCGTCGAGGCGTCGGGCCAGCTGAAGACGGTGGCCGTCTCGCTGACGAAGATCGCCAACGACCTGCGCTTCATGGGCTCAGGCCCCCGCGCCGGCCTCTCCGAGATCTTCCTGCCCGAGCTGCAGAAGGGCTCGTCGATCATGCCGGGCAAGGTCAACCCGGTGATCCCGGAGGTCGTCACGCAGGTCGCCGCCCAGGTGATCGGCAACGACGCCGCGATCACCATCGGCGGCATGAACGGCCACTTCGAGCTGAACGTCTACGTGCCGCTGATCGCGCGCAACCTGCTCGACTCGATCCGGCTGCTCGCCTCCGCCTCCCGCCTGCTGGCGACGAAGTGCGTGGACGGGATCGAGGCGAACGTCGACCGCAACACGTTCTACGCCGAGCAGACGCTGTCGTCGGCGACCGCGCTCAACCCGTTCATCGGCTACGACCTCGCCTCCGAGATCGTCAAGGAGGCCGTCAAGACCGGTGGCTCGCTGCGCGAGGTGGCGCTGGCGAAGGGCGTTGACGCGAAGGTGCTGGACGAGGCGCTCGACTTCCGCAAGATGGCCAAGCCGCACTGATCGCGCCGCCGGTCGGCCGCGCCCGGGCCGGGGCGCGGCCGAGCCACGGCTCATTCTGCTTCTGCCCGGCCTAGTGGCGTAGGCTGGACGGACACCGGCAGTGCGCAGGCGGGGCAGCCTGGCTGCAGCGCCGGGAGCGACGAGGGGGGAAAGACGAATCGGCCCGGCCCACGCATAGGCGTACGTCAGCTCGCGGTCGTGGCGAGCCTGGGCATGAGCTTCGCCGTGGGCTGGTCGTACGCGAACGTCAGCGCAGTCGCCCCGGAGCTGGCGCAGGACTACGGCGTCTCGGTGCCGTCGATCGGCTTCCTGACGATGATCGTGCTGGCCGTCTTCACGGTCACGCAGCTGCCGGCCGGACGGGCGCTCGACCGCCTCGGCCCGACCCGGGTCGGGGCCGCCGGGCTCGTCGTCATCGGTCTCTCCAACGGGATCGCGCTCATCGACAACTCGTTCTGGATCGCCCTGGCGGCGCGCGCGCTGCTCGGCGTGGGCACGCCGCTTGCGTACCTCGGCGGTCTGGAGCTGATCCGGCGGCTGGGCGGATCGTCACAGCTGCTCGCCGGCTTCGGCGCGGTCAACGGCGCCTCGATGGGCCTTGCCCTGCTTGTCGTGCCCCAGCTCGACGGGCTGCTGGCCTGGCGTGGGCCGTACCTCTCGTCGGAGGTGCTGGTCGCGCTCGCCCTCCTTGCCATGCTGCCGCGGCCCGGCCGCGCCGCGCGCCGCAGGGCGCCGGCGCCGGCGCCGGCGGCCGACCTGGCGCCGGCGGCGGGCGCCTTGCCGGGCGCACCCGTCGCGTACCTGCGCGTGCCGCTGGCCGAGCTGCTGCGCGACCGCCAGCTCCTGCGGCTCGCCGTGATGAACTTCTCGTCGGCAGCGTTCTCGCCGATCATCTCCAGCTGGGTTGTTGCCCTGCTGGTCGAAGCCGGCGGCTACTCGAACCGGACCGCGGGGGCGATCGGCTCGATCTCGCTGCTCGGGCTGGTCGCGTCACGGCCCGTCGCCGGCTGGCTCGTCCACCACCGCCCGGGCCGCGTGCGCGCCGGCGTGGTGGTCAGCGCGGCGATGGGGGTGGGCGGCTGCCTGGCGCTGGCCGTCGCCGGGCCGCTCTGGCTCGCGATTGCCGGCTGCCTGCTGGTCGGCGTCGCCACGGGCGTGCCGTGGACACACGTCTTCTCGCGGGCGCCGACCCTGCGGCCCGGCGCAGCGGGCTCGTCGCTGGCGGTGGTCAGCGGGGTGCCGCTGCTCTTCGCCATCGCTGGCATCCCGCTGGTGGGCCTCACCTTCGCGCTGCCCGGCGACGGCCGCATCGGCTTCGTCGTCATCGCCGTGCTCTGGGCCGCACTGCTGTTTGTGCTGCCGGCGCAGCCCGCGCAGCCCGAGCGCACCCAGGGCGTCGCAGGCTAGGCGGGGGGGATGACAGCGAGCGAGCAGCACCGGCGGGCGAGTAGCCGCTCGCTCTCGATCTTCGCCAGCCTGGCGATGAGCTTCGCGGTGGGCTGGGCCTACGCCAACGTCAGCGCCGTCGCCCCGGAGCTGGCGGAGGACTACGGCGTCTCGGTGGGGGCGATCGGCTACCTGACCATGATCGCGCTGGTCGTCCATGCGCTGCTTCAGCTGCCGGCGGGCCGGGCGCTCGACCGGTTCGGGACGCGCAGTGTCGGTGCGGCGGGGCTGATCGTGATCGCGCTCGCCAACCTGCTCGCCCTCGCCGGCAGCTCGTTCTGGCTGGCCCTCGCCGGCCGCACCATTCTCGGCGTTGGCAGTAGCCTCGTCTACCTGGCCGGCCTCGACCTGGTGCGGCGCATCGATGGCTCGCCGCGGCTGCTGACGATGTTCGGGGTGGTCAACGGCGCGTCGATGGGCATCGCCCTGCTCGTGATTCCGCAACTCGACCCCATGCTCGGCTGGCGCGGGCCGTTCCTGACGTCGCTCGTGCTTTCCGCCGTGGCGCTCGTGGCTACCGTCGTCGGGCCGGAGCTCGCAGGCTCGGCGGCGACACGTGAGGTGCAGCGGCGGGCCGGCGCCACCCGGACTGCGACGATGGTGCTGCTCCGCGACCCCGAGATCCGCCGGCTGTCGGCGATCAACCTCTCGGCGTCCGCGTTCTCGCCGGTCATCTCGAGCTGGATCGTGACGCTCCTCGTCGAAGCGGGCGGCTATTCGACGGCGGGCGCGGGCGCCATCGGCTCGATCTCGCTGCTCGGCCTCGTCGCGTCGCGCCCGCTCGCGGGCTGGTTCATCCACGTCTGGCCGCAGAGGGTTCGTGAGGGGATCGTCGCGTGCACGCTGATGGGAGTCGGCGGCACCGTCGGGCTCGCGCTCGTCGGCCCGCTCTGGCTGGCGATCCTCGGCAGCGCGCTGGTCGGTCTGGCCACCGGCATCCCCTGGACCTACGTCTTCTGGCGGCTGCCGAGCGTGCGCCCGGAGGCGGCGGGAGCGGCGCTCGCCATCGTCAACGCGCTGCCGCTGTTTGTCGCGATCGCGGGCATCCCGCTGATCGGTGTGACCTTCTCGCTGTCGGACAACGGCCGCACCGGGTTCCTGATCATGGCCGTGCTGTGGGGGCTGCTGGTGTTCGTGCTGCCGGCCAGGGGTCGCGGGCCGGGAGCGGAGCCGGGCTAGCCCCCGATACCGTCACCGTCACGCTGGTCAACCTGCGGAGCAACCTGACCGACGGCTACAACGTCCAGACGTCGGACAACCCCGGCCAGGGCCATGGCGGCTCCGGCAGGACGTGCTTCGGCGACTCGGGCGGCCCCTCGCCGTTCAGTAGCTGACGGCGCCGCGACCGGTGTCGGCGGCGTGCTTCTGCTCGTCGGCGCGGTAGCTCGAGCGCACGAGCGGGCCGCTGAAGATCGAGCCGAAGCCGAGCGCCTCGCCCTGCTCGCGCAGCCAGCGGAACTCGTCGGGATGCACCCAGCGGTCGATCGCGGCGTGCTTCGGCGACGGCTGCAGGTACTGGCCGATGGTGACGACGTCGACGCCGTGGGCGCGCAGGTCGCGCAGCGTCTCGACGATCTCGTCGTTCGTTTCACCCAGGCCGGCGATGATCCCCGTCTTCGTCATGACGGGGTAGTCGGCAACTTCTTTGGCCCGGGCGAGCAGGTGCAGCGCGCCGTCGTAGCTGGCCCGCGAGCCGCGCATGCGCGCGTGCAGGCGGCGGACGGTCTCGATGTTGTGGCTGAACACCTCGGGGCGCGCGCCGAGCACGGTGGCGAGGGCCTCCTCCTCGACGTCGAGGAAGTCCGGGGTGAGCAGCTCGACGGTGCAGTCGGGTAGCTTCGCCTTGAGCGCGCGCACCGTCGCCGCGTAGTGGCCGGCGCCCTTGTCGGGCACGTCGTCGCGGTCGACCGATGTGACGACAACGTGCTTCAGCTTCATCTGGGCGGCGGCCTGGGCGAGCCGCAGTGGCTCCAGCGGGTCGGGCGCGTGCTCGGGCTTGCCGGAGTTGACGTAGCAGTAGCGGCACGCGCGGGTGCAGGTATCGCCGAGGATCTGGAAGGTCGCCGTGCCCTTGCCCCAGCACTCCGCGATGTTCGGGCAGCGGGCCTCCTCGCAGATCGTGTTCAGCGAGAGGCCGGTGATCAACTTCTTGACGTCGTAGTAGGCGCCGTCGGCGCTGGGCGCGCGCACCTTCATCCACTCGGGGCGGCGGGGCCGCTCGGCGACGGGCAGGGAGCCGGAGGCGGGTGGCCCGCCGGGTGCTGACGGGGGCGGCGGCGGGGTCACGCGAAGGCCTCCTCGACGGCGGCCTCGCCCTCACCGGCGGGGCCGCTGGCGGGCTTCTCGGCGATGGCGCTGTGGCGCGGCTGCGGCCACAGGCCGTGGCCGTCCTCGGCAGGCAACTCGTCCAGTTCGAGGCCGAACACCTCGGCCAGCGCGGCGGCGGCGAGCGGCCGCAGCTCGTCCACGCTGACGGGCCGACCCAGCTCGCGCGACACCGTCGTGAAGGCGGCGTCGTCGAGCCCGCAGGCGGTGATCCACTGCGTGAACGGCGCCGGGTCGAGATCGACGTTGAGCGCGTAGCCGTGCGTCGTGATCCAGCGCGTGATGTGCACGCCGATCGAGGCGATCTTGCGCGGCCCCGGCCCCGGCGCACCCGGCAGCCCCGACGCCGCCGGCCCCTCGACCCACACCCCGGTGAGGCCGGCGATCGTGGTGGCCTCGATGCCGAGCGGCGCGAGCGCCCCGATGACTGCCTGCTCCAGCCGGCGCACGTACTCCTTGACGTCCTTGCCGTGCCGGTTGAGATCGAGGATCGGGTAGCAGACCAGCTGGCCCGGCCCGTGGTAGGTCGACTTGCCACCGCGGTCGGTCTCGACGACCTCGACCTCGACGCCGGCGGGCAGGTGCAGCTCGGCGGCGGTGTCGGTCGTGCGGCCGAGCGTGACGACCGGCGGATGCTCGAGGAAGAGCACCGTGTCGGGAATCGCGCCCTGCGAGACGGCGCCGGCGAGCGAGCGCTGCAGCTCCCACGCCTCCGCGTAGCCGACCCGGCCGAGCTGCATGACGTACGCGCCGAGCATCAGTACGAGCTCTCGTCCCAGCCCTGGAGACTCTCCCTGATCTGCTTGACGAACTGGTGTGCGTAGGCGCCGTCGATGATGCGATGGTCGAACGAGATGCAGAGGTTCATGATCGGGCGGATGCCGATCACGTCGTTCCCGAACTCGTCCTGGACGACCCAGGGGCGCTTGACCAGCGCCTCCATGTCGAGGATCGCGACCTGTGGCTGGTTGATGATCGGGGTGCCGACGAAGGCGCCCCAGCCACCCGGGTTGGTGATGGTGAACGTGCCGCCGCTGACGTCGTCGGGCAGCAGCTTCTTGGTGCGGGCGCGGTCGGCGAGATCCTTGATGCCACGCGCGATGCCGAGCAGGTTCTTCTCCTCGGCATGCTTGATGTTGGGGACGATCAGGCCCTTGCCGCCCTCGAGCGCGACGGCGATGCCGAGATTGACGTAGTTGCGCGTGACGATCCTGTCGCCGCGCAGTTCGCCGTTGATCCACGGCCAGTCCTTGAGCGCCTCGACCGCCGCGCGCGCGACGAACGCGAGGTAGGTCAGGTTGACGTCGTGCTGGGTCTCGTACTCCCGCTTCAGCTTCGCGCGGATGGCGACGACCTGTGACATGTCGATCTCGAACGCGGCGGTGACGTGCGCCGAGGTGTCGACCGAGCGGCGCATGTGCTGCGACACCAGGCGGCGCATGGCGGTCAGCGGCTCGAGCGTCTCGCCCGGGCCGGCGACGACGTCGCCTGCCGGGGCGGCTGCGGCGGGTGCGGCTGCGGGGGCCGACGCGGGGGCCGCAGCGACGGGAGCAGCCGGTGGAGGGGCGGCGGCAGGCTTCGCAGCAGCAGTCGCCGCAGCCGTCGAGAGGGTGCCCTCGACGAACGCCAGGATGTCCTTCTTGGTGACGCGACCACCACGGCCGGTGCCGGCGATGGCGGCGACTTCGACCCGATGCTCGGCGGCGATCCGCGCGACCACGGGCGACACGAAGGTGCGGCCGTTGCCGGAGGCGGCCGTGTCGTCCTCGTCATCGTCGGCGTCAGCAGGAGCGGCGGCAGCAGCCGGAGCCACCGCGGCAGCGGGCTCGGCAGGAGCAGCGGGTGCCGGTACGGCACCGGCGCCGGCACCTTCGCCGCCGATCGTCGCCAGCAGCACGCCTACCTCGACGGTCTCGCCCTCCTGGACGAGGATCGCCGTGACGACGCCGCAAGCCGGGCTCGGCACCTCGGTGTCGACCTTGTCGGTCGAGATCTCGAGCAGCGTCTCGTCCGCGGCGACGACCTCACCGACCTGCTTGAACCAGCGGGTAACGGTGCCCTCGGTGACGGAGACGCCCATCTGGGGCATGACCACGTCGGTCGCGGTGGTGGTAGCCATCTTCTCCAGTCCTGTCAGTCGGTACGCGGCAAGTTCGAGGGAACTGTACCGCGCGCGGGGTAGGGTCACGGGCTCGCTGCCGGACGGCGACCGCTACAGTCGCTGCGTGGGCAAGGCGTCGGACTGGCTGCGCGAGGAGCGCCGGAAGGTGCTCGGTCACTGGGTGGCCGTGTGCGTCGACTGCGGGCACGGCCAGCGCTGGTTCGAGGAGTTCGAGAGCGAGGTGCCGGCGGAGTGCCCGGCGTGCGGCGGCAAGCTGCTCCATCGCTGTCCGGCCTGCCAGGAGCCGTTCTCCTCGATGTTCGCGGTCGAGTGCGAGGTGTGTGCGGCCCCGTTACGTGCGCCGACGCAGTTCGGCATGGCGATCCGCAAGCCCGCGCGCGCGCCGAAGCCGGCCGCGGGCGGCGACCCCGGCTAGCTAGCCGCGGCGCTACCGGCTAGAGGTCGAACGGCCTCTTGATCGCCGAGAAGCGGATCACGGTGACGATGTCGTCGTCGCCGATCTCGCGGTTGTAGAGCTGCCCCAGAAACGTCGCCATGTCCTCGACGCGGCGCACCTCGGGGTTGTCGTGCTCGATCTCGCGCGGCGAAAGGTCGCCGAGGCGCTTCACGTCGACCTGGTCGATCACCGCGTCGAAGATCCTCTCGCGCGGGCTGTAGCGCGCGCCCACGAGCACCTGCACGACCATGCCCTTCTTGTACTTGGCGGACTTGTCGCCGAGCCGGATGGTGCAGGTCTTGCGATACGACCGCAGCAGGCTCGCGACGATCGGCGAGTAGAAGTTCAGCGCGTACACACGGGAGGGGTTCACCGGTCGCCGCCGTTCTCCTGCCGCCGCCCGCGGCGGATCCGGTTGCGGGTTCCTCGGCCGAATGGCTATCCTGGGCTGGCACTCAACAGTCGAGAGTGCCAATTTCGGTCACACCGCTGTTCAACGAAGAAGGAAATTGGGAGGTTTGGATGGATCTGCAGCCCCTGGGCGATCGCGTCATCGTCGAGCTCCTCGACGAGGAGCTGACGCTGGCGAGTGGCATCGTTCTGCCGGACACCGCGAAGGAGAAGCCGCAGCGCGGCCGCGTCCTTGCCGTCGGTGCCGGTGACAAGAACGACAACGGCGACCGGATTCCGGTTGACGTCGAGGTCGGCGACGAGATCGTCTTCTCGAAGTACGGCGGCACCGAGATCAAGGTCGGTGTCAACGAATACCTGATCCTCCGCGAGTCGGACATCCTCGCGAAGGTCATCGCGGCCCCGAAGGCCGCCAAGAAGAAGTAGTTCCGCCCCGCGCCTTTTTCCAACGGAGGTAACGAGAATCCATGGCTCATAAAGAGCTGAAGTTCAACGAGGACGCACGTCGTGCCCTCGAGCGCGGCGTGAACGTCCTCGCCGACGCAGTCAAGGTCACGCTCGGCCCCAAGGGTCGCTACGTCGTGATCGACAAGAAGTTCGGCGCGCCGACCGTCACCAACGACGGCGTGACGATTGCCCGCGAGATCGAGCTCGAGGATCCCTTCGAGAACCAGGGCGCGCAGCTGGTCCGCGAGGTCGCCACGGCGACCAACGACGTCGCCGGTGACGGCACGACGACCGCGACCGTGCTCGCCCAGGCGATCGTCCGCGAGGGCCTCAAGAACGTCGCCGCCGGCGCCAACCCGATGGCGCTCAAGCGCGGCATCGAGAAGGCTGTCGAGTGGGTCGTCGAGGACCTCAAGAAGCAGTCCAAGCAGGTCTCGGGCAAGGAAGACATCGCCCGTGTCGCCACCATCTCGGCGCGCGAGCGCGAGATCGGTGACGTCATCGCCGACGCCATCGAGAAGGTCGGCAAGGACGGCGTCGTCAACGTCGAGGAGGGCCAGACCTTCGGCCTCGAGCTCGAGTTCACCGAGGGCATGCAGTTCGACAAGGGCTACCTGTCGCCGTACATGGTGACGGACCCCGAGCGCATGGAGGCCGTGCTCGAGGATCCCTATATCCTCATCGCCAACTCGAAGATCGGCGCGATCAAGGACATCCTGCCGGTGCTCGAGGCCGTCATCCAGGCCGGTCGGCCGCTGCTGATCGTCGCCGAGGACGTCGAGGGCGAGTCGCTCGCGACCATCGTCGTCAACAAGCTCCGCGGCACCTTCACGGCCGTTGCCGTCAAGGCCCCGGGCTTCGGCGACCGCCGCAAGCGGATGCTTGAGGACATCGCCATCCTCACGGGCGGCGAGGTCATCACCGAGGACATGGGCCTCAAGCTCGAGAACACGAAGCTCTCGCAGCTCGGCCGGGCCCGCAAGATCGTCGTCGACAAGGATTCGACCACGATCATTGACGGTGCCGGTGACGGTGCCCAGATCAAGGGCCGCATCAAGCAGATCAAGGCCGAGATCGAGTCCACCGACTCGGACTTCGACCGCGAGAAGCTGCAGGAGCGCCTGGCCAAGCTGGCCGGCGGCGTCGCGGTCGTCAAGGTCGGAGCTGCGACCGAGACCGAGATGAAGGAGAAGAAGCACCGTGTCGAGGACGCCCTCCAGGCGACCCGCGCGGCACTCGAAGAGGGCATCGTCCCGGGCGGCGGCGTCGCGCTGCTGAACGCGGCCGACGTCATCAACAAGAACATCGACTCGATCACCGATCCCGATGGCCGCACCGGCGCGAAGATCATCCTTCGTGCCCTGGAGGAGCCGCTCCGGCAGCTCGCTTACAACGGCGGCCTCGAGGGCTCGGTCGTGGTCGACAAGGTCCGTCGCGCCGGTAAGGGTAAGGGCCTCAACGTCGACACCGGCGAGATCGAGGACCTGGTCAAGGTCGGCATCATCGACCCGACCATGGTCACCCGCTCGGCGCTGCAGAACGCGGCGTCGATCGCGAAGAACATCCTCACCACCGAGGCGATCATCTGCGAGATGCCCGACAAGAACGCGGGCGGCGGCGGCGGTATGCCCGGCGGTATGGAGGGCATGATGTAAGCAGCCCCACCGGGCTGTGGTTTGGAGTGAGGGGGGCGGCCTGCGGGCTGCCCCCCTCGTCGTTGCCGGGGAGGGGCCGCACAGCGCCGGCCGGGCGCGGGCCCGCCACCTCTCGCGGGGCGGCGTCGGCGAACTCACCCTCCAGAGCGTGCTGGAGGGTGAGTTCGCCGAGGGCCCTGTGGACGAGCGGGCGCCGGTTGCCGGCGTTACACCGAGCGGCCAGCGGCGTGGCCCTCGGCGATCGCCTGGAGGGCGGTGCGGGGCGTGACGCAGTCGCCGGCGAGGCGCACGGTGAGCCCGGGCGCGCGGGCGCTGAGCTCCGCGGCGAGGCCCGCCTCGGGAATGCGGCGGCCGGCCATGACCACGGTGTCGGCGGCGACGGCCTCCTCGGGCCCGCCCCACGTCGGCCGGACAAGGAGCAGCGCGCCGTCACGCCGTACAGGGACGCGCTGGGTGACCACGGTGACGCCCGCCTCGGCGAGTCGGTGCAGCTGCGGGCCGAAGTTCATCGCGGGCAGGTCGGCGGCGGCGGTGGCGAGCGGGGTGACCAGCGTCAGCGGGTGGCCGAGGCGCGCCAGGTGCTCGGCGGCGCTGGCTCCGCGCACGTGGCCGTCCTCGTCGACGAGGGCGACGCGGCCGCGGACGAGCAACGGGTCGGCGAGCGCCGCCTCGACGGTGACGGCTCCGGGCAGGGTCGGCGGCGCGGGCTGCGAGCCGGTGGCGACGATCACCGCGTCGGGCCGCAGCGCGAGGACGGCGGCCGCGCCGGCGGCCACGCCGTAGCGCAGCTCTACCCCGAGCTCCGCGAGCAGCCCCAGCCGGTAGGAGACGGCCCCGCCGAACTCGCTGCGCCCGTGCAGCTCGGCCGCCCAGCGCGCGTTGCCGCCGGGCGTCGTGTCGCGCTCCAGCACGATCACCTCGTGACCGCGCTGCGCTGCGGTCACCGCCGCCTCCAGCCCGGCCGGCCCTGCGCCCACGACGACGACCCGCCCCGGCCGCGTCGCCGGCGCCGCCCCGCCCCACTCCAGCTCGCGTCCGGCCACCGGGTTCGTCAGGCAGCGCAGCGAGCGCCCGGCATGGATGTTGCCGGCGCACCCCTGGTTGCAGCCAATGCACGGCCGGATCTCGGCGGCGCGGCCCTCGCGCGCCTTGCGCGGCCACTCCGGGTCGGCGATCAGCGCGCGTGCCATCACGATGCCGTCCGCCTTTCCGGCGGCGAGGATTGCCTCGGCCTGTTCGGGCTGCAGGATACGCCCCACCGTGAGCACCGGCACCGCAGCGCCGATCGCCTCGCGGATGCCGGCCGCCAGGTGCGCGAACGAGGCGGCGGGCCATGACATCTCGGGGATCATCGAGCCGTACGAGACGCCCCGGTACGTCGAGTGCGACACCGACAGGTAGTGCGCGCCGGCGGCCACTAGGCGCGGCGCGACCTCCTCCATGTCGGCCAGGGTGAGCCCGCCGGGCACCAGCTCGTCACCCGAGATGCGCACGCCCACCGACAGCCCGCCGGCCTCGCCGAGGCAGGCCGCCAGGGCTTCCAACAGGAAGCGCAGCCGGTTCTCGAGCGGGCCACCGTAGGCGTCGTCGCGCACGTTGGCGAGCGGTGAGAGGAACTGCTGGGGCAGGTAGCCGTGCGCGGCGTGGATCTCGACGCCGTCGAAGCCGGCCTCCCGTGCATAGCGGGTGGAGCACGCGTAGCAGGCCAGCAGCTCGTTGATCTCGGCGAGCGTGACGGGGTGCGGCAGCTCGCGCATCACCGGGCAGGCGATCGGGGAGGGCGCCCACATCGGCCAGTCGGTGGGGCCGCCGCTGCGCTGTCGCCCCATGTGCAGGAGCTGGCCGACGACGCGGGCGCCGCCGTCATGCACCGCGGCGGCGAGCCGCGTGAGCCCGGCGACGCAGGCGTCGTCGTGGGCGGTGATCGAGAGCCCGCCGCCTACCGTCGTCGGGTGGATGCGCAGCCCGCCGATCGTGACGATGCCGGCGCCGCCGCGGGCCTTGTCCCCGTAGTAGGCGAGCTGCCGCTCCGACACGCGGTTGCCCTCCGCCATGTTCGTCGAGTGCGGCGCTACGACGATGCGGTTGGCGGCGCGCAGCGGGCCGAGCGCGAGGGGCGAGAAGAGGTGCGGGAACATGCCCGGTACGGTAGCGTCAGCGGGGCGGGCGCCGGGCGGCGGGACTCCCCGCTGCGGGGCGCCCCGCAGCGGCCCGGCCTCGTTCAGCAGGTTGCCGAGCTCGCCTTAGGCGAGGACGAGCTGGGCGCCGGTGGAGGCGTTGTCGGTGGAGTCGAACTGGAAAGTGAACAGGCCGGGTTGGGCGACGCCGTTGCGGGTGAGGGTGCCAGAGCCCTCGAAGTGGCTGCCGGCCGGGGCCGAGGGTGATGGTGAGCGTCGTCACCTGGACGGCGGTGAAGACGTAGCCGGCCCCGCCCTGCGTGAAGCGGACGACGAGCAGCTTGCCCTTGACCGCTCCCGGGCGGGGCAAGCGCAGCGACCACTCGACGCGCTCCTTCTGGGCGCCGACAATCGCGTAGCCGCCGCCTTCGCTCTTGGGGACGATGCCGGTGCCTGTCCCGTTCGAAACGCTCGCGGTCTAGGCGCGCCTGGCCGGTGCGAAGGCCGGGCTCAGCGTCACTCCCACGAGCGAGAGGCTGCCGAGCCCGACAATCTCGAGCGTGAAGCTGTTGAAGGAGGCCACCCTGGCGACGTCGGCCGTGACCCTGAAGGCATAGGAGCCCGGCAGCGTCGACGTGCCCGATATCGCGCCCGCTCCCGAGAGCGTGAGGCCCGGTGGCAGGGCGCCGTTCGATACGGCGAAAGTGGTGGCGCCGGCGGCGAACCCGGAGGTGGCCGAGTACGCCGTGCCCGCGGTGGCAGGCGCCAGCGTGATGACCCCATCGACCGTGCCGGCGGACACCCGCGTGTTGGGCGTTCCCTCGGCGTCGACGACGCGCACGGTGAACGAGTACGGGCCGGTGCTGGTGACGGCGTAGGCCGCCGAGAGCGGGAGAGGCGTCTCGGCGTAGCCGACCGGCAACGCGTACGGGGCGATCACAGGACACACCCGCAGCAGCGCCGACACCGTGTTCGCGCCGCTGTTCGCCGTGACGAGGTCGGGCTTGCCGTCGGCGTTGAGGTCGGCGATAGCGACCGCGACAGGCCCAGTGCCGACGGTGATGTTGCTCGGGCTGCCGTACCCGCCGGCGCCGTTGCCGAGCAGCACCGAGACGTTGTTGGCGCTCTGGTTGGCCGTCGTAAGGTCGGTGATGCCGTCGCCGTTGGGGTCGCCGATCGCCAGCGCACGCGGGCTGGCGCCAAGGGTGACGCTCGGCGGTGGTGCTGGCAGAAACGTCACCGCCCCGCCTCGGGCGACGCCGACAACGTGGCCGCACTAGCGGCCAGGACGATCAAAACGCATGCGAGAGCCTGCCGCAACGGACGCCGCTCTTGGTAGTGGTGACGTCCGGTTGACCGGCGGGGCGCGCTAGATCATGAGATTGCCGATCGCGACGCCGAGCAATCCGGTGCCGGCCCCGACGGTCGTCGGTCGTGTCGGTCGTGGCCTACTGCGGTTGCTCTCGACGCGGTGTCGGTGAACTCTCCGTTCAGGGCATGCTGGAAGGTGAGTTCGGTGAAGGCTCTGCCAGCAGGGTCGTCTCGCGCGGGCCGAGCCGTCGTCGCTGCGGCACGCGCGAACGAGCGGCCCCGGCCAGCCAGCCAGACCCCGTCACCTAGATGCCGGAGTAGCGCTCCTCGGCCCAGTAGTCGGCGTTGTTGTTGTAGCCGTAGCGCTCCCAGAAGCCCGGCTTGTCGTGGGCGAGCAGCTCGATGCCGGTCAGCCACTT
>CANFDS010000009.1 GCA_947445525.1 Actinomycetota bacterium | reverse complement strand
GGCTCGACGGTGAGACCGACTTCCGCTCGGCCGACGGCTCGCGCGGCCGGCTGGCGCTGTCGGCGGTGAGGGATGTCGCCCCCCCCCGGGCGGCACCTCACCGTGCTGCTGGAGATCACGGAGCAGCACTGGCTCGAGATTCTGCTCCGGCAAGCGCAGACGGTGGAGGCGATCGGGCGGCTTGCCGGCGGCGTCGCCCACGACTTCAAGAACGTGCTGATGACGGTTGCCGGCCACGCGAGCCTGTTGCAGTTGCGGTTCGCCGATGACCCTGTCGTCAACGGCGATCTCGAGAAGATCCTCGGCGCCGTCGAGAGCGGCGCCGGGCTGGCCCGCCAGCTGATGGCGATCAGCCGGGACGGTGCTGTCCCGGCTGCCGTCACCGACCTCAATGCCGTCGTGCGCGGCATCGAGTCAATCACGCGCTCCGGGATGCCCGAGGGTGTGGAGGTTACGATGCGCCTCGATCCTGCGGTTGCACTGGTGGCCGTGGAGACGACTCAGCTCGAGCAGGTCGCGCTCAACCTGATTCTCAACGCGCGGGACGCCATGCCGTCCGGTGGCCGCCTCGAGATCGAGACGGCAATCGTGCGCGATGAGCCGCCGTTGCTCGACCTGGCGGCCGGGACCTACGTCCGCTTCACCGTTGTCGACAGCGGCGTCGGGATGGACGACCAGACGATCCAGCACGCGTTTGAGCTGTTCTTCACGACGAAGCCGGACGGCACCGGCTTCGGGCTCGCGACCGTCTACGGCATCGTGCACTCCTGGGGCGGGACGGTGCGCGTGACGTCGGCGCCCGGCGACGGCGCAGCCTTCGATGTCTTCCTGCCGGTCGCGGCCGGCTAGGTACCAGAGCTAAGCGGCCGTCCGGCCGGCGGCGATGCGCCGGTTGTCGTCGGGCGTCGAGAGTGGGCCGTCAGCGACGAGATCGACGAGCAGCGTGTCGGTGTAGACGAGGAAGAGGCAGCCGGCCTGGCTCCAGAACGGGCCGTGCGTGATGTAGGGCGGCCGCCAGAAGTAGGAGCCGGCGCGCATCGTGCCGCTCGAGCCCAGCCAGATGTCGCCGCGCAGCATGAAGGCCTCCTCGCAGCACTCGTGGAACTCGAGGCGTGGGTACGCCCAGCGTGGCACGGTCGCGCACAGCGCGAGCAGCTCGCCGGTCTCCTCGACCCAGCGCAGGGTCTTGGTGACGATCCCCTCGGGCAGGCCGCTGATCTGCTCCTCGGGCGGGCCCTCGGGGGCGAGCTCCCAGTCGAGGCGCTCGGTGTCGAGCAGGGCGACACCCTTGCTGCCGCATGGGCCGGGGCCGGGGATGGCGTCCGGCGTTGCGGCGCGGGCGCCCAGGAACAGCTCGGCGCCGTCCGCGCCGGCGACCCAGGCGGGCTGGCTCGTGCCCGCCGGCCAGAAGCCGAACCAGCCGGCGGTGCACACCCGTCCGCCGACGTGCACGGTGCCCGCGACGACGTAGAGGTCGACGGCGGTGGCGGGGTGGTGGCAGGCCTCGCGCCGCCAGTCGGGCGGCAGCTGTAGCAGGCCGCTGAAGGCGCCGGTAGCGTCGTCGCGCGAGAGCACGCTGGTGGTGGCGCCCGCCGGCCAGCCGGCGGCAGGCACCGGTCCGGGCGCGACGTCGGCAGCCTCGATGATCTCGACGTGGGGGCGGGCCATGCGGCGACTATCGGCGCGGCTCGCGTCGCTGTCAAGCGAACCGTCGCGCGGCGCTGTGAGCGTGCCGGCTGCCCGCCGCCGGCGTCTCGGCCGTTGCGCCGCCCGGTCGGCTACGCTCGACACCGTGACCGCGACCCTCATGGACGGCAAGGCGCTGGCCGCCCGCGTGCGCGCCGAGGTGGCCGAGGAGGCGCGCCCGCTGGGCCCGATCGGCCTCGCCACGGTGCTCGTCGGCGGCGACCCGGCGTCGGCGATCTACGTCCGCCGCAAGCACGAGGCCTGCCGCGAGGTCGGCATCGAGCCGTTCGACCACCACCTGCCGGAGGAGACGAGCGAGGCCGACCTGCTCGCCCTCGTCGCCCGGCTGAACGCCGACCCGGCTGTCACCGGCATCCTCGTCCAGCTGCCGCTGCCGGCCCACATCGACGAGGGCCGCGTGCTGCGCGCCGTCGCGCCGATCAAGGACGTCGACGGCTTCCACCCTTCCAGCGCCGGCCAGCTGTACCTGGGCGAGCCGACCTTCGTGCCCGCCACGCCGCTCGGCGTGCTGGAGCTGCTGCGCGCCTACGACGTCGAGCTCGCGGGCGCCCACACGGTCGTGATCGGGCGCAGCGCCATCGTCGGCAAGCCCGCGGCGCACCTCCTGCTGCAGGCCAATGCCACGGTCACGATCTGCCACTCGCGCACACGCGACCTCGGCGCCGTCACGCGCCAGGCCGACATCCTCGTCGCCGCCGTCGGCCGGGCCGGCATCGTCACGGCCGCGATGGTCAAGCCGGGCGCCACCGTCATCGACGTCGGCATCAACCGCACCGCGGCGGGCCTCGTCGGTGACGTCGACCCGGGCGTGGTCGAGGTGGCCGGGCTGCTGACCCCGGTGCCGGGCGGCGTCGGCCCGATGACGATCGCTCTGCTGCTGCGCAACACCCTGCGCGCCCGCCGCTACCAGGCGGGCCTGCTCCCGTTCCCCTGACGCGCCGCAGCCTCCGCCCTGGAGCTTCCGTCCCGGCGGCTCTCCCGGCCGCGCCCACGTCGCTTCTGGAAGGATTCGCCTCCGTGTCGATCACGCGTGAACAGGTCATCCATGTCGCCCGCCTCGCGCGCCTCGAGCTGGCCGACGAGGAGATCGATCGCCTGGGCGCGCAGCTCTCGGCGATCCTCGACGCGGTGAGCAAGGTCTCGGAGCTCGACCTCACCGACGTGCCGCCGACGTTGCACCCGCTCGACAGCGTCAACGTCCTGGGCGAGGACGAGCCGCGCCCGTCGCTCTCCCTCGCGGACGCGCTGCTCAATGCCCCCGACCCCGAAGGCTCGGCCTTCGGCGTGCCGTCGGTCTAGCGGGAGCGCCGCCGCCGTGATCGACACCCTTCGCCTCAGCGCCGAGCAGGCCACCGCCCTCGTCGCCCGCGGCGACGTCTCCGCCGCCGAGCTGCACAGCGCGTACATCGACGCGATCGCCGTGCGCGACCCCGAGCTCCACGCCTACCTCACCGTCTGCGCGGAGCACGACGGCGGCACCGGCATCCCGATTGCTCTCAAGGACGTCATCTCGACGAAGGGCATCCGCACCACCGCCGGCTCGAAGATCCTCGAGGGCTACAAGCCGGTCTACGACGCCACCGTCACCGAGCGCGTCCGCGCGGCAGGCATGTCCCTGCTGGGCAAGACCAACACCGACGAGTTCGCCATGGGCTCGTCCACCGAGAACTCGGCCTACGGGCCGACGCGCAACCCCTGGGACCCCGAGCGGGTGCCGGGCGGCTCGGGCGGCGGCTCGGCGGCGGCGGTGGCGGCGGGGCTCGCCCCCTGGGCGCTCGGCTCCGACACGGGCGGCTCGGTCAAGCAGCCGTCGGCGCTCTGCGGCAACGTCGGGCTGCGGCCCACCTACGGCACGGTGTCGCGCTACGGTATCGTCGCGTTTGCGTCGAGCCTCGACCAGGTCGGCCCGGTGGCGCGCAACGTGCGCGACTGCGCGCTGCTCTACTCGATCATTGCCGGCCGCGACGAGCGCGACTCGACCACGGTCGAGCTGCCCGCCCCGGTACGCCTCCCCGAGGGCGACAGCCTGAAGGGCCTGCGCATCGGCGTGCCCCGCGAGATGAACAGCGAGGAGGGCGTCGACCCGGGCGTCACCGCCGCCGTCCACGCCGCGATCGAGCAGGCGCGCGCGCTGGGCGCCGAGGTGGGGGAGTGCTCGCTGCCGAAGTCGGTCGAGTACGGGATGGCCTGCTACTACCTGATCGCTCCGGCCGAGGCCTCGTCCAATCTCGCGCGCTTCGACGGTGTTCGCTACGGGTTCCGTGCCGACGCCGACGACCTCACCGCGCTGTACGGCCGCACGCGCGACCAGGGCTTCGGCGACGAGCCGAAGCGCCGCATCATGCTCGGCACCTACGCGCTCTCGGCCGGCTACTACGACGCCTACTACGGCCAGGCCCAGAAGGTGCGCACGCTGATCCGCCGCGAGCACGCCGAGGTCTTCCAGACGTTCGACCTGATCGTCTCGCCGACCTCGCCGACGATCGCCTTCCGCTTCGGCGAGAAGGCCGCGAACCCGCTCAGCATGTACCTCTCCGACATCTTCACGATCCCATCGTGCATGGCGGGTCTGCCCGGCATCAACATCCCGTGCGGCCTCTCCGAGGGGATGCCAGTCGGCCTCCAGCTGATCGGCCCGCAGTTCGCCGAGAACACGCTCTTCCGCGCGGGGCACGCGCTCGAGCAGGCGCTCGGCTTCGACGTCGTGCCGGGGAGGTTGCGATGAACTCCTGGGAGCCGGTGATCGGCCTCGAGATCCACGTCCAGCTGAAGACCCGCACGAAGATGTTCTGCCGCTGCGAGCTCGGCTGGGCCGAGGAGGAGAACACGCGCACCTGCCCCGTGTGCCTCGCGCACCCGGGCGCGCTGCCCGTCCCCAACCGCCGGGCCATCGAGTGGACGATCCGCATCGGCCTCGCACTCGGCTGCACCATCGCCGACCGCGCCATCTTCGCCCGCAAGAACTACTTCTATCCCGACCTGCCCAAGGGGTACCAGATCTCGCAGTTCGACATGCCGAGCTGCGTCGACGGGACGTTCCTCGTGCCCGGGGCCGACGCCGGCAGCGACCGCGAGATCGCGATCGTGCGCGCCCACCTCGAGGAGGACGCCGCCAAGACGATCCACGTCGGCGGGGCGGGCGGCCGCATCCATGGCGCCGAGCGCTCGCTGGTCGACTTCAACCGCGGCGGCACGCCGCTCGTCGAGATCGTCACCGGCCCCGACATCCGCTCGGCCGACGAGGCGCGCCGCTTTCTCCAGCTGCTGCGTCAGACGGTCGTCGAGCTTGGCGTCAGCGACGCCGAGCTGGAGAAGGGCTCGCTGCGCTGCGACGCCAACGTCTCGGTTCGCCGGGTGGGCGAGACCGGCTTCCGCACGAAGGCCGAGCTGAAGAACATGAACTCGTTCAAGTTCGTGGCCGACGGCATCGACGCCGAGATCGCGCGGCAGATCGAGATCTACGAGTCGGGCGGCGAGGTCCGGCAGGAGACGCTGCACTACGACCCCACCAGCGGGCGCATCACGCCGCTGCGCTCCAAGGAGGACTCGGACGACTACCGCTACTTCCCCGAGCCCGACATGGTGCCCGTCGAGCCCGACGCGGCGATGGTCGCCGCCCAGCGCGCCGAGGTCGGCGAGTCGCCGGGCGCGCGCATCGTGCGCCTGCGCGAGACGCTCGGCTTCGACACCGCCTCCGGCCTCGTCACGAGCGGCCGCGACCGGCTGTACGACCGCGTCGTCGCCGCCGGCGCCGACGCGCGCGCCGCCGCCAACGTCGTCATGAACCAGCTCGCCCAGGCGGGCGTCGCCCCCGACGAGGTCGACCCGGTCGAGCTCGCCAAGCTGATCGAGGCCCGCGACCGCATGCCGCGTGAGGCGTTGCTCGAGGCCCTCGCTCGCGCCGGCGACCCGGGCTTCCGCGCCGACGACGCGATCGCCGGCTCGGCCCTCGTCGACGACACCGCGGCTCTCGGCGCGATCATCGACGCGATCATCGCCGCCAACCCGGGTCAGGTGGCCGCCTTCCGCGGCGGCAAGGAGGGCCTGCTGGGCTTCTTCGTCGGCCAGGTGATGAAGGAGACGGGCGGCAAGGCGAGCCCGAAGGTCGTCAACGAGCTCGTGCGCGCCCGCCTCGCCGGCTGACGCAACGGCGCCTCTCCGCGCTCCCTCTGCAGGCCCCTCTGCCGGCCCGGGCGGCCGCGTCGGCGGCTACGCGAAACTTAATGTGCACGGACGGCCAAACGGTGCCATGGTGGGATCAGTCCGCACGAGAGGAGAGCCACAGATCTGTGCCAGTCACACATCGGGATTGGCGGAAGTTCCCAGATGCAGACGGCCCACCACGCCGATCCGTTGATCGCTCTGCGATCAGCGACGATCAACTCGAGGCGCGCGCCGTAACGCGAAGCCGACGAACGGCTCATTAGGACTCTCCGCTCAGCACGAGGCCCCGAGCAATCGGGGCCTCGGCACGTCCGGAGCCGGCGCCGGGCCGCCCGCGGTGCCGCGCCGCCCCTACTCGTAGTGCAGTGCCTCGAGCACGTTCAGCCCTGACGCGCGCCGCGCCGGCAGGATCGCGGCGACGAGCCCGGCGAGCACCGCGAGCACCGCGAACGCCACCAGCGACACGATCGGCCAGGCCAGCTCGATCAGGTCAACGCGGGCGATCAGCAGCACGGCCAGCACGATGCCGAGCGCGATGCCGACGGCCGCTCCGATCAGCGCCGTGATCACGCTCTCGTAGCGGATCATCCGTCGCACCTGACGTCGCGTCATGCCGACGGCGCGCAGCATCCCGATCTCTCGTGTCCGCTCGAACACCGTCAGCACCAGGGTGTTGACGATCCCGAACAGGCTGACGATCACCGAGAGCGCGAGCAGCACGTAGAGGATGTTGAGGATCGCGCTCAGGCCGGCCGCCTGGTTCTTCTTGAACTCGTCGCGGGTCTGCAACTTCGCGTCGGGGAAGCCCTGCAGGGCGTCTTCGAGAGCGGTGGTGTTGGCGGCCGTCACGCCGCCGTCGGTCTTGACGAACACGAACAGGTTGAGCGGCTGCGGGTAGAGGCGGTCGAACGTCGCGGCGGAGATCGTCAAGGCCCCGAACGGGGAGCCGCCGGCGGGTGGGTCGAAGATGCCCTTGATGCGCACCGTCTGGCGGGCGCCGCTCGGCACGAGCAGGCCAACCGCCGATCCGACCGCGAGCTTGTGGTTCCTGGCGAAGTCCTTGTCGACGAAGGCGCCGTCCGTGCCGAGCGTGTCGAGCGTCGCCGGCGAGCCGGCCAGCCACTTCAGCGTGAACACCGAGGCAGCCCCGACGTCGACCGCTGTCACCGCCCGGTTCTTGCCGATCAGGCGGGCCTCGCCGGCCCGCACACCGACGACTGCGCTCACGGCAGGGAGCGTGCGCAGCGGAGTCGCGACGCCGGTCGCGAACGGCGAGAAGTTGTTCTGGGCGGTGATCGCGTAGTCGGTGCTCCACAGCGAGTCGACCGCGTTATTGAAGGTGCTGCGGATGCCGGCCGCGAGCATCGCGACGAGGGTCACGAGGGCCAGGCCGATCATCAGCGCGGCAGCCGTGGAGCCGGTGCGCTGCGGGTTGCGCTGCGCGTTCTCGCGGGCGAGGCTGCCGGCGGCGCCTCCGACCCGGGCGCCAGGCGCTCCGATCACGCGCGCCAGTGGAATCACCAGGTGCGACGAGAAGAACGCGACGCCGAGGAAGACGAGCACGGCGCCGATGCCCATGAACGTGAGAATCTGCGTCGTCGAGAGGCCGTCGCCGAAGAGGCCGAAGGCGATCGCGGCGAAGCCGAGCAGCGCGAGGCCGCCGGAGCTGTAGGGGCGGAGACGCGCGAAGCGTCCGGGCGGCAGTGTCGCCCCCTCGCGCACGGCGGCGATCGGCGGGACGCGGGTAGCCCGGATCGCCGGCCGGATGCTGGCAAGCACCGTCACGACGATGCCGACGATGAGCGCGACGATGATCGTGCGTGTCTCGAGCGTGAGGCCCTGGTTCGGCAAGGTCAGGCCGACCGCGTCGAACAGGGAGAAGAGGCCGCGGGCCAGCGCGAGGCCGACGAAGAGGCCGGTCACCGAGGCGATCACGCCGATCACGACGGCCTCCAGCAGCACGCTGCGCAGCACCTGCCGGCGCGACGCCCCGATTGTGCGCAGGGTGGCGAACTCGCGCGTGCGCTGCGCGATCGTGATCGACAGCGAGTTGGAGATGACGAAGGCGCCGACGAACAGCGCGATGCCGCCGAACGCGAGCAGGAACTTCTGCAGGAAGTCGAGGAACGAGTTGGTCTCGCTCGCATCGGAGCTGGCCTGGTCGCTGCCCGAGCGCACCTGCGTCTGTGACGGCAGGATCTTGCTGATCTGCGCCAGCAGGGCCTCCGGGCTGACGCCCGACCTTGCCGCAACCCGGATCTGGTCGAGTCTGCCGACCTTCTCGAACAGCCGCTGCGCGGTGGGCAGGTCGAACCCGGAGAGCGTGGCACCGCCAAGGCTGGCTGCCGCGCCGAAGCGCACGAGGCCGGACACCCGGAACGGCTCGGCGTCACCGCGAGCCTGGATGCGCACGGCGCTGCCCACCTCGATGTCCTTCTTCGAGGCGGTGGACTGGTCGATCACGACCTCGCCGGCCCTCGGCCAGGCGCCGCGCGAGAGCGTCAGCGAGTTGAAGCGGGCCTGCGTCGGATCGACCGAGAAGCCGAGGTTAGGGGCGCCGCCGAAGCTGATCGACTTGCCGTTCTTGCCGATGATGTGGGCCTCGCCGCCGACGCCGCCGATCGCTGCACCGACACCGGGGAGCGCGCGCACCTTGCCCAGCAGCTCTTCGTCGAAGGAGGGGAGGTCGATGTTGCTGTCGCCGCCGAGGGCGGATTTGCCGGTGATGGCGGCGTCGGTGCCGCGGTAGATCCCCTGGAAGATCGAGCTGAACGCCGACGAGATCGAGTCGGTGAGCACGTAGGTGCCGCTGACCGTGGCGACGCCGAGCACGATCGCGACCGCGGTCAGCAGCGTGCGCAGCTTGCGGCCCCAGAGGGCCTTGAGGGCGACGGCGATCACCGCGCGGAGAGCTCCTCCATGGTGGCCAGGATCTCGCGCGCGCTGGCCTTCGCCATATCGTGCACGATCTGGCCGTCGGCAAGAAACAGCGTGCGGTCGGCGATCGAGGCGGCGCGCGCGTCATGCGTGACCATCACTATCGTGCGGCCGAAGTCGGCGACGGAGAGGCGCAGCAGTTCGAGGATCTCGCTCGACGTCTGCGAGTCGAGGTTGCCGGTCGGCTCGTCGGCGAAGATGATTGTCGGCTTGGAGATCAGTGCGCGGGCGATGGCGACGCGCTGCTGCTCCCCGCCCGAGAGCTCGGCGGGCCGATGCTTGCCGCGGTCGGCGAGGCCGATCCTCGCGAGCAGCTGCTCGAGCTCACCCTTGTCGGGGCGCTTGCCGGCGATCGTCAGCGGCAGCGTGATGTTCTCCTCGGCGCTCAGCATCGGCAGCAGGTTGAAGAACTGGAAGACGAAGCCGATGTGCTCGCGCCGCAGCCTGGTCAAGTCGTTGTCGCCAAGGTTGTCGACGCGCGTGCCGCCGAGCGAGACCTCGCCGCTCGTCGGCCGGTCGAGCCCGGCCATGATGTGCATCAGCGTCGACTTGCCCGAGCCGGACGGCCCCATGATCGCCGTTAGCTGCCCACCGAGGACGCTCAGCGAGACGCCGCGCAGCGCGTGGACGGTGCTGGTGCCGGTGCCGTAAGTGCGGGTGACGTCGGTGGCAGTGGCGACCGCGCCATTAGTCGAGGAGACGCTCATGCCGGGCATCGTATGCAGAGCGGGGTGGGGTGGCGGTGCGATTGGTCACACCGTTACCGGGATTCACCCTTCGCGTTTTGAGCGCGGCTTTCGTATGAGAACGGTACGGGCGGCCAGAATCACCCGAACGGGGGTTTCGCCGCGTTCGCACGGCGGTGTCGGCGCATGGCGCGGAGGTAGCGGGAGCCCCGGCCGCCGGCTTTCGCTACACTACCCAGCCGTGGCTGGCAAGAAGATCACACTCGAGGTTCAGACGCGCACGCAGCACGGGTCGCGCGAAGTCAAGCGCCTGCGTCGCACGGGAGTCATCCCGGGTGTCGTCTACGGCGGCGACGGCGCTCCGCGCTCGATCGCGGTCGACGAGCGGGTGCTGCGCGCTGCGCTCACGGGCGAGCAGGGCCGCCATGCGATCCTGCACGTCTCGATCGACGGCGCCACCGCGGTTCCCTCGATTCTCAAGGACTGGCAGTCCGACCCGGTCAAGACGAAGCTCCGGCACATCGACCTGCTGCAGATCGCGATGGACAAGCCGATCGTCGGCACCGTCGGCGTCACGCTCGTCGGTGAGTCGCCGGGCGCCAAGCTGGGCGGCGCGCTCAACCACATGCTCCACCAGGTGCGTGTGCAAGCGATCCCGGCCGAGTTGCCCGACCACGTCATGCTCGACATCTCGGGCCTCGGCGTCGGCGACGCGCTGCGTGTCTCCGACATCACGGCGTCGAAGGGCGCGACCGTCCTCGACGATCCCGAAGCGATCGTCGTGACCGTCGCGGCCACCCGCCTCACCGCCGGTGCCGACTGGCGCGGTGGCGACGAGTCCGACGAGGGCTCCGAAGCCGCCGCCGCACCCGACGCGACCGAGTAGCAGCGGCTTCCGGGCCGATGCTCATCGCGGGCCTCGGCAACCCGGGTCGCGAGTACGAGCGCACCCGCCACAACGCCGGCTGGCTCGTCGTCGACGAGCTCGCGCGGCGGGCAGCCACCTCGTTCAGGTCGAAGTTCAACGGCAAGCTGGCCGAGACGCGCCTGGCCGAGCAGCGGGTGATCCTGCTGGAGCCCGAGACCTACATGAACGAGTCGGGCCGCTCGATCGGCCCTGCGCTCGCGTTCTACAAGCTGCCGCCCGCCGAGCTGCTCGTCGTCCACGACGACATCGACCTCGAGGAGGGCAAGCTCCAGGCCCGGCTCGGCGGCGGTCTCGCCGGCCACAACGGCCTCAAATCGATCGCCCAGGTGCTCGGCACGAACGAGTTCCTGCGGCTGCGTATCGGAGTGGGGCGGCCCGGCCCCGGTGACCGGCGCTCCGTCGCCGACTTCGTGCTCAGCGGCTTCGAGCCCCACGTCGATCTCGACGGGCTCGTCGGCCGGGCCGCCGATGTCGCCGAGACGCTGGTGCGCGACGGCCTCGACGAGGCGATCCGGCACACCTGGGGCTGAAGGCGGCCCCTTTCGCATGAATCGCATGCGAGAGTGCCGGTGCGCCTCGCTCGATCGGGTGCAGCGGGTTGTGGCTGGCAGGCCTGTCCCGCAAGGTGTGGGCAGGAATCGGCACAAGGGGTGGTGGGAATGGCACGGACACTGTTGATGCGGAGTCTCAGGGAAGCGCTCTCGGCTGCCGCGGCAGCCGGCGAGCAGGGGAACGGCGCCGCCGGCAAGCCACCTGCAGCGCCCTCGACGCGGTGCGAGTTCGTGAAGCGCGCAGGTATCGCCGGCGCGGGCGCCATGGCGATCGGTGGCGGCCTCGCGCCGCTGGCGCAGGCGGCGCGCGGCGGCAAGCAGGAGGACCTCAGGCTCGACCTCGACGACGTTCTGCGCGCCGAGCCGCGTGGCACGGAGCCGCTCTTCACCTTCGACGGCCAGCCGTACACCATGGCCGACGCAATCGCCGACTTCGAGGCCGTCTATCCGGCGCTCCAGGCCGACAGCGACGCCGCCGGCGATCCGACGCTCTACAACAGCTTCACGCCTGCCGGCCAGGCGCTCGACAACCTCTCGGTGCGCGACTGGATCAACAGCCGCGTGCCGGGCGGAGTCGACTCGAAGCTCGGGCAGCTGCTCGACGTCGCCTACAACATCGAGTACGGCGCCGAGACGAGCGACCAGAGCTCGCTCAACCTGATCTACCTGCTCGCCGGCTCGCTCGACACGGAGCTGGCCCTCTTCGGCGAGTCCGACGAGCGCTTCAAGGTGCGCGGCGGCAACGACCTGATCGTGCAGCGGCTGGGCCAGGAGCTCGACGGCCAGATCCGCACCGGCGCCAGGCTGACGAAGATCAAGCTCAACGGCGACGGCAGGTACACGCTGCCGGTCACCGGCCTTCCCGGCGGTCAGATCAGTGCCGACCACGTAGTCATGGCAATCCCGTTCTCGATTCTGCGCAGCCAGGTCGACTTCTCGCAGGCCGGCTTCAACGCGCTCAAGACGACGGCGATCCAGCAGCTCGGCATGGGCTCGAACACGAAGCTCCAGCTCCAGTTCAAGAAGCGCTCCTGGTACCGCGCCGACTGCAACGGCGAGGTCTTCGCCGACACGGGCTTCCAGACGACCTGGGAGGCCACCCGCACCCAGGACGGCGAGAAAGGCATCCTCGTCAACTACACGGGCGGTGCGGCTGCGTCTGCTCTCGTCGGCAGCGACCCTCTGGCGAAGGCGGCGCAGTTCCTCGCCCAGCTCGAGCCGGTGCCGCCCGGGATCACGGGCAAGTGGAACGGCAAGGCTACCCTCGACGCGTGGCTCGGCAACCCCTGGTCGCTCGGCGCCTACGCGTACTGGAAGGTCGGGCCGTATACCGCCTTCTCGGGAGCCGAGGGTGAGCGCTCCGGCAACTGCCACTTCGCCGGCGAGCACACGTCGACCGACTACCAGGGCTACCTGAACGGCGCCGTCGACACCGGGATCCTCGTGGCCAGGGAGATCCTGGCCGACCTGCGCCTGCCGATGGCGGACTGACCCTGCTTCGCCTTGTCAGCGCGGGCGACCGCGCCGTCGAGGTGCACGTCCGGCGGTCACGCCGGGCGCGGCGCCTGCGTCTGTGGGCGCCGCCCCGGCGGCCGCTGGAGCTCGTCGTCCCGTGGCGCGCCTCCGCGGCCGCAGTGGATGCCTTCCTCCTGGCCTCGGAACCGTGGCTGGCAGCCCGTGCGGCCGAGGCCGACCGGCCGTCCGCGCTCGGGCTCGACCGGCCGGGCGTGGTGTGGCTCGGCGGCGCGCCGGTGCCCGTCGTCCGGCGTGGCGCCGCCGGCGCCCGCGGGGATGCCGCCGTCAGGCCCGGCGCCGCCCTCCGCGAAGGCCGCCTGGTCGTGAGCGGCGCCGACAACGCCGCAGCAGCAGCAGCGGTCGACCGCTGGTACCGCCGCGAGGCCAGGGCGCAGATCGAGGCCGCCGTCGCCACCGAGGCCCGGCTCCTGGCCGTGACGCCGGCGCGCGTCGCCGTCCGCGATACGACGTCGCGCTTCGGCTCGTGCTCGTCTACGGGGACGCTCTCGTTCTCGTGGCGGCTCGTCGTGGCACCGCCGGAGGTGCTCGACTACGTCGTCGTCCACGAGCTCTGCCATCTGCGCGAGGCGAACCACGGTGCCGGCTTCTGGCGGCTCGTCGGTGACGCGCGGCCGGGCTTCGCGGCCCAGCGGCGCTGGCTGAACGAGCACGGCCGCGAGCTGCTCGCGTACGTGCCCCGCCTCGAGCCTCCTCTAGACTGACCCCGCCGGGGCGTCCCTCCGGCCTTCCGCATGGACCGCCCACCCCTCCACGTCCTCGTCCGCCGCCTCGCCGCCTTCGAGCGCTTCCAGGCGTTCGCCGCCGAGCTGCCGAGCCGTGCGCGCGTGTCCGAGCCGGCGCTGCCGCTGCTGCTCGCCACCCTGCACGACCACCTGCGGCTACCGCTCACGATCGTGCTGCCGGACGACGCCGACGCCCGCGACGCCGCCGAGGCTGCCGCCTGGTTCCTCGGCGAGGAGAGGGTCGCCTACTTCCCGGGCCGCGGCGTCGGCTGGGAGACCGGCCTCACGCCGGCACCGCATCTCGTCGGCGAGCGGGCTCGCGCCCTCGACGTGCTCGCCCTCGGCGGCCTCGTCTGCGCGTCGGCGCTCGCGTTTGCCGAGAAGTCGCCGCCGAAGGAGACACGCCCGGCCCGTCTCGACATCCGCGTGGGGGAGGAGCCGGGCATCGACAGCCTCGCCGAGCAACTCGCCCTGGCCGGCTACGAGCGCGTCGAGCGCGTCGACCAGCGCGGGCACTTCGCCATCCGCGGCGGCATCGTCGACATCTTCCCGACGACCGGCCGCGAGCCGCTACGCATCGAGCTGTTTGGTGACGAGATCGAGGCGATCCGCGCGTTTTCGCCGTTCACGCAGCGCGCCCTGCGCCCGCTCGACCACGCCTTCATCTACCCGGCGGCAGAGCGCCGCAGCGACCTGCTCGAGCCGCTCACCACCGACCGCGACGGCGACCGTTCGCGGCCGACGGTGCCGATCGACCTCGTCCCGCCGCTCCCGGGCGGCGCCGATCTCGTGTGGCAGCCCGACGAGGTGAAGAAGGTCTGGCAGGAGGCGCTGGGCAAGCAGTTCGATCTAGGCGACCGCGTCACCGAGCTCGATCCGTTCCCCAGCGGGCAGCCCCACAGCTTCGAGGCGCTGCGCCCGGCGATCACCGCGCGCGGCCTCGCCGAGGCCGAGCGCGAGCTGGCGAGCTTCCAGCGCGGCGGTGTCCATGTCCTCGTCGCCTTCCCGCACCGCGGCGAGGCTGTCCGCCAGCAGAGCCTCGTCAAGAAAGTGCAGGCGAAGGTCGAGGAGAGCGACCGCGACCTGGCCGCCGAGCCGGAGCTGAGGTTCGTCGTCGCGCCGGCGCGACGCGGCTTCGTCTGGCGCGACCTCGGCGTCGCGCTGCTGCCGGACACGCAGATCTTTCGCAAGCGCCCGCCGCGCAGCGACGCCCGCGTCGGCCGCGCACTGCAGTCGTTCGCCGACTTGCGCACCGGCGACTTCGTCGTCCACGAGGACCATGGTGTCGGCAAGCTGCTCGGGTTCGAGACGAAGGAGGTCGCCTCCGTCACGCGTGACTATCTGCTCGTCGCGTTCCGTGGCGAGGACCGCCTGTATGTCCCGCACGAGCAGATCGGCAAGCTCTCCCGCTACATCGGCGCCGATGCCAAGGCGCCCCAGCTGTCGAAGCTCGGCGGCAAGGCCTGGCAGCTGCTCAAGACCCGCGCCCGTGCGGCGGTGCGCGAGCTGGCCGGCGAGCTGATCGCCCTGTACGCCCAGCGCCAGCAGGCGCCCGGTATCGCCTACGACCTCACCAACGAGTGGCTCGAGCGGCTGGAGGGCGACTTCCCGTACCGCGAGACCGAGGACCAGGGCCGCGCGATCGAGGCGGTCAAGGAGGACCTCGAGGCGCCGCACCCGATGGACCGGCTGATCTGCGGCGACGTCGGCTTCGGCAAGACCGAGGTCGCGCTGCGCGCCGCCTTCGCGGTCGCCGTCAACGGCAAGCAGGTGCTCGTGCTGGTGCCGACGACGGTGCTCGCGCAGCAGCACTGGAACACGTTCCGCAACCGCTACCGCGACTTCCCGATCCGCGTCGAGATGGTCTCGCGCTTCCGCAAGCCGGCCGACGTGAAGGCGGTGCTGAAGGACTACGCCGAGGGCAAGGTCGACGTCCTCATCGGTACGCACCGGGTGCTGTCGCGCGACGTCGTGCCGAAGGAGCTCGGCCTCGTCGTGGTCGACGAGGAGCAGCGCTTCGGCGTTGCCCAGAAGGAGCTGCTGCGCTCGCTGCGACTCGAGGTCGACGTGCTCGCGCTCTCGGCCACGCCGATCCCGAGGACGCTGCACATGTCGCTCTCGGGCCTGCGCGACATCTCGGTGATCGAGACGCCGCCGGAGGGCCGCCGACCGATCCGCACCCATGTCGGCGAGTTCGACGAGGAGCTCGTCAGGACGGCGCTCGAGCGAGAAAAGGAGCGCGGCGGCCAGGCCTTCTACCTCCACAACCGCGTCGACACGATCGAGGAGTGCGTGCTCAAGCTCCAGCAGCTCTGCCCGGGCCTGCGCTTCCTCGTCGCGCACGGTCAGATGGGCGAGCGTGACCTCGAGGAGAAGATGATGGTCTTCCTCGCCGGCGACGCCGACGTGCTGGTCTCGACGACGATCATCGAGTCGGGCCTCGACATCCCGGAGGCCAACACGCTGATCGTCGAGCGCGCCGACGCGCTCGGGCTCGCCCAGCTCTACCAGATCCGTGGCCGCGTCGGCCGCTCCGACGTCGCGGCGCACGCGTACCTCTTCTACCCCGAGGCGAGCGAGTTGTCGCCCGAGGCCCGCGCCCGCCTCTCGACCATCGCCGACCACACGGAGCTCGGCGCGGGCTTCCAGATCGCCATGCGCGACCTCGAGATCCGCGGGGCAGGCGACCTGCTCGGCGGCGAGCAGTCCGGCCATGTCGCCGCGCTCGGCTTCGAGCTGTACGTCGAGCTCCTGCACGAGGCCGTCGCCGAGCTGTCCGGCGAGCGGCGCGCCGTCACCCGCCCGGTCAGGGTGGACGCCCGCGTCGACGCCTACGTGCCGGCCGCGTACATCGGCGGCGAGGCGCTCCGCATCGACCTGCACCGCCGGCTCGCGCTCGTCGAGGACGAGGACGAGCTGCGCGAGCTGCACGCCGCGATCGAGGATCGCTTCGGCCCGGTGCCCGAGCCGGTCGAGTGTCTCTTCCAGATCCAGGAGTCGAAGCTGAAGCTTGCGGTGCTCGGCGCCGACTACCTCGTGTTCCGCGGTGGCAAGTCGACGGTCGGCCCGCTCGTGATCGGCTCGGGCGAGCTCGCCGAGCTGCGCAAGCGCATCGACACGGCGGTCTACATGACCGCCAGCCGCGAGGTGTCGCTGCGGGGAGACGACTTCGCGAGCGCCCTGCGACTGGTCGATGCTATACTCGAAGCCCGTCGCGCCGCCTAGCGGAAAGTACCTGCTCGCGGCGCATTTTCTATGACCAAGCGCAGACTCCTACCGCTCCTCGCCGTCCTGGCCGTTGTGGGCATCGTCGCCGGCTGCGGTGGTGGCGGGTCGGACAAGGTCTCGTCCGGCTCGATCGCGAAGGTCGGCGAGGTCGACATCAAGCGGACGCAGTTCACCGCGCTGCTCGACCAGGCGCAGCGCTCGTACAAGTCGCAGAAGCGCACGTTCCCGACCGCCGGCTCGGACGAGTACATCGCTCTCCAGAACCAGGCGGTGCAGTTCCTCGTGCAGCGCGCCGAGTTCGACGCGAAGGCGGTCGACCTCGGCATCACGATCTCCCAGAAGAGCCTCGACACACGTCTCGTCGACATCAAGAAGCAGTACTTCGGCGGTGACGAGAAGAAGTTCGCGAAGCAGCTCAAGGATCAGGGGCTCAGCCAGGAGCAGGTGCTCGCGGACATCCGGGCTCAGATCATCTCGGAGGAGATCTCCAAGAAGGTCAGCGCCGACGTGAAGGTCGGGGACGCCGACGTCAAGGCGTACTACGCCAAGAATGCGACGACGTACACGCAGGCCGAGAGCCGCGACGTCCGCCACATCCTGCTCTCGCCGAAGCCGGTCGCTGCAAGCATCACGGCCCCGAAGGCGAAGGCCGCTGCCGAGGCAAAGGCGCTTGCAGCCGCGAAGACGCTCGCCGACGAGGTGTACGCGAAGGCCGTGGCGCTCGGTGCGAAGGGCGACTGGACGGCACTTGCCAAGATGTACTCCGACGACCCCGGCTCCAAGGCGAGCGGCGGCAAGTTGACGATCTCACGCGGCCAGACCGTGCCCGAGTTCGACAAGCTCTCGTTCGAGCTCAAGCTGGACGAGATCGGCAAGCCGGTCAAGACCCAGTTCGGCTACCACGTCATCCAGGCACTCTCGGCAGTCAAGCCGAAGACGGTGCAGAAGCTCGCGCAGGTGCAGGAGACGATCCGCCAGCAGCTCCTGCAGCAGAAGCGCAGCGAGGCGATGACGGCGTGGGTCGAGGGTGTCAAGAAGGAATTCGAGAAGAAGGTCGTCTACGCGACCGGCTTCGAGCCGCCGGTGCCGCCGGCGACCACGACGGGCTAGCGGGTCGACCCACGCGTGGGCCTCGCTGACGCCCTGCTCGATCTCCAACTGCTGACCGAGCGCCTCCGCCGCGACTGCCCCTGGGATCGCGAGCAGACCGTGCGCACGATCGTGCCGCACACCGTCGAGGAGGCGTACGAGGTCGCCGATGCCGCGCTCGCCGGTGACGACGCCAAGCTGCTCGACGAGCTGGGTGACCTCCTCTTCCAGACGGTCTTTCTCGCCCTCCTGCTCGAGGAACGCGGCGCCGGCGACCTCGAGCAGGTCGTGCGGCTCGTGCACGAGAAGCTCGTCCGCCGCCACCCGCACGTCTTCGGCGAGGTGGAGGCCGACACGGCCGAGCGCGTCCGCTCCAACTGGGAGCGCATCAAGGTCGAGTCGGAGGGCCGCGAGGGCATCTTCCATGACGTCCCCGACGGCCTGCCGGCGCTGCTGCGGGCACGCAAGGTGCAGAAGCGCGCGGCCCATGTGGGGTTCGAGTACCCCGACGTCAACGGCGCCGCCGGCGACCTCGCCGAGGAGATCGAGGAGCTGCGCGCCGAGCTGGCCCGCACCAGCGGGACGGCCCCCGAGAGCGAGCCCGACCCGCGCGTCTTCGCCGAGACCGGCGACCTGCTGCTGGCCATGGTCAACGTCGCGCGGCTGCTCAACGTCGACCCGGAGCTCGCGCTGCGCGCCTCCACCGACCGCTTCCGCTCGCGTGTCGAGCGCGCCGAGGCGCTGGCCGCCGTTGACGGCCAGGCGTTCTCCCTGCTCACGCTCGCCGAGCAGGATCGATACTTCGACCAGGCAAAGACCGAGGAGGCGTAGATGGGTAAGGGCGTGATCCGCGACATACGGGCTCGGCAGATCGTCGACTCGCGCGGCAATCCCACCATCGAGGTGGACGTGTGGCTCGACTCCGGCACGCTGGGGCGCGCCGCGGTGCCCTCCGGGGCGTCCACCGGCGCGCACGAGGCCGTCGAGCTGCGCGACGGCGACAGGGGCGTCTGGCTCGGCAAGGGCGTGCTGAAGGCCGTCGACAACGTCGTCCGCGAGATCGCCCCGGCGCTGCGTGGCAGTGACGCCCGCGACCAGCAGGCGCTCGACGCCGCCCTGATCGCCCTCGACGGCACGCCCAACAAGGGGCGCCTCGGCGCGAATGCGATCCTCGGCGTCTCGCTCGCGGCCGCGAAGGCCGCTGCGGCGGAAGCCGGCGTGCCGCTCTACCGCTGGGTCGGCGGCGTCGACGCGCACGTGCTGCCGGTGCCGATGCTCAACGTCATCAACGGCGGGGCGCACGCCCAGAACGGCCTCGACTTCCAGGAGTTCATGATTATCCCGGCCGGTGCCTCGTCGTTCTCGGAGGGGCTGCGCATCGCCGCGGAGACGTTCCACACCCTGAAGCAGGTGCTGTCGGAGCGCGGACTCGCCACCGGCGTCGGCGACGAGGGCGGCTTCGCGCCCGACCTCGCCTCCAGCGACCAGGCAATCGAGGCGGTGCTCGAGGCCGCCGAGCGTGCCGGCCACCGCGACAAGATCGCGCTCTCGCTCGACCCGGCCTCGACGGAGTTCTTCGCCGACGGCGTCTACACGTTCGTGGGCGAGGCGACCAAGCGCGACAGCGCCGCGATGGTCGAGATGTATCGCAGCATGTGCGACCGCTACCCGGTGCTGTCGATCGAGGACGGCCTCGCCGAGGACGACTGGGCCGGCTGGAAGGCCATCACCGAGCGGCTCGGCGAGCGCGTGCAGCTCGTCGGCGACGACCTGTTCGTGACCAACGTCGAGCGGCTACGCCGCGGCATCGATGGCGGCACCGGTAACGCGATCCTGATCAAGGTCAACCAGATCGGGACGCTCACCGAGACGCTGGAGGCGATCGCGCTGGCCGGCGCGAACGGCTATGCCTCGATCATGTCGCACCGCTCGGGCGAGACCGAGGACGTCACGATTGCCGACCTCGCCGTCGCCACCGGCGTCGGGCAGATCAAGACCGGTGCGCCCTCGCGCAGCGACCGTGTCGCGAAGTACAACCAGCTGCTGCGCATCGAGGAGGAGCTCGGCGCGGCCGCCGAGTACCCGGGCTGGGCCGCGTTCCCACGCGCCCGGCGCTGACCGTTCGCGCGCACGCGACTCCCGTCGCCGCCGCCCCGGCCACTGCTGCACGCGGCCGGCCTGGGCGGCGGCGACCCCGGCGCGGCACGGGCCGACCCTGGCGCGGCACGGGCGCCGACCCCTGCAGCTAGCCTTCGCCACGTGATCGGCCAGCTCCGCCGGACGAAGATCGTCGCGACTCTCGGCCCGGCATCCGACTCGCCGGCGGCGATCGCCGCGCTCGTCGCAGCGGGCATGGACGGCGCCCGCCTGAACTTCTCGCACGGCACGCAGGCCGAGCATGCCGCCCGCATCCGCCGGGTGCGCGACGCGCAGGCCGACGCGGGCCGGCCGCTCGCGGTCATCGCCGATCTCCAGGGTCCGAAGCTGCGAATCGGCGACCTGCCCGCGCCGCTGCGCGTCGCCGCCGGCGACGAGATCTGTATCGCGCCCGCCGGGTCGGCCCGGCCCGGCGACCTGTCGGTCGGCCCCGCCGTGGTCGGTGATGTGCTCCGGGCCGGCAACGACGTCCTGATCGATGACGGGCGCATCCGGCTGCGCGTCGAGGGCGTCACCGCCGGTCGGGCGCGCTGTCGGGTCGTCGTCGGCGGCACCGTGCTCTCGCACAAGGGCGTCAACCTGCCGGGTGTCGACCTGCCGATTCCGTCCCTCACCGAGAAGGATCTCGACGACCTCCGCTTCGCCTTTGCACACGACGTCGATTTCGTGGCGCTCTCGTTCGTGCGCTCCGCCGCGGACGTGCTCGCCCTGCGGGCGCTCGTCGACGCCGCCGGCTCGAGCGTCCGTGTCATCGCCAAGATCGAGAAGCCCGAGGCAGTCGCCGACCTCGACGCGATTCTCGCTGCGGCCGACGCGGTGATGGTGGCGCGTGGTGACCTCGGCGTCGAGATCGGGCCGGCCGAGGTGCCGCTCGTCCAGAAGCGGATCATCGCGCGGGCGCTGCTGGCCGGCAAGCCGGTGATCACGGCGACGCAGATGCTGGAGACGATGATCTCGAGCCCGGAGCCGACGCGGGCCGAGGCGAGCGACGTCGCCAACGCCATCCTCGACGGCACCTCGGCCGTCATGCTCTCGGGCGAGACCGCCGTCGGCGACTACGCCAGCGAGGCTGTCGCGTTCATGGCCCGGATGGCCCGGGCCGTCGAGCCGAGCCTCGCTTACCGGCCGCAGCTCGTCCAGGACGGCGACGGCCAGGCCGTCGCCGACGCGATGTGCACCGCCGCCTGCGACCTGGCGGAGGCCCTGCACGCGACGGCACTCGTCGTGCCGACCTTCTCCGGGCGCACCGCCTCGCAGATCGCGCGGCTGCGCCCGCACCTGCCGATCCTGGCGTTCACCCACCGGCAGCACGCGCTGCAGCAGATGGCCCTGGAGTGGGGCGTCGTGCCGCTGTGGATCCCTCCCTGCGACACCGTCGACGAGCTCTGGGGCTACGGCCTCGGCGCGGCCCGTGCGAGCGGCGTCCTCGCTCCCGGCGACCGCGTCGTGCTGATCGCGGGCACCGCCGTCAACATCCCCGGCTCCAACGACATCATCAAGGTCGCTGTCGTCTGAGCCAGCCCGTGCAGGAGTCGGTCGCGCAGGACCGAAATCACCTGCATGGCCTCGCCACGCCGCCGCTCGCGCCGCTCGCCACTGCTCGCGCGGTCGCTTGTCGTCGTCTGCGTCGGGCTCGTCCTCTTCCTCTACTACCGGCCCGTGAAGAGCTACCTCTCGACGTCGAAGGAGGTCTCGGCGCGGCAGCTGGAGGTGCGCCAGCTCCGGGCGCAGAAGCGCGCGCTCGAGCGCAGGCTCGCGCTTTCCACGACGCGTGAGGAGCTGTCGCGCGAGGCGCGGCGCATCGGCTACGTGCGCCCCGGTGAGCGGCTCTACATCGTCAAGGGCATCGAGGGCTGGCGCGCCCGACAGGCTGCGGCCACACGGCGCGCGGCCGGTCGCTGAGCCGGATGGACGACCGGGCCGTCGTCGCTCGGCAGATCGGCAGGGCGCCGCGTGCCTTCCGCCGGGTCGCTGCCCGCTGCCCATGGGGCCTGCCTGCGGTGACCGAGCAGGAGGCCTACACCGTCGACGGCGCGCCGTTCCCGACGACGTACTACCTCACTTGCCGTCACCTCGTCGCGGCGGTCGCGCGCATCGAGGCGGCGGGAGGGGTCGAGCGCTGGGGTGCCGCAGTTGCCGCCGACCCGGAGCTGCGCGCCTCCGCCGAGTCGGCAAACGCGCTGCAACGCGCGATCCGCCACGAGCTGGCGGGGGAGCGGCGCGGTGAGGACGCAGGTGCGTCGCTCGACCTGGGGATCGGCGGCACGCGCAGGCCGGAGCGGCTCAAGTGCCTCCATGCCCACGTGGCGTTCGCGCTGGCTCACCCCGGCTACACGCTGGGCGAACGCGTGCTGGCGGAGCTGCCTGGGCCATGGCCTGCCGACTGCTGCTGTACGAGCCCCTGAGTATCATCGAGCACGGTGTCGGTCGATCTTGCGCGGCAGCAGTGGGCAGACGGAGTGCGTCGGCTGAACGAGGCCTCGCGTGACCCGCTCGAGCACGATCGCCTGATCGCGATGGTGGGCGCCATCGCCGACGAGCTGCGCCGCCGTGTCGGCAGCACGTACACGCTGGCGGAGTTGGTCGACGAGTACGGCCATGCCGACCGCTGGGCGCGCGACATCGTCGCGGAAGCCGCGCCGGTGCCGGGCTGGGCTCGGCAGCTGGCCACCGCAGGGGATGCGGCCTTCCACCTCTATGCGCGCGGCGCGGTGGACTACACCCCGTGAGGGGCCAGCACCGCGTAGCCAGAGCACAGCCCCCGGGGTCGCGGCGCGCCCGCCGGCAGCTGGGCAGCCTGCTCGCCGTTGTCGCGATGCTCGTGGTCTTTGCGGGCGGGATCGCGCTCGGCATGGCGATCCACGACAATCCGCAGCCTGGCCCGCTGGTGACCGTCGAGCGCACGGTCGAGCTGCCGCCGGCGCCCGCGCGCTAGGAGAATCGTATAGCTTGCGATAGATTTGCCTGATCGTGCCGGTCGATCGCCCCTCCACCTCCGACGGCGCGCTCGGCTCTGATGACTGGCTCACCCTGGGCCAGGCGGCCGTGCGTCTGGGCGTTGCGCAGAGCACCATTCGCAAGTGGTCGGACGCCGGTCAGGTGCCGACCTTCTACACGCCGGGGGGCCACCGCCGGTATCGCCGCGGCGACCTGGCCGACTTCATCAGCCGCTCCGGTACGCAGCAGCGGCCCGCCGGCCCGCTCGTGCTAGTCGTCGACGACGATGCCGGCGTGCGCGCCCTGCTGCGCACGATTCTCGAGCAGGACGGCTTCCGCGTCCGCGAGGCCGCGGGCGCCCGCGATGGGCTGGAAGCGCTGGCCGGCGATGCGCCCGACCTCGTGCTGCTGGACGTGCTGATGCCCGAGATCGACGGCTGGGAGATGCTCCAGGAGGTGCAGCGCCGGCACGGCCCGGCGCTGCCCGTGATCATGTTCAGTGGCTCGGTCGAGGAGACCGCGCGCGCCGACGAGAGCCGCGGCGCCAGCGGCTTCGTCGCCAAGCCGTTCGATGCCCAGCAGCTCCTCGAGCAGACGCGCCGGATCCTCGCCCGCTGAGCGCGCTCGATCACCGGCTGCAGCGCTGGATCGTCCTGCACCGGGTGGGCTGGCTCGATCCCGTGTTCGAGGGCCTCAGTGCCGTGGGCTCGCTCGGGGCGGTGTGGGTCGTTCTCGCCCTGCTCGCCGCACTGCTGCACGGGCGCCGGGGCCTGTTCGTCTCGGTGGTGGTGGCGGTCGCGGTCGCCGACCTGGCGGCACGGGCGATCCAGGCGGGCGTGGGGCGCGACCGGCCACCCCTGCAGGCGCCCGAGCCGGCCGCGCTGGTGCGCGTCCCACACACGGGCTCGTTCCCGTCGGGTCATGCGGCGACGAGCTTCGCGGCGGCGACCGTGCTCGCCTTGGCGGTGTCTCGGGCTGCGGTGCCGCGGTCGGCGGCGTCGCGCTCCGCACTGCTCCGGCTCGCCGGGCCTGCGGCCGTGCTCGCCCTCGCCCTGGCCGTCGCGTTCTCGCGGCTCTACGTCGGCGTCCACTACCCGCTCGACACGCTGGCGGGCGCGGCGCTGGGCACGGCGGTCGGCGTGGGCGTCTGTGCGATCGCCGATCGCCGTGCGCGGCGGGGCGGAGCGGGGGGGGGCGCCTAGATCCCGAAGAGCTGCTGGAGCTCGACGACGATCGCCCCGGCGATCGCGATCACGGCCACGACGAGCACGGCAAGCGCCAGCCAGAAGCGGCGGTCGGCACGCTTGCGGTCGTCCCGCTGCTCGACGCGGAGCGTCCGCCGCGCCCGCTCGAAGCGATAGGCCCGGGCGATCGCCGGCCGCGGGTCTGCGGGCGGGAGCGGGGTCGAAACGCTGCGCTGGGCGAGTTCCATCACGCGCAGTCTACCGCTGACGGGTCGCCGATCGCGATACTGGCAAGCCGATGACGGCACTCCAGGCACCCGGCTGGCCCGCCCGTTCCCCCGGCGCGCGGCCGCTCGTCGTCGGCCACCGCGGGGCCGCTGGCCTCGCTCCCGAGAACACCCTGCTCGCGCTCGCCGCCGGCCTCCAGCACGGCGCCGATGCGCTGGAGTTCGATGTCTCGGCGCTGGCCGGCGGCGATCTCGTTGTCACGCACGAAGAGCGCCTGCTGTCGCTCTCGCTCGCGGAAGCACGCGAGCGTAGCCCCGGGCTGCTCACCCTCGACGAGGCGCTGGCCTGGCTCGCCGGGAGCGCGCCCGGGCTGGGCGTCCACGCCGACGTCAAGTGCCTCGGGCGGGAAGAGGAGATCGTGGCCGCGCTGGCACGCCACGGCCTCCTCGGTCGGTCGCTCGTCTCGTCCAACCAGGCAGTCGGGCTCCGGCGGTTCGCGGAGGTCGCCCCGGCGCTCCAGCGCGCCCTCGGCTACCCGCACGACCGGCACGGTGCGTCCACCCGGCCATGGCTCGCGCCGGGAGTCGAGGCGGCCCTGGTGGCGCTGCGCTGCGCCCTGCCGCTCCGCATCGCCGGGCTGCTGCGGGCGTCGTCGGCCACCGTCGCGGCGCTCGAGCGCCGGGTCGTGTCTCCGGCTGTGATCCGGCGCTGCCATGCGCTGGGAGTGCCGGTGCACGTGTGGACGGTCAACGACCCGGCAGAGGCGGCGCGTCTGGCCGGGCTCGGCGCCGACGCGATCGTCTCGGACAGACCTCAGTTGCTCGCCGCTACACTCCCAGTGTGAGACGGCCACTCCTTGCCGCCTCGCTCGCTCTGGTCGCCGCGCTGCTCGTCGTGTCGTCGGCTCCGGCAGCCGGCGAGTCGCCAGCTCCGAGCGCGGTCATCGCCGATGTGGGCTACCGGCCCGATGTGCGCCCGCTGAGCTTGCTCCTGCCCCGCGGCGTTCGCATCGCCGGGGTCAACGTCGGCGGGTTGCAGACCGACACCGCGGTGACGTTCGTGCGCGCGTCGGTCGCGCAGCCGCTGGTGCTCGTCCTCGCTGGGCGGTACATCCGCGTGTCGCCGGCCGACCTCGGCATGATCGCCTACGCGCAGAGCGCCGTGCGGCGCGCCTTGGCCGCGTCGCCCGGACACAGGGTCGAGCTCGAGGTGCGGGTTCCCGGTGTGGGCGTCCGTCGCTTCGTCGATCGCCTGGCAGCCGGGTATGACCGCGCGGCCAAGCCGCGCCGGCTCGCGATGCGCAACTTCCGGCCCGTGCTCACTGCAGGCGTCACCGGCCAGCGGATCAAGCGTTCCGCCGCCGTCGCCGCCATCACGCGCGCACTCACCGCCAACGACCGCAGGGCGGTGAAGGTGCCCGTGCTCACCGTCGTGCCTGCAGTGCTGAAGGTGTCCGACACCTCTCTCATCGTCATCCGTCGCGCCACCAATTCGCTCGAGCTCTTCCGGGGCGTAAAGCTCGTCCGCCGCTTCGGCGTCGCCACCGGGCAGGTGGCCTACCCGACACCGCTGGGCAGCTTCAACATTGTCGTCAAGCAGCGCGACCCCACCTGGACGCCGCCAGACTCGCCCTGGGCCAAGGGCGAGAAGGTCATGCCGCCCGGCCCTGACAACCCGCTTGGCACCCGCTGGATGGGCCTGTCGGAGCCGCTCGTCGGCATTCACGGCACCCCCAACAACGCCTCGATCGGTTACTCGCGGTCGCACGGCTGCATCCGTATGCACATCCCCGACGCGGAGTGGCTGTTCGAGCAGGTCGAGGTCGGCACCAAGGTGCTGATCGTCCCCGTCTGATGTCGATCGACGCCTCACCGGACAGCGATTCCCGCCTGCCGAGGCGGCTGGCGCAGGGAGCTGCGCTCGTGGCCGTCGCTGCGCTGCTCGGCCTGCTCGTCTGGAAAGTCGCGACCCGCGACCCCGGCGGCGCGGCCGCCAGGCTCGCCGCGAGCAATGGCGCGCCCATGGCCACACCGCAGTTCACGTTGCCACGCATCACAGGAATTGCCGGGTCGGGGCCGGGCTCGGTCAGCCTGGCGTCGCTGCGCGGCAAGGTCGTCGTCCTCAACTTCTGGGCATCGTGGTGCACTCCGTGCAAGCTGGAGTCGCCGCGGCTGCAGGAGGCCTACACCCGCTACGCAAAGCAGGGAGTCGTCGTGCTCGGGGTGGATGCGCAGGACTTCACCGGCGACGCCCGACGCTTCGCGAACCGCTACAAGCTGACCTATCCGATCGTGCACGACGGCAGCGGCAAGACGCTCACCCCCTACGGGGTCACCGGATTCCCGGAGACGTTCTTCATCGACCGCAACGGCATGCTCGTCGGGAAGCGCATCGAGGGCGAGATCTCGGCGAAGGAGCTGGACGAGGGCATCAAGCGGGCGCTCGGCGCGTGAGGCTGGCATGAGGCGCGCTCTCGGCCTGCTCCTCCTCGTGGGCGCGCTTGTCGTTGCCGCGCCCTGCCTCGCGAGCGAGAGCAAGCCCACGCTCGGCGAGCTCGAGGGCGAGGTGATGTGCCCGACCTGCAAGACGACGCTGGACATGTCCAGCTCGCCGGTCGCGACCCGCATCCGTGCCTTCATCACCGCCCGCATCGAGGCCGGCGACAAGCGCTCGGCGATCAAGAGCAAGCTCGTCGACGAGTTCGGGCCGGCGGTGCTCGCCTCACCTAGCAAGAAGGGGTTCAACCTGCTGGCGTGGCTTCTCCCGCTGGTCGGGATCGTGCTGGGCGCGCTCGTCCTCGGCTGGCTCGCCTGGGTGTGGAGCCGCCGCCGGTCGGGCCGGGGCTCCGCCTACGCGGACTGGCCGCCGGATCGGCCGCTCGACGCCGAGCTCGAGCAGCGCGTCGACGAGGCGCTCGCGCGCTACGAGGAGTGACGTGGTAGCCAGCGCGCTCGCCGCCGTGTTCGCCGCCAAAATCCCGATCGCGTTCGTCGCCGGGCTTGCGTCGGTGGCGACGCCCTGCGTGCTGCCGCTGGTGCCGGGGTATCTCTCGGCGATCTCCGCCGTCGACGCGCACCGGCTGAGCGAGAAGGGCGTCGCGGCCCGCGTCGTGCGCTCGAGCCTGCCCTTCATCCTCGGCTTCACGGTCGTCTTCGTCCTGCTGGGCGCGGGCGCGGCTGCGATCAGTCGCGTCGTCGACGGCGAGACCCGCAACGAGGTGGCGGGGTTCGTGCTCGTCGTGGTCGGTCTCGCGTTTGTCGGGCTGCTGCGCCTGCCGGAGCGCGCCGTCGCGCCCAGCCTGCTACTGAAGGCGCGCGGCAGCGGCTCGAATGCGCTGCTCGGCGCGGCGTTCGCGGTCTGTGCGGCCCCGTGCATCGGCACCGTCCTCGCTCCGATCCTCGTGCTCGCCAGCGACGGCCGCACGATCGTGCACGGGGTGGTGCTGCTCGTCGCCTACTCGGCGGGCCTCGGCGTCGCCTTCATCTTCGCTGGCATCGCGTTCGCGCGCGCTATGGGCACGTTTCGCTGGGTGCGCAACCGCTACGTCTGGATCCGGCGCGTCGCGGGCGTCACCCTCGTCGCGCTCGGGCTGCTCCTCTTCTTCCACCGCGACTGGTGGCTGCGCGTGCTGCTGAACCGCCTGTTCGAGGCCATCGGTCTCGGGCAGGTCTAGAGGTCGCTCGCGGCGGGCGGGGCGGGTGCGGCGGGCCGCGCCGGGTCGAGCACCACCGGCGGCAGCGCCAACGAACCACCCCTGACAGCGTGGAGCGCGGCTGCCACCTGCCCCAGCAGCCCGGAGACGTTCACCTCGCGATGCCGGGGCGCATACGGCCCGAGCCGGCGTGCGGCCTTCTCCAGCTGGCGCTCGCAGCCGATCCGGCGGCCACGTCCGGACTGCAGCCAGGCGACCGCGACGTGCACGAGCCCCTGCAGGAAGTCGCGCTCGCTGGGCGGCGCCTCACGCCACTCGGCCTCGAACGCCTCGTGCGCCTCGAACCAGGCCCCGCCCGCGAGCAGCGTGAGCCCGCGCTCGAGTCCGCGCGCGGGCACCTGCTCGCGCTCCCGCGCGTGGTGCTGGACATCGTCGTCGCCGGCAGCGAACTCCACGGCCCGAAGCTACACGCTTGCTGGGACGAGCCGCGGCCCCGGTTGCCGCCCCGGGCGCGGCGCCATGCCGCCTCGTCGTTCCTGATCCGGGACAGCCCCGCTGGGGGCGCTCACTCACAGCAGGTCTCTTGCAGCCTGCTACGGTCAGGAGGTGGCCACGATCAAGCTCGAAGGCGTCGATCTCTTCTTCCGTGGACGGCTGGAGGGGCTGCTGCGCGAGCACACGCTGACGGCGCGGGCGGATACCGTCGCCGACCTGGTGATCGCCGATATCTCGACGGTGGACGCCGCAGCCGTGGTGGCGGCGTATCCCGGCCTGCCCGTCCTCGGCTATGGCAATCACACCGACACCGAGGGCCTTCGGCGGGCGCACCGGGCCGGCTTCGCGCAGGTGATCGTGAAGTCCGCGCTCGTCGAGCGCGCACCTACCCTGGTAGCCCGACTTCTCGGGTCGCTAGAGTACAACTCGTGACGTACATCATCGCTGAACCCTGTATCGACATCAAAGACCGCTCCTGCGTCGATGTCTGCCCGGTTGACTGCATCCACGAGGCCGGGCGCATGCTCGTCATCGACCCCGAGGAGTGCATCGACTGTGGCGCCTGCGAGCCGGAATGCCCTGTCGAGGCGATCTTCCCCGAGGACGCTCTCCCCGAGAAGTGGGAGCCTTTCGTGAAGATCAACTACGCCTTCCCCGAAGGCATGGACAAGGTCGATCCGCTCGTGGACGCCTACGCGACCGAGCACAACGTCCAGAACTCGCGGTAAGGCTCCGACCACCTCGCTCGACGCGGGCCGCGGGGCTTCCCCGCAGGCCTGCGTCGCGCCGCCGCCGTCCGGGCGGGCGCCGGGGCAGGGGCCCCGAGACGGGGCTGCTACCGCGTCGCGCCGACGACGATCGCGCCCGCCACGATCAGCCCCGCGGCAATGATCAGGCGACGGCCGATATTCTCGGCCTGACGCATCACCACGATCGCCGCCAGCACGCCCCAGAGCGCGCTCGTCGCGTTGAGCGGGGCGACGATTGTCACCTTCGCCCGTGAGAACGCCTCGGTCAGTGCGTCGTAGGCGAAGCCGATCGCTAGCCCCGGGATGACGAACGGCACCGCCGAGCGCCGCACGAGCGCAGGCAGCGCCCGGCGCCGCACGATCAGCAGGTAGACGAAGGCGGTGACGCTCGCCGCCCCGAGCAGGATCGTCGCCGCCACGAGCGGTGGGATCTGGGCATCCTGCTGTGCCCAGCGCACGATGTTGTCGCGCGCCCCGAACAGCACGGCGCAGATGCCCGCGAGCACGAGCCCGAGCGGCCTGAAGTTCTCGGGCCGCCGCTTGTCCCAGGCCAGCGACACGACGCCGGCCACCACGCACACCGTGCCGAGGATCAGCCAGGCCCGGAAGGGCTCCCCGAGCACCACGATCGCGATGAACGCCGAGAGCAGCGGCGCCGCACCCACCGCGGTCGACGTCCGCGACGGGCCCGACAGCTTGATTGCGTAGACGAAGAGGATCTGCGAGATCCCGGGCACGAAGAAGCCGGCCAGCAGAAACGGCCACATCGTGTGCCACGACAGGGAGCCCAGCCCAGAGCCGGTGATCGCCGCGACCGCCGCGGAAGCGCCGAATGCGACGATGTCGGTGACGAAGGCGCCCGCAACCGCGTCGGGCGCGGTGCGCAGAGCCCGCCGGGTGAGCACCGAGAGGATGCCGAAGAAAAACGCTCCGACGAGTGCGAGGAAGATCGCCACCGGTGCAGTCTCCCCGAACCGGCGACTGTCCGACGGCGAATACGCTGCGGAGTAGCATTAGCAGGCCACCATGCCGATCGACACCGACATCCACGAGCAGGCTGCTGCGTACGCGCTGGACGCGCTCGACGACGCCGAGCGCCGCGCGTTCGAGGTACACCTCGACGGCTGTGAGCGCTGCCTCGCCGAGGTCGCGTCCTTCGAGGGCGCCGTGCTGGGGCTTGCCGACGCGGCCGACGGAGGAGAGCCGCCCGTGGGCCTGCGCGAGCGGGTGCTCGCCGCGGCTCGCGCAGAACCGGCCGTCGTCGTGTCGCTTGTAGCCGCCCGGGAGCGCCGCCGCACGGCGCAGTAGCTCCTGCGCCCACAGGTGCTCGCACCCGCGTTCGCAGCCGCCACCGCTGCTGCCGTCGCGCTGGCGGTGTGGGGCGCGGGCATCTCGGGCTCGCTCGACCGGGAGCGCTCGGCACGGCGGGCCGAGGCCGGCGCGCTGGCCGCCTTCGCCGACCCTGCCGCAACGCGCACCTCGTCCGGCAACGCCTCGCTCGCCGTCGCGAGCGGCCGTGGGGCGTTCTCGCTCGCCAGGCTGCCGCCGGCGCCTGCCGGCAAGATCTACCAGGCGTGGGTGATCCCGCCCGGCAAGGCGCCGATCCCCGCCGGTCTCTTCGACGTCCGCGGTGGCCGCGTCGTGATCGTGCTGGAGCCGACCGTCGAGCCGGGTGCGATCGTGGCGATCACGCTCGAGGCAGCGGGGGGCGCCCCGGCGCCGACGGGCACGCCGCTGCTGGCCGTGAAGACCTCCGTGGCGTAGGCAGCCGGGCGGGCGGCGGCGGTGGTGCCCGGCGGGCGGTAGGCCGCGCTCGCGCGTAGAAGGCCGTAGCGGGGCTGCGGCAGCTTGCGGATGATCCTGCCGCCGGGTCAGGCGAGACTGGAGCCGTGAGCGAAGCGCAGCAGCCCCAGCCGCCGCCGTTCACTCCGGGCGGGCTCGATGCCCTGCCGCCCCCGACTCCAGCGCCTGCGTCAGCAGCGAACGCTCGTTGTACGCCGTGAAGATGAGGACATTGGCGTTCGGCACGCTTGCGAGCAGCTTCTGCGTCGCCTCCAGGCCGTCTATCCCCGGCGTGCGCTCATCCATCAGCACGACGTCCGGCCGGCGGCGCTCAGCGAGGGCCACCGCGTTCGCGCCGTCTGCGGCCTCACCGACCACACGGATGTGCTCGGCCCGCGACAGCGAGAGGCGCAACCCCTCCCGCACCACCTCATGGTCATCGACGATGAGGCACGTGATCTCCCTGGCCACGGCCGTGATCGTACCGTCTGCAACACCCGGGAGGGGCACCGCTGCTGCAGGGAGCCCCGCTCCGGAAGGTGTGCGAACGCATGTTCGCGCCCGCAGCGTGTGCAATAGGCGCATGCGCGAGGTGGCCGACGGGATTCTCCAGCTCACACTGCCGCTGCCGCTCGGCCTCGATCACGTGCACTGCTACCTGGTGCGGCGCCCGACGGGCGGCTGGATGCTCGTCGACACGGGCCTCGGCGTGCACGACTGGGAGGAGAGCTGGGGCCGCGTCGCCGAGGAGCTCGACGCCCCGATCGAGCAGATCTTCATCACCCACTTCCATCCCGACCACGTCGGCGGCGCCGCCGACGTCCAGCGCGTCACCGATGCGGAGGTGCTCCAGGGGGCGCTCGACCACCGGCTGATGCTCGACCTCTGGGGTGACCGAACGTGGGCCACCCGTGCCTTCGCTCTCTTCCGCGCCCACGGCGTGCCGGAGGACATCTCGCACGAGATCTTCGCCAGCATGGACGCGATGCGGCCCGAGGTGCGCTACACGGAGTCGGTCACGCCGCTCGAGCCAGGTGACGACGTGGACGGCTGGCAGGTCATGCTCTTCGGCGGCCACGCGGACGGTCATCTCGCCCTCTGGCGGGACGGCATCCTCGTGGGTGGCGACAACCTGCTGCTCGAGATCACGCCGAACGTCGGCTACACCCTCGGCGGCGACAGCGATCCGCTCGGCACCTACCTGGAGACGCTCGCCCGGATCGAGGCCCTTGCGCCGCGACTGACCTTGCCGGGTCACGGGCCGCTCGTCGTCGACAGCGTCGCCCGCGCCCGCGAGACGGTCGCGCACCACGACGGACGGCTCGCCGAGACGATCGCAGCGCTCGACCACGCCGAGCCGCGTGACGCCTACCAGGTTTCGCTCGCGCTGTGGGCGTACGAGCTCGTGCCGATTCACCGGCGCTTCGCCGTGCAGGAGACGATCGCGCACCTCGAGCGGCTCGTGTGCGCTGGCCGCGCGCAGCGGCACGGCGGCGACGGCGGCTCTGTCGCCTATACTGCCGCCTGATCCGCGTGGCCGACGACCTACCGAGTACCTCTGCCCCGAAGGCCGCCGCGTGAGCGAAGTCATCCGGGTCGTCATCGTTCTCCTGCTCGTATTTGGGAACGCGGTGTTCGTGGCCGCCGAGTACGCGCTCGTCTCGGTACGTCGTACCCGACTCGACGAACTCGCCGAGCGCGGCAGCGCCGGTGCCCGCTCCGCCCTCTCGCTGCTCGATCAACCGACCCGCTTCATCGGTGTGATCCAGCTCGCCATCACCATCTTCGGGATCCTCACCGGCGCCATCGGCGAGCCACTGATCTCGCACTTCTTCGACCCGTTCATGCCGAACGGCCTTGCCTTCGCCCTCTCGTTCCTGGTGCTCACGTACCTCAGCGTGACCATCGGGGAGCTCATCCCGAAGGCGGTCGCGCTCCAGATCGCGGAGCCGCTTGCAGTCATCATCGCGCGGCCGCTCGATCTGCTCGCGCGGCTTACGTGGCCGATCGTCGTCCTTCTCCAGCTCACCGCAGCCGGCGGCTTGCGCCTGCTCGGGATGCGCACGGCGCCTGCCGGGGCGCTCGAGCACAACGAAGAGGACATCCGTCGGATCCTCGCCGGTGCCGAGCAGGCGGGCGTGATCGCCGAGCAGGAGGAGGAGATGCTCTACAAGGTCTTCGACTTTGCCGACAAGGAGGCGACCGACGTGATGGTGCCGCGCCCCGAGGTCGTCGCCCTCTCGGCCGACATCACGCCCGAGGACGCGCTCTCCGCCGTCATCGACTCGCCGTACACGCGCTATCCCGTGTACCGCGGCTCGCTCGACACGGTGATCGGCGTGCTGCACGTCCGCGACCTGTTCTCGGCGGTGCACGGGAACTCGCCGGTGCGGCTCGACGAGCTGCTGCGGCCGACGCACGTCGTCCCCGAGACGAAGGACCTCGCTGCACTGCTCAGCGAGTTCCGCAAGACGAACCAGCACATGGCGGTCGTCGTGGACGAGTACGGCAGCACCCAGGGCATCGTCACGCTCGAGGATCTGCTCGAGGAGATCGTCGGCGACATCGAGGACGAGTACGACCTGCCGGACGAGTCCGTCGAGCGCATCGACGAGACGACGATCCGCATCGACGGCACCTTCCCGATCGACGACTTCAACGAGGAGTTCGGGCAATGCCTCGACCAGGACGACTTCCACACGATGGCCGGCTTCGTGTTCGGCCATCTCGGCCGCGCGCCCGCGATCGGCGATCGCGTTGAGGTGCCGGGCCTCGTGCTCGAAGTGCTCGAGCTGGAGGGAACCCGCATCGAGCGCCTCCAGATCGAGTTCGAGCCGGCAAGCGAGCCGGCCGCCGACTCGCCGACCGCGTAGGCGTCCGGCACCTGGCCTCGTGGGGGCCGCGGTCGCGGGCGCGCGTCGCCGATGAGACCGGGCTGACCCGCGCGACCGTCTCGAGCCTCGTCTCCGAGCTGATCGGGCTTGGCCTCGTCCGCGAGGCGGGCAAGGAGAAGGCCAGTGGCCGTGTCGGCCGCCCGTCCGTCACGCTCGAGCTGGACGACGGCGTCGTTGCGGTCGGCCTCGAGGTGAACGTCGACTACCTGACGCTCTGCGTCGAAGGGCTGACCGGGACGGTCTGGCAGGAGAAGTGGGTCTGCGTCGACAACAGGCGCTCGGTGCCCGGCAAGGTGCTCGACCGGCTCTCGCGCGTCGCCGAGCAGGAGGGACTCGTCCCTGTCGGCATCGGCGTCGCTGTTCCAGGCATCGTCTCGGACGAGACGGGCACGCTGCTGCGCGCGCCGAACCTCGGCTGGTCGGGCATCGACGTCGCCGACGAGCTCCACAGGCGCCTCGGCCCGCTGCCGATCCGTGTCGAGAACGAGGCCAACGCCGCTGCTGTCGCAGAGCACGGGCGGGGCGCCACAGTCGGCATCCGCAGCTTCCTCCCGGCTACGCCAGCTCGTCGGTGCGGCGGGCCAGCGCGCTGTCCCGCGGGGTGATGCCGCCGGCGTCGTGCGTCGTCCAGCGCACCGTCGCCCGGCCCCAGCCGAACGCGATGTCGGGGTGGTGGTTCGCCTGCTCGGCGGCCGCGCCGACGGCGTTGACGAACGCGAGCGCCTCGGCAAAGGTCGCGAACCGGTAGCTGCGCTCGAGCGCACCGTTGACGACGGCCCAGCCGTCGGGGATGTCGTGGCTCACGGGGGATTCCATCCCATGAGTATGGCCGCTGCGCTGGCCGCTGCGCTGGCCGCCGCGCCGGCTGCTGGGCTGATCGCCGCGCTGGCCGCCCCCGCAGACGCTGCCGCGGCAACCGTCTGCCCGTTCCTGGTGCAGCCCGGCTCGGCTACTATTTCGTTCGTGAAAAGCTGTCGAGAAAGGACACAATGACCCTCCGCACGACCCTCCGTTTCACCGCCGCCGGCGCCGCTCTGGCTGCTGCTGCCGCCATTCTGCCGCTCACCGCGCAGGCTGGAGCGCCAATGCTCAACGCCGCCGTCGGGCCCGACTCGAACTTCAAGATGACCCTGACCGACGCGAAGGGCGGCAAGGTCACGTCGCTCAGAGCCGGCGCCTACATGATCATGGTGTCCGACACCTCTGCGATCCACAACTTCCGTCTCTCTGGCCCGGGCGTCAACAAGGACTCGGGCGTGAGCGCCAAGGGCAAGTCCACCTGGAATGTGACGCTCAAGAAGGGCACCTACAAGTTCGTCTGCGACCCGCATGCGGCGATCATGAAGGGCTCCTTCACCGTCTCGTAGCGCTCGTACCAGCTCATGCGTAGAGAGGGTCGGCCCGTCGTGCCGGCCCTCTCTCTGATCCGGCCTACCGGCCCGCTGCGGCGTCGGTCAGCGGGAGCTCCGAGATCGCGCCCGCGGTGATCGTCCAGGCCTTCAGCTCGTCGAGGCGGAGCGAGAGGATCAGGTAGGGCTTGCCCTCCCACAGCCCGATGTTCTCGACGTCCGTGCGCGACGGCCGGGCAGGTGACGAGAGGTGCGAGTGGAAGACGGCCAGTTCGTAGCCCTCGTCCTCGAGAAACCAGGTGTCGGGCGGCACCTCGAGCTCGTAGCGGTAGGGCGAGGCGGCGGCGTTGCGGCCGTGGATGTAGCGCTCGGCGGTGCCGTCCCGGAAGACGACGATGCCGCACGCCTCGTTCGGGCTCTCCGCCTGCGAGTGCGCGACGAGGTCGGCGCGAACGCCGGCCGGCACTACCACCAGAGGGTGGACTCCATCGACGACTCGAGGTCGGTCGACAGGTCCCAGAAGTCGGCGCTGATGTACTTCCAGCCGGCGTCGGCGAGAACGCAGACGACGACGCCGCCCTCGTCGAGCTCAGCGGCCAGGCGTCGGCCCACGTGCACGACGGCGCCGGCGGAGACACCGGCGAAGATGCCTTCGCGGTCGAGCAGCGCCCGCACGGCGAGGACGGCCTCGGTGTTCGAGACGAGCACCTTGCGGTCGAGCTTCGTGACGTCGAGGATCGGCGGCACGTAGCCGTCGGCGAGCGAGCGGAGGCCCATCACCGGGTCGCCCGGCAGCGGTTCGGCGGCAGCGACCGTGATGTCGGGGAAGCTCTCGCGCAGGCGCCTGCCGGTGCCCATCAGCGTGCCACCCGTACCGAGCCCGGCGACGAGCACGTCGACACGGTCGAGCGCCTCGGCGATTTCGGCGCCGGTGCCCTCGTAGTGGGCGCGCGGGTTGTGCACGTTGCCGTACTGGAACGGCATGTAGTAGCGGGAGTCGGCGGCGGCAAGCTCGAGCGCCAGCCGCACTGCTCCGTTCGACCCTTCCTCACCGGGCGAGGAGATGATCCTGGCGCCGTACAGCTCGAGCAGGCGCCTGCGCTCGTCCGTCGCGTTGTCGGGCAGGACGCACGTCAGTCGGTAGCCCTTTAGCTTCGCGATGAGCGCGAGTGCGATGCCGGTGTTGCCGCTCGTCGGCTCCAGCAGCTCGCGGCCGGGGACGAGGTCGCCGGAGGCCTCGGCGGCGTCGATCATCGCCTTCGCGACACGATCCTTGATCGAGCCGCTCGGGTTCTGGCCCTCGAGCTTGGCGTAGATCCTGACGCCGGCCTTCGGTGTGAGGTTGCGCAGCTCGACGAGCGGCGTGTTGCCGACCAGGTCGAGCACGCTCGAGCCGACGGTGAGCCTGCTGTCGAGCCGCTCGTGCATGGGGTTAGCGGCCGCCTGCCATCGCGGGCAGCAGGATCACGGTCGCGGTCTCGGTGACGGGGGTGTCGAGCCCCTGCAGTGTCCGCACGTCCTCGCCCTCGAGGTACACGTTGACGAACGGTGCAACCTCGCCGTCCTCGAAGATCTGGCCTGCGAGGCCGGGATACTTCGCCGCCAAATCGTTGAGGACGGCGCCGACCGTGGCGCCGCTGGCGTCGACCTGGCGCTGGCCGCCGGTCTCGCCGCGCAGGGTGGGGGGAATCCGAACGGTTGTCATGCGTGTGCGTGCGCTCCTGCCTGGTGTGCCCCGCCGCCGCCCTGGCAGAACTCCACGTAGTCGATGTACTCGGTGATGGAGGGGTCGTCGCCGCAGACGGGGCAGCTCGCGTCGCGCTTGAGGCGCACCTCGGTGAACGAGGGCTCGAGCGCGTCGAACAGCAGCAGCTTGCCGATCAGCGGGTCGCCGATGCCGAGGAGCAGCTTGATCGTCTCGTTGGCCTGGAGCGAGCCGATGATGCCGGGCAGCACGCCGAGCACGCCGCCCTCGGCGCAGCTGGGGGCGAGCTCCGGCGGTGGCGGCGACGGGAAGAGACAGCGGTAGCACGGGCCATCCTGCGGCTTGAAGACCGTGACCTGGCCCTCGAAGCGGAAGATCGAGCCGTGTACGACCGGGATGTTGTGCCACACCGACGCATCGTTGACGAGGTAGCGCGTCGGGAAGTTGTCGGCGCCGTCGACGATCACGTCCCAGCCGTCCGCGAGGATCCGCTCGACGTTCTCCGAGCTGAGCCGCTCGGGATAGGTGATCACGTTCACGTCGGGGTTGAGCGCCTGCAGCGTGCGCTTCGCCGACTCGACCTTGGGCTCGCCGAGCGTCGTCGTCGAGTGGAGGATCTGGCGCTGGAGGTTCGAGGCGTCGACGGTGTCGTCGTCGATGATCCCGATCGTGCCGACGCCGGCCGCGGCCAGGTACAGCGAGGACGGCGAGCCGAGCCCGCCGGCGCCGATCAGCAGGACGCGCGAGTCGAGCAGCCTGATCTGCCCGGCCTCTCCGACCTCGGGGATCAGCGTGTGCCGGCTGTAGCGCGAGCGCTGCTGTGGCGACAGCGAGACGGGCAGCTTGACCTCGAAGCCGTTGCGCTTCCAGTCGGTGAACCCGCCGGCGAGCGAGCGGACATCGGTGTAGCCGAGGTCCTGCAGCGTCTTCGCGGCGAACGCCGAGCGGGCGCCGCCCGCGCAGTAGACGATCACCGGCTGCGAGCGGTCGGGCGCGACCTGCTCGATGCGGGACTCGAGGAAGCCGCGGACGACGTGCGTGGCGCCGGGCAGGTGGCCCTGCTCCCACTCGTCGAGCTCGCGGACGTCCACGAGGGCGGGGGCGGCGTCGCCGGCGAGCAGCGCGTGGGCGCTCTGGGCGTCGATCTCGGCAATCTCGGCCTTGACGGCTTGGAGGAGGTCTCTGTAGCTAGGCATCGCTTTCCAAAGTATAGCTTCGGGGATCAGAGCGTTGCAACGCGCGCCTGGCACCGGGTATTCCGCAGCGCCCGGCTGTCTGCGGCAGCGGCCGCAGGGCGCGCCGTCGCTGCAGCCGCCAGCACCGCCGTCACCCGGGGGCGCCGTCGCTGCCGGTGAGCCCGCCCGCTGCGGCGGAGGCCGGGTATCTTCGACTGCGTGACTCCACGCCAGCGCACCGTTGCCCTCGTCGCCGCCGCCTCCCTCGCCGCTGCCGGGGTCACCGTCGGTGTCACGCTCGCACAGAGCGACCCGTCGAAGACGGCGGTCGCCGGAGCGCCCGTCGTCGGCAAGCCGCTCACGGGTGCTCCCCCGCTCGTTCTCGAGCTCGGCGCGCGTGACGACGCGGAGGCCCGCGCTCTGCGCGTGGCGTCGCGGCTGCTCGCGGCCGGCAAGCGCAGCGACGCCGCCCGACAGTTCAGCCTCTATCCCTCGCTCGACGCGCAGGTGGCGCAGATCATCGCGCAGTGGTCTCCGGATGCCGGTCTGCGTGGACTCCAGGCGCTCGCGCTGGAGCATTCGGACAGCGGTCTCGTGCAACTCCACCTCGGGCTGGCGCTCGTCTGGGTCGGCCGTGTCGCCGAGGCCGAGAAGGCGTGGCGGCTGGCGCTCGAGAAGGATCCCGACACGGCGTATGCGGTGCGTGCCGCCGACCTGCTGCACCCGGATTTGCCGCGCGGGCTGCCGACCTTCATCCCGTCGTTCCCCAACCCGCCTGGGCTGGACGGGCTCGCGCCGCCGGCCCAGCTGGCGCTGCTGGCGCGGCGCGCTGCGCAGGGAGGCGCTCACGACCGCATCTCCTACGGTGTCGCGCTGCAGCGGCTCGGGCAGCGCGTGTCCGCCGAGCGCCAGCTGGCCCTGGCTGCCGCCGCCGCGCCGAACGACCCGGAAGCGCTCGCCGCGGCCGCCTTCGGCCGCTTCGACAAGGAGCAGCCGGAGCGGGCGTTCTCGCAGCTCGGCCCGCTCGCGAAGCGGTTCCCGCGCTCGGCGACGATCCGCTACCACCTCGGCGTGCTGCTGCTCTGGCTCGGCGAGATCGACCCGGCCCGCAAGCAGCTCCGGGCCGCGGTGGCCGACGGCCGCAAGGGGCAGGCGGTGGTCGATGCCGCGCAGGCAGTGCTCGCCGAGCTCGCCAAGTTGAAGAAGTAGGGGCTTGCTGTGAATTGGCGCGGCACCGGTTGCCGCCCCGGGCGCGGCGCCGTGACGACCCGGCTCCGCCCGATCCGTCCGAGGCCCGTGCAACAGTGCTGCATCCCGGCGCTCGACCGGGGACACCGAGGCGCACGAGGAGACCAGGGTGGGCGAGGGCGACGAGCTCGAGGTCGGATCGCAGCGGTTCGTCGACCTGCTCGCGAACGAGGGTCCGCTTGGCCTCTTCGCCGAGGCGCTCAGCGAGGATGGCGCCGTCGGCGTGGCGGTCGACCACTCGGCCCTCGACGCGCCCCTCGACGACGACGACGCCGACGAGCCCGGTCAGCAGGAGCTCCAGGCGGCCGCCGACGACGTCGACGAGCTCGACCTGGAGCCCGGCGCGGGCGAGTCGTCGACCGACGCGCTCCAACTGTTCCTGCGTGAGATCGGGCGCGTGCCGCTGCTCACCGCGGCCCAGGAGGTCGAGCTGGCAAAGCGCGTCGAGCGGGGCGACCTGCGTGCGAAGAGCATGATGATCGAGGCGAACCTGCGGCTCGTCGTGTCGATCGCGAAGCGCTACCGCAACCAGGGTCTGCCGTTTCTCGACCTCATCCAGGAGGGCACGATCGGGCTCGTGCGCGCGGTCGAGAAGTTCGACTGGCGGCGCGGCTACAAGTTCTCGACCTACGCCACCTGGTGGATCCGCCAGGCCGTGGCACGGGCGCTCGCCGACAAGGGGCGCACGATCCGGATGCCCGTCCAGGTCGTCGAGAAGCTCAACCGCATCGCCCGGGCCGAGCGCGCCCTGCGCGCCGACCTGGGGCGGGAGCCGACGCTCGTCGAAGTCGCAACTGCGCTCGAGCTGCCCGTCGCCGAGGTCGAGCAGATCATGCGCAGCGCGCAGGCACCGATCTCGCTCGAGAAGCCAGTCGGCGACGACGACGAGTCGGAGCTGGGGCACTTCATCAGCGACGGCAGCGCGCCGCTCCCCGATGAGGCCGTCGAGGTGACGCTGCGCAGCGAGGCGCTCCAGCGGGCCGTCTCGCGGCTGTCCGAGCGCGAGCGCCGCGTCGTCGAGTTGCGTTACGGCCTCAACGGCGAGCACCCGCGAACGCTGGACGAGGTGGGTCGCCTGTTCGAGGTCACGCGGGAGCGCATCCGGCAGATCGAGAACCACGCGCTTCGCAAGCTGCGCACGCTCGCCGAGGGCGAGTCGCCGGCCGGCGACGACGGTAGCGGCGCCCGCAGCGAGGCGTAGCAGCCGCGGGGTTCAGCCGCCGCCACGGCGGACGGCGCAACTAGACTGGCCGCCAGTGGACGCGCCCTGGCTGGACGAGCTCTCGGAGCTGCTGCGGATCCCGAGCGTGAGCGCCGATCCGGCGCACGCGGGCGACGTGCTTGCCGCCGCCGCCTGGGTGCGGGACTACCTCCGGCGCGGTGGCGGCGAGGCCGAGATCGTCGGCTGGCACGGGCAGCCGCTCGTCATCGGCGAGATCCGCGCCTCCGTCGCTGCGGCCGCTGCACCGACCGTGCTGGTGTACGGCCACTTCGACGTGCAGCCACCGGCGCCCCTCGAGCTCTGGGAGACACCGCCGTTCGAGCCGACGATCGTCGACGGCTCGCTCTACGCGCGGGGCATCGCCGACGACAAGGGGCAGCTCTACATGCTGCTTCGCGCCGCTGTCGATCTCGCCGGCGAGGGCGCGCTGCCGGTCAACGTCCGCTTTGCCTGCGACGGCGAGGAGGAGGTCGGCGGGCACTCGATCGTGGAGTTCCTCGAGCAGGACGAGCGCGGCGCCGACGCCGCCGTCATCTTCGACTCGGGCATGGTCGCGGAGGAGGTCTGGGCCTTCGATGTCGCCACTCGCGGGCTCGTCTATTACCACGTCGAGCTGGAGAGTGGGGAGCGCGACCTCCACTCGGGGATCTACGGCGGTGCCGCGCAGAACGGAATCCACGCGCTGCTGCGGACGCTCGCCGCGGTGCTGCCGGGGCCGGACGGCCGGCTGCCGGAGCCTCTGCGCGTGGGGCTCGTGCCGCCGACCGCTGCCGAGCTCGCGGACTGGGCGACGATGCCGCCCGGGGCCGGCGAGCTCGCGGCCCAGGGCGCGACGCCGGCCGATGCCCGGGGCGCCGACGAGTTCTACCTTCGCACGTGGGCCGAGCCGGCGGTCGACATCAACGGCATCGACGGCGGCTCTCCCTATCTCCAGAAGACGGTGCTCCCGGTGAAGGCGGTCGCTAACGTCTCGATCCGGCTGGCGCCAGGCCAGCAGGTCGAGCCGGTCGCGAGCGCGTTCGAGGAGCTGCTGCGCGCTGCCACGCCCGCGGGCGCGCGCCTGACCGTCGACCGTCTGTCCTCGGCGCCGCCGGGCCTCGTTGATCCCGCTGCCCGGGCGGTGCAGCTCGGGCTGGATGCCTTCGAGCAGGCGCTCGGCGTGCGGCCGCTGCTCGTCCGCAGCGGCGGGACGCTGCCGATCGTGCCGGCCCTCGCCGATCGCGGCATCCCGACCGTCATCACGGGGTTCTCGCTGCCGGACGCGAACATCCACTCGCCGAACGAGAAGATCCGCGTGGAGTACATGCCGCGCGGTATCGCCGCCGCCCGGGCGCTCTTTGTCGCCTGGGGCGGGCTGCGCTAGTGCTCGGCTGGCTGTTCGCTGCCGTGGTCGTGCGCGCAGTCGAGCCAGTCGTGCCCGAACACTCGCATCGCGTCGATCACGTTGAGCAGCGCGCGGCCCTTCTCGGTGAGCGTGTACTCGACCCGCGGCGGCGCCTCGGGGAAGGAGTGCCGCACGACGATCTGCTCGTCCTCGAGCGCGCGCAGCCGCTCGGACAGGGTGCGCGGACTGATGCCCGGACAGGCGTGCTCGAGCTCGGAGAAGCGGCGCGAGCCCTCCGAGAGATCGTGGACGATGATCGCCGTCCACTTGGCGCCGATGATGTCGGCGGCGGCAGCCACGCCGCAGGTCGCGTCGTGTACCTCTCTCATCGTGCGCATCGCCTCGTAACTATAGCGCCGCGTTCGGCTGGGCCTGCAGCGTGATCGATCTCCACTCGCATGTGCTGCCCGGCATCGACGACGGCGCCGCGACGATCGAGGAGAGCCTGGAGATCGCTCGCGCGGCGGTCGTCGACGGCATCACAGTGCTCGCGGCGACGCCGCACGTGCGGGAGGACTACCCGACCACTGGCGCGACGATGGAGCGGCTGCTCGGTGACGTGCAGGCAGCCGTCGCGGCGGCGGGGATCCCGCTGCGCGTGGTGGGCGGCGGCGAGCTGTCTCTGGAGATGGCCTCTGCGCTCCCGTTCGAGGAGGTGCGGCGCTTCGGCCTCGCTGGCAACCCGGGGTACGTCCTGGTCGAGACGCCGTACCGCGGCTGGCCGCTCGAGATCGAGTAGCGCCTGTTCGAACTGCGGACGAACGGCATCGTTCCGGTGCTCGCGCATCCCGAGCGCAACGGCGAGGTGCAGGCGCACCCGGAGCGGCTCAAGCGGCTCGTCGCGGCCGGCACGCTCGTCCAGGTGACGGCGGCCTCGCTCGACGGGCGACTCGGGCGGCGTGCGCGTACCTGCGGCCTCGAACTTATCGGCTGCGGCTAAGAGCCTATTGCGGTAGGCGTTCCCAGTTTGTGGTGCGCCAGGTGATCAGGCCGCAGGCGAGGTGGAGCATGGCGAGGTAGGTGTCGGCGCGTTTCTCCCAGCGGACGAGGATGCGGCGGAAGCG
>CANFDS010000008.1 GCA_947445525.1 Actinomycetota bacterium | reverse complement strand
GGCGCAGCTCGAGGTCGAGCCGCTCGTACGACCTGACCTCCCGCAGCGAGAGGGCCTGGACGATCAGCCCGCGAGGCGGATGGGCATGATCAGGTACGAGAAGTCCCCCTGCGTGCCGCGGAGCAGCCCCGGGCGCAGCGGGCTGATGAGGTTGACCTTCAGCTCCTCGCCCTCGACCGAGTCGATCCCGTCGCGGAGGAACTCCGCGTTGAAGCCGATCTCCAGCGGCTCGCCGCTGAACGAGATCGGCATCGACTCGCGCGACTCGCCGACGTCGTGCGTCTGGGCCGAGACGACGAGCTCGCCCTCGGCGAAGCGCAGCCGCAGCGGCGAGGTGCGCGGGGCCAGCACCGAGGTGCGGCGCACGACCTCGAGCAGCTCGAGGCGGTTGACCGTGACGACGTGCGCGAAGTCCTCCGGCAGCAGCTGCCGGTAGTTCGGGAACTGGCCGTCGATGCGGCGGGTCGTCAGCCAGACGCCGTCGGCCCCGAAGATGACCTGGTTCTCGCGGACGCCCAGCTCGAGCACGGTGGCGCCGGCCCCCATCCGCGCCAGCTCCTCGAGGGCGCGCGCCGGCACGATCGCCTCCATCTCGGGGACGCTCTCCTCGAGCGGCGTCTCCTTCACCGAGAGGCGGTACGAGTCGGTGGCGGCCATCACGAGCTTGCCGGGCTCGAAGCGGACGAGAATGCCGGTCAGCACCGGGCGCGACTCGTCGCGCGAGGCGGCGCGGCGGACGCGGTTGATCGTCTCCAGCACGGCGCCGGCCGACAGCGCGTGCAGCTGGACGTTCTCGACCTCGGGCAGCCGCGGGAAGTCCTCGGCGGCGTAGGTGTTCATCCTGGACACGGAGGCGCCGCTGCTGATGAGCAGCATGCCGTCGCCGGCGCCGTGCTCGATGCGCACCTCGGCCGCCGGTAGCTGGCGCACGAGGTCGGTTAGCAGCTTGCCGGGCACCACGACCGATCCCTCGCTCTCGACCGTGGCCGGCAGCGAGGCCCGCAGTGAAATGTCCATGTCGGTGGCGGCCAGGTGGAGCTGGCCGCCCTCGCTGCGCAGCAGGATCCCCGAGAGGATCTGCATGGCGGCCCGGGTCGAGACGCCGCGCTGCACGACAGCGAGCTTCTGCGCCAACTCGTCCCGTGAGCACGTCACACGCAGATCTCCAGAGGTGCTGATGTCTGTTTCCATTATTAGTAGTAAACCTTTAGAAGCAGTAATAGAGAGTGTGGATAGTGGGGATGACGGCGGGAAAGCCACTGCCTGCACGGATTTGCGCCTGTGGGCAGCCGGGAGGGGTTATCCCCGTTTCCCACAGCTGCGACCGGCGACGAGAGCTGCGCTGTGGAGATCACATGACCTGCTTGATGCGCGCGGTCAGCTCTTGCACAAGGTTGTACACAGACCGATCCTCGCGAATCAGCTTGGCGATCTTCGACGTCGCGTGGATCACCGTCGTGTGGTCGCGACCACCGAACTCCTTGCCGATCTTCGGCAGCGACGAGTCCGTGAGCTCGCGTGAGAGGTACATCGCCACCTGGCGCGGGTAGACGACGTTCTGCGAGCGCTTCTCGCTGCACAGCTCGGTCGTCGTCACACCGAAGCGGTCGGAGACGAGGGTCTGGATGCGCGAGATCGTGATCTCGGCGATGCCGCCCTGTGGGAACACCGCGTCGAGCACCTCCTCGGTGAGGTCGACCGTCATCGGCCGTCCGGTGAGCGAGGAGAAGGCGACCACGCGCGTGAGCGCGCCCTCGAGTTCGCGGATGTTCGACGAGACGCGGCTGGCAATCGAGGTGAGGATCTGCTGGTCGGGCACCTCGATCCCGTCGGTCCTCACCTTCTTGCGCAGGATCGCGATGCGCGTCTCCAGGTCGGGCGGCTGGATGTCGGTGATCAGGCCCCACTCGAAGCGCGAGCGGAGCCGCTCCTCGAGCGTGGCGATCTCGCGCGGCGGCCGGTCGGACGAGATGATGATCTGGCGGCCCGCCTCGTAGAGGCTGTTAAACGTGTGGAAGAACTCCTCCTGGATCCGCTCCTTGTGCTCGAGGAACTGGATGTCGTCGATGAGGAGCACGTCGTACGTGCGGTAGCGCTGCTTGAAGCCCTCGATGCGCTTGTCGCGCAGCGAGTTGATGAAGTCGTTCACGAACGACTCGCTCGTCACGTAGCGCACCGAAAGGTTGTTCGAGTGGTCGTTGACGTAGTGCGCGATCGCCTGCAGGAGGTGCGTCTTGCCGAGACCGGTGCCGCCGTAGATGAAGAGTGGGTTGTACGCCTGCGCCGGTGCCTCGGCGACAGCGAGCGCCGCGGCGTGGGCGAAGCGGTTCGACGAGCCGATCACGAACAGGTCGAACGTGTACTTGGGATTGATGCCGGCGACCTGGGGGCGCGGCGTGTGCGCCTGCGGCCGCAACGCCGGCTCGTCGGCCCTGTCCGAGACGACCAACCTCACGGACCGCTCCGTGTCGGTCGCGTCGCGCAGCGCCGCGTGCATCAGGCCCGCAAAGTGCCCCTCGATCCACTCCCGCGTGAAGTCGTTCGGCACGGCGACCACGAGCGCGTCGCCCGTGACCTCGACGCCACAGGCCTCGCCGAACCAGCTGCGATAGGTCGCCTCGTTCAGCGAGCCCTTCAGCCGCGCCGCAACTTCAGACCAGAGTGCCTCCGGGCTGAGGTCGGAGGCGGGATAGTCGGAGGCGGGATAGTCCATGGTGGGGAGCGAAGTGGAGGGCGAGCATAGCACCCCGGGGCCGGCCACTCAATGGTTACCAACGGCAGAGAAAACCCCTGGAAAAAGCGGAAATTGAGCAATCGTCCACACCTGTGGAGAAGTGTGGGGATAACAAAGCCGGGGGTCGGTCCGGATCCGCTCTCGTCGCGGGATTTCCACGCCCTCGGCGGGCCGTGACGGCTGTGGACAACCAAACCTGCCGCACTTGTCTATACTGCCGCTCGACCCCCGACTGGTGTCATTTCTCTCCTCACGAACGAACCCCTCCTGTGAAGCGCACCTATCAGCCGAACGTCCGACGCCGCAAGCGCAAGCACGGCTTCCGGGCCCGCATGGCGACCCGCGCCGGACGCATCATCGTCAAGCGCCGTCGCGAAAAGGGTCGGAAGCGGCTCTCGGCCTGACGGATCGCCACGGCCCCGTGCAGCGTCGGCACCGACTCTCCCGCTCGCGGGATTTTGACGCCGTGTATCGCCATGGCCGCTCGGCTTCCACCCGTTTCCTCGTCCTCTACTGGTTCCCACGCGAACGTGACGAAGCCGACGATGAGGCCCGCCTGGGAATTGCCGTTCCGCGCAAGGTCGGCGGCGCCGTGGTGCGCAACCGCGTCAAGCGCCAGTTGCGCGAGGCCTGGACGGCTCTCCTGCCCGCCGTGCCGGACGGGAACGACTACGTGCTGATCGTGCGCGACGGCCTGCCCGACGCGGTCGAGGCTCAGGGCTACGACTGGCTTGAGACCCGCCTGCGCGAGGTCGTCGAGAAGGTGGCTGTGTGACCGCCGTGCGGAGGCTGCCCACGCTCGCCGGCCTGGCGCTCCTGCGCGCCTACCGGCTGACGGTGTCGCCCCTCTACGGCGATCGTTGCAAGTACCACCCGACCTGCTCGCAGTACGCGCTCGACGCGGTGCGTGAACTCGGCCTCGTGCGCGGCACGCTGCTGGCGGCCTGGCGCATCCTGCGCTGCAACCCCTGGAGCCACGGCGGCGCCGACCACGTCTGCGACCGGCGGCTGTTCCGGGCGCGCTCGGGAGCACCGGCATGACGGGGCTGCTCGCGCTGGTCACCGGCTTCTCGAACCCGCTGAGGCCGCTCGAGACGGGGCTCAAGCACGTTCTCGACTGGCTGCACGGCAGCATCGGCCTGCCCTGGGCGTGGGCGATCGTCGTGCTCACGGTGATCATCCGGATGCTGATCGTCCCGCTGGCGGTCAAGCAGATCCGCTCGATGCAGAACCTGCAGCGCTATGCGCCGCAGCTGAAGGAGCTCCAGAAGAAGTACGCGCATGACAAGGCCAAGCAGCGCGAGGAGCTGATGAAGTTCTACTCCGAGCACAGGATCAACCCGGCGGCCTCGTGCCTGCCGATGCTGCCGCAGCTGCCGATCTTCTTCTCGCTCTACTTCGTCCTGCGCAACTTCTCCGAGGACGCCAAGATTCCCGAGAAGGCCGCAGTCCTCGGCGACCTCCACTGGCTCGGCCTCTTCAAGATCACCGAGAAGGCCAGCAATGGCTGGGGTCCGCTGCTGCTCGTGATCTACGCGGCGAGCCAGGTGACGTCGGTGTGGCTGATGTCCGCGACCGCCGACAAGACGCAGCGCTACATCATGACCTTCCTGCCGGTGGTGTTCATCGCGGTGATCATCAACTTCCCGCAGGGCCTCGTCATCTACTGGGTGACGACGAACCTGTGGACCACAGGCCAGGGGCTGATCACCCGGCGGCTCGTTCCCAAGACCCCGACTCCACCGAAGAAGACATCGCGCACACCGGGGAAGGCCGAACCGCCGCCCGTGATCGCCGCGAAGCCCAAGGCGAAGGCCCTCGGCAGCGGCGAGAAGCCTGCCGCCGCGGCCAAGAAGCGGGAGTCGTCCGGGCCACCGCCCGCCGGGCCGCGCAAGGTCAAGCGCAAGAAGAAGAATCCACCCAAGCGGTAGCAATGGCCGACGAGCTGCGTGTCGAGGTGGAGGGTGAGACGGTGGGCGAGGCAAAGTGGCTCGCGCTGCGCGAGCTGGAGCGCCGCCTGCCCGGGCTCGACCGCACCACCGTCGAGTTCCAGGTGCTCAGCGAGGGCGAGCGCGGCCTGCTGGGCGTCGGCAGGCAGCCTGCGAAGGTCATCGCCGTCGCCCCCGCGGGGACGCACCACCCCGTCCACGCGCCACGCGCCCCTCGGCCCGAGCGCGACCCGGCTCCCGCCGAGTCGGAGGCCGCCGGGCTCGTGCGGCACCTGCTCGAGCTGACCGAGGGTGCCATCGGCGCAAGCTTCCGCATCGACATCGAGGAGGACGACGCGACGATCACCGCGACGTGCTCCGGCGCCGAGCTCGGCCTGCTGATCGGCAAGCACGGGCAGACGATCGACGCGCTGCAGTATCTGACGAATGCCGTCCTGCATCGCCATGCGGTCGGCAAGGAGGCCATCATCGATGCCGCCGGCTATCGCGAGCGCCGCCACGAGGCGCTCGCCGGGATTGCCCAGCGCGCTGCCGCCGAGGCGCTGTCGACGGGCCGGCCGGTCGAGCTCGAGCCGATGACGTCGGTCGAGCGCAAGGTGGTGCACCTCTACCTGAAGGACGACGACCGCGTCGAGACCGGCAGCGACGGCAGCGAGCCCAACCGCTTCGTCGTCGTCCGGCCCGCCGGTGGATGAGCGCCTGCTCCGCGCGTGGGTCGCGGAGCTGATCGCCACGCCCGGGCTCACCGCGATCGACGACCCGGCGCTGGCCTGGGAGCGCCACGTCGTGGAGGCGCTGACGCTGGTGCCGCTGCTGGAGGCGGCGCCGGAGGGCCCACTGGCGGACGTCGGCGCCGGCGGCGGTTCGGTGGGCATCCCGCTCGCCGTGGCGTTGCCGGGGCGCGAGGTGGTGCTGATCGAGGCCGAGCGGCGCAAGTGCCAGTTCCTGGAGAGCTGGGCCGAGCAGCTGCCGAATCTACGGGTCGTGTGGGGGCGATCCGAGGAGCAGGCGACCGACTGGGCCGCCGTTGCCGTCGCGAAGGCGCTGGCGCCGCCGCCGACCGCGGTCGAGTGGCTACTGCCGCTCGTTGCGCCGGGGGGGCTGGCGGTGCTGTTCGTCGGGCGGTCGGCCGGCGCTGCCGCGATCGTGAAGGTGGCGGCGCTGCTCGCGGGCGAGGTGGTCGACGGCCCGCCCGGGCTGGCGGTGCTGCGCAAGACCGGCCCGACGCCGCCCGGCTTCCCCCGGCGCACCGGCGTCGCGCGCAAGCGGCCACTGGGGTAGAGCTTGCTGTGAACGAGCCGCGGCCCCGGTTACCGCCCCGGACGCGACGCCATGCCGCCCCGTCGTTCCTCGCCCAGGCCCCGGGCCTGGCCTGCGGGCGCCGTGACGCCCTGGCTTGGCCCGGGACAGCCCCGCCGGGGGCGCTCATTCACAGCAAGCCTCTGTAGACCGACCGGGGCCCGGCGTAGACTCCCCCAGGTGACGACCAGAGTCTTTGCAGTTGCGAATCAGAAGGGCGGCGTCGGCAAGACGACGACCGCGATCAATCTTGCCGCGTGCCTCGCGGAGGCCGGCGAGAGCGTGCTCGTGATCGACCTCGACCCGCAGGCCAACGCTACCTCGGGGCTCGGCGAGAAGGGCGCCGCCGTGTCGAGCTACGACCTGCTGGACGGCATGTCGCTCGACCAGGTCGCGCGCCCGACGCGCTTCCGTAACCTCTCGCTCGTCGCCTCGCGCCCCGAGCTGGCCGGGGCCGCCGTCGAGCTGGCGCAGCGCCCCGACGGCGAGCGCTACCTCAAGCAGGCGCTCGCCTCCGGCGTGGACGGCTACACCTACGTCTTCCTCGACTGCCCCCCGTCGCTCGGCCCACTCACCGTGAACGCGCTGGCGGCGGCCGACCGGCTGATCGTGCCGGTGCAGGCCGAGTACTACGCGCTCGAGGGGCTCGCGCAGCTCGTGCGCTCGGTCGACCTCGTCCGGCTGCGGCTCAACCCGCAGCTCTCGCTCGGCGGCGTGCTGCTGACGATGGTGGACGGCCGCACCCGGCTCTCCGCCGATGTCTGCACCGAGGTGCGCAAGCACTTCGGGTCGGTCGTGTTCGACACCACGGTGCCGCGCTCCGTGCGCCTGGCCGAGGCGCCCAGTTTCGGGCTGCCCGCTCATCACCACGACCCGCGCTCCGTCGGTGCCGACGCGTACTGGAAGGTGGCGATGGAGCTTGTCGAGCGCGGCTGAGCCGCCCCGCCGCGGCCTCGGCCGTGGCTTCGAGGTGCTGCTCGGCGGCCAGGCCGGCCCCGAGCTGGCAAACCTGCCGATCGAGTCGATCCATCCGAACCCGCGCCAGCCGCGCAAGCGCTTCGACTCCGAGGCCGTGACCGGCCTCTCGGAGTCGATCCGCTCGCAGGGCCTGATCCAGCCGGTGCTGGTGCGGCCGCGGCCCGAGGGCGGCTACGAGCTGATCGCCGGCGAGCGCCGCTGGCGTGCGGCGCGCGAGGCTGGCATCCCCACCGTCCCCGCCGTCGTCCGTGAGGCCGACGACCGCGACTCCCTGCTGCTCGGCCTCGTCGAGAACGTCGCTCGCGAGCAGCTCTCCCCGGTCGAGGAGGCCCGCGCCTATGCGGTGCTCGTCGATGAGTTCACGCTTTCGCTGGGTGAGATCGCCGGGCGGGTGGGCCGCTCGAAGCCGTCGGTATCGAACCGGCTGCGGCTGCTCGAGCTACCCGACGACGTTCTCGGCATGGTCGAGCGCGGCGAGCTCACCGAGGGGCATGCGCGCGCCGTGCTCGCGGTGCCCGACCACGACGGCCGCCGCAAGCTGGCTCGCGACATCGTGCGCACCGGCATGAGCGTCCGCGCCGCCGAGCGTGCCGCCCGCTGGGCCGGTGCCCGGCAGCTCAAGACGCGCCGCACCACCGTCGCGCCCGACCCACTGCTCGCCGACCGTGCCCGTCGCGCCGTCGAGACGCTCACCGGCTTCGGTGCGAAGGTCACGGCCTCGCGCGTCGAGATCCCGTTCGCCGACGAGCACGAGCTCGCCGAGCTGGTCGAGGCGCTCGAGCGCCGCACCGGCCGCTGACGTCAGGCGCCGGAGCCGATGCGATGCCGGCGGACGCTCGGGGCAGGCTGTCCTCCGACCCGTTCTCGTTCCGTGTGACCAAGGACGGCAACGTCCATGTCAGCCAGGGCGGCCGCCGGCAGGCTCTCGGCCGCGCTGTCCGGGGCCGGTGACGCCGACGCAGTCCAGCACCTGCTTGTGGTGTAGCTTCGCGCCTTTGAGGTTCGCTCCGCGCAGGTCTGCTTTGCGTAGGTCGGCGTAGCTCAGGTCAGCTCCGCGTAAATCAGCGTTGCGCAGGTGCCGCTCAAGTCTTTGTGACGGCAACTGGTGTGATGCTTGATCACGCAGCCTTTGACGGTGCTTGCCTGTGCTGAACCGGTCAGCAGCGCGACCGCTAGGAGTGACAGACGGAAGACCATCGCAAAAAACGCATCGCGCGAACGTACCAAGTCCGGCGGGCAGGCGCCGGTCAGCGCGCCCGGCCTGCCATCCCGATCTCTGTTCTTCATCACAAGCGGGATCAGGTGAAGGCCCTGACGGATCGCTACCTGGCGAAAATTGCTCCGGCAGACCTGGTGATTCAGATCCGGGACAGGGGAAGGCTGTAGGCCCGCCGGGACTCGCCAGTTCTGGGGTAGCACCGGGGGTAGCACGGGACGAGCAAATCCGGCATTCCCGACACGGCTGACCCCTGCAACCAAGCCAAAACGGCCCAGCTACAGGGGTCTTGATGGGCGATGGTGGATTCGAACCACCGACCTCCGCCTTATCAGAGCGGCGCTCTAACCAACTGAGCTAATCGCCCGCGGCGGTCGATGATAGCGAACTTCGGAGGGGCTCAGCCGTGAGTAGCCGCCACGGCTACGATGGTCTCAGGCCCATGGCGATGCAGGAGATGGTCATCTACGGTGTCAGCTTCGACCAAGTCGGCAGGTTGCCGTTCGTCCTGTTGAAGACAGCCGAAGGCAATCGCTTCCTGCCGATCTGGATCGGCGCGCCCGAAGCGCAGGCGATCCTGATGAAGCTCCAGGGCACTGCCGCGCCGCGTCCGCTCACGCACGACCTGTTCACCAGCATCCTCGGCCAGCTCGAGGCGAAAGTCGAGCGGATCTCCGTAACGGATCTCAAGGAGAACACGTTCTACGCGGTGATCACGCTGGCCCGCGAGGGCGGCGAGGAGATCGAGATCGACTCCCGGCCGTCCGACGCCATCGCGCTCGCCGTGCGCGCGGATGCGCCGATCTTCGCGGCCGACTCCGTTATCGACGAGGCCTCGGTCGTGTACAAGGGCAACGATCTCGACCAGGACGCTATCGTCGCGCAGTTCAAAGAGTTCCTCGACAGCGTGACGCCCGACGAGTTCGCCGGCGGTCAGGACAGCTAGCGGCCCGCCGCCGCTTGTCGCCACCCTGCCCCGGGCCCGCCCTACTCCTTCAGGCCGTAGACCTCGCGCTTGCACAGCGCGACGACGCGGCGATACAGCTCGGCCAGCCCCTCCTGCGACACCGGCCCGGTGTTGACTCCGGCGACGAAGTCGAGCATCCGCTGCTCGCGGCCCGGGTCGACGTAGCCCGCCCCGATCTCCTCCTTGCGCGCCCGCATCCGCTGCACGAGCACGATGCGCTGGTTGACGAGGCCGACGAGCGCGCGGTCGGCCGCCGCGATCTCGGTGCGGATCTCGCTGACGACAGGATCGTTGTCCAGGTCTGTCATGGCCTCTCCAACCAGTCGATGGTCACCGGCTTCGCCGACCACGGGATGCTAATCGCCCGGTACGGGAAGGTGAGGCGGGAAGGCGTCGTGTCGGTCGCTGACGGGGTGCGCTCGCGCAGCGAGACGACGATGGCCTCCGCCTCTCGGCTACCCGCACGACGTCGAGCCGGTACGCCGGCGTCGAGCGCGGGCCGGCGGCGACGAGCACCACCATCCGGTCGGGGAAGCCGGCAGGCAACGCGGCGGCGGGCAGGTTCGCCGGCGGGCAGGCGCATGCGCAGCGCCAGCTCAGGTGGTGACGGCGAGGATCAGGCTGAGGGCGTTGAAGCTTGCATGCACCGCGATGCCGGGAACGATGCTGCCGGTCTTCCAGCGTAGCCAGGCGAGGCCGAGGCCAAAGACGAGCAGGATGGGGAAGCCCTGCACCAGGCCGTGGGCGAGGGCGAAGGCGACGGCGGTACCGGCGATCGCGACCGGAACGCCGAACCGCCGCAGCAGCGAGAAGCCGACGCCCCGGAAGACGAGCTCCTCAACGATCGGCACGAACGCCGCGATCACGATGAAGTTGAACGTGTAGGCGCCCGAGCGGGACGGATCCCAGCGGTCGGGCGTCAGGCCCTGCTCGGAGCCCGCGTGCAGGAGCGGCTCCAGGGCGGCGGCCGCGCCGGCGATGACGACGAACGTCGCGATGGCCAGCAGGAGCGCGCGACCCCAGCCTGCCGGCTGGCGCAACGCGCGCAGCGCTGCCTGACGGGCGATGCCGATCACGATCAGCACCACCACCGCTTCCTGGGCGAGTGCGCCGACGGCGGTGCTCGACTTGTAGAGCACGTCGCGGTCGGGCTCGCCGCCGGTCGCGCGGGCGGCGTAGCCGACCACCGCGAGCAGTCCGATCAGCGTGAGCCAGGCCCCGAGGCGCCAGGGGGCGGCCTCCTCGGGCGTGAGCTCGTCCGGCGGGTCGGGCGGCGGCGACAGCAGGGCGCCGCGCGAGAGCCTCACGACCAGCCCTCGAAGGCCGTGGCGATGGGTGCCGGTGCGAAGCGCATGCCGGCGGCGGCGGCTCCCTGCTCGTCGTTCGGCTCGTCGCCGATGTGCAGGGCGCGGCCCGGCTCGACTCCGAGCTGTGCGAGCGCGACCCGGAAGATGCGCGGGTCGGGCTTCTCGGCGCCGGCGACCGCGGAGGCCACGACCGTCTGGAACAGGTGCCCCAGCCCCAGCCGCTCGATGTGGTCGGGCAGCGCGCAGTCCCAGTTCGAGACCATCGCCAGGGCGATCCCGCGCCGGCGCAGGTCGTCGAGAGTCGCCACGGCACCCGGCACAGCCTCGAACTCGAGTGCCTCGATGAAGGCAGCGACGAAGCCGGCCGCGTCGATCTGGTCGCCAGCGCCCGCCGCGTGGAGGAACACGGTGACGCACTCGAGGCGGAGCGCCGCCAGCCCCGCCGCGTCGGAGCCGCGCAGCGAGCGGGGCTTGTAGTGCGCGACCTCGGCGAGGAAGGCGGCCTGCACATCGTCCCAGCTGCGGTAGACGTCGCACTCGGCAAGGGCGGCCTGGAGGGCCGGCAGTGGGTCGCGCAGGGTCAGCAGGGTTCCGTAGCCGTCGACGGTGACGGCATCGATTTCGGCGTAGCGCATCAGGGTGCGGGGTGCAGGATCAGGGAGAGCTGGTCGATGGCCTCGCCGAGGTCGGGGCCTGGCTGCAGGAGCGCCAGCGGGATGATGGCGAAGCGGCCCTCCCTGACCGCCGCCAGGTTGCGCACACGCGGGGTCTTGCGCAGCTCCTCGAGCGTCGTACCACTGGCCACCGTCGCCAGGTAGAACGCCGGCTCGGCGGCGAGCAGGTCCTTGAGCGGGAAGGGCGCGGCCGCGGCGGCGGCGGCGATGTTCTCGGCCCCGGCCTCGCGCAGCACCTCGCCCGCGAATTCGCCTCCGACGACCGGGATGAAGTAGCCGGTGTCGACGAAGACCGTGACCGGCGCCAGCCCCTTCAAGCGAGCCTTCACCGCAGCGCGTTTCGCGTCCATCGCTGCGACCAGCTCGCGAGCCGCCAGCGGCGCTCCGATCGCGATGCCGAGCTCGAGGATCGAATGCGCGAGGTCGCGAATCGAGCTGTCGGCGAGGATCAGCAGCGGCACGTTCGCAGCGGCCGCTGCCGCCCGGAGGGCGTGGGCGTCGTTCGACTGCGAGCCGACGACGAGGTCGGCCCGGGTCGCGGCGATGGCCCGCACCGGGAAGGCACGCAGACGGCCGCCGACGGGGGCGCCGGGCACGAGTGCGCGCAGGCCGAGCGCATCGACGAGGGCGGCCGCCGAGGCCGACACCGGCAGCACGCGCTGCGGTGCGCGCGCGATCTCGAGCGGCTGCTCGTTCGCGCCCTGCACCGTCACCGGGTACGTGATGGGCACCGTCGTCCCGGTCGGCTCCCGCCGCTCGCCGCACCCGCTCGCGAGCAGCGCGAAGGCTCCCGCACAGGCGAGCGCGGCGACCGCTGTCGTCAGGCGACCCATTGCCACAACGCCCACTGTACGGCGACGACCCCCAGGAGGAGGGCACTGACCGTCACGATCGCGGTGTGCGCCCGCGGCCGCCGGCCGACGACGGCCAGTGCGAGGAAGAGCGGAAAGATGACCAGCCCGAAGCGTGGTAGCGACAGCAGGGGCCATCTGCTGGACGGCACCGAGAGCGGGATCGCGATGCTCACCAGCGCGAACAGGCCGTAGGCGGCACCCAGGCGCCGCCACGCAACGACGGTGAGCGCGACGAAGAGCACGAGGAAGGCGAGGCCCTCGAGATTGACCGCTGCTGCGTGGAACGGCTCGGCGTCGGGCGCTCCGCTCCAGTAGGCGTGGGTGCGCGAACCGGTCGCGAGCTGCTCCAGCCCGGCCCAGCCTGCGCGGAGCCCGTCCCAGAGCCCGCCGAACGGCCCGGCAGGGGAGACCCGCCGGTGCCACAGCTCCTGCGCGTGCGCGAAGGCCAGTCCGTCGCCGGTCTTGGCCTCTAGCCAGAGCGGGTACGCGGCGAAGATGAGCGGAGCGGGCAGCAGCCCGGCGAGTGCCCGCCAGCGGGTCGGGGCGCGCCAGGCCAGCAGCGCGACCGACGGCAGCAGCGCGACACCCCACAGCCGGGTGAGCAACGCGAGCCCGACCACGACGCCGACCAGCAGCCAGCGGCGCCGCTCCGCCAGCAGGAACGCCGCCACGCACAGCAGCAGGAACAGCGACTCGCTGTAGACCGCCTGCAGGAAGAGGGTCATCGGGAAGACAGCGAGGTAGAGCACGGTACGCCGGGCATCGCTCTCGCCGAGCTTCAGCAGCGCGAGCCGGTGCAGCAGCGCGAACGCGGCGAGCGAGCAGGCGAGCGAGACGACGATGCCGGCCACCAGGTAGTGGCCGCCGAACACACGGCCGAGCAGGCCCACGGAGGCCGGGTAGAGCGGGAAGAAGGCGGCGGCGCCGTCGGTGGCCGAGTCGTAGCCGTGCTCGGCGATGCGCAGGAGCCAGACGCTGTCCCAGCGGGCCCAGACGTCCGACAGGTAGCCGAGGTCGCGCGTCACGGCCGGGTCGTCCCAGGCGGCGACGTTGGGATGCACGCGCGGCTCGAACCAGAGATAGGCGAAGACGACCGTCGCCCAGATGGCAAGCCGGCTCCAGAGGAAGAGCTCGAGGACGGGGGCGACCGCTGTGCGCACCGCCCGCACGGCCTCAGCGGGGCGGCGCACCGAGAGTCGTTGACCGGGGCCCACGGCGTGGCGGATCATATCGGCATGGTCGTCCGCATCGGCAATATCGAGGTCATCTCCCTGTCCGACGGCGAGGGGGTCTTCCCGTTCGGCTTCGACGGGGTCTTCCCCGACGTCCCGCTCGCCGAGATCGCGCCGTGGCGGGCCGTCTACCCTGCTGCGTTCGCGGGCGAGACGCACCCGCCTGCCCGCTACGGCGCCTTCGCGCTGCGGACGCCCACCGCAACCGTGCTCGTCGACACCGGCTTCGGCAGCGAGACGGGGCCGTTCCCGCCCGGCGGCCTGCTCCTGGGCGCTCTTGCCAGCAACGGGATCATGGCTGCGGACGTCGACGTCGTCGTCTTCAGCCACCTCCACCCCGACCACGTCGGGCAGACCTTCGCCGGCGACGGAGAGGCGATGTTCGAGCATGCGCGTTACGTCGTCGGGGCGGCCGACTGGCGTCACTTCACCGACGCTGCGCGCGCCGCTGACTTCCCCTGGATCGCAGGGCAGGTTGCGCCGCTGGCCGCGCGAGAGCTGCACCTGCTGCCGGCGGGCGCCGAGCTCGAGCTCGTCGAGGGGGTCGTCGCGATACCGGCTCCGGGCCACACGCCCGGGCACACCGCCCTGGTCGTCCGCTCGCGCGGCGCCCAGGCGCTCCTCCTGGCTGACGCCTTCTTCCACCCTGCGCAGCTCGCCCATCCCGAGTGGCGCAACTCGGCTGACTCCGATGTGGCGGTGGCCGAGGCGACGCGCCGCGCGCTGCTCGCCCGTGTGCTCGATCTCGACGTCGTCGTCGGGGCGTGCCACTTCCCGGAGCCGGCGCTCGGCCGCGTGGCGACGGTGTTCGGCGAGCCGCGCTGGCTGCCGCTCGCGTGAGCTGAGCTCTGAGCCTGAATCCGGCGCTTGGCGCGGGCGGTGCATCCCGTCCGACCTCCCCAGGCCGCTTCCTGCCAGGGTTCCGGCCTGTCCGCGGCTGCGGACGGGCTTACACCCTGGCGGTGCGCTCCGGGTTCCGTCTGCCGCGGACGGGCAACCAGCCCGCCCACACCAGCCGGAACCCGTCCTGACGGCCCGGCCGGGCGCCCCGCGATCGCGCCAAGCGCCGGATTCAGGCTGATTTGTGACGCCACTCGCACTCACCGATCCCAGAACCGACCGCTGCCGCCTCGGCCCACGCCGACCCTCTCCGGTCTGTCGCGAGTAGGTTTCCCCCACCACCGCGGTGGGGCGTTCACTGCCTGTGCGCTGGCACCATACCGGGTTCTGTCAACAATCGTAATCAGCAAGAGTGATCAGCCATCTCGATCTCGATGCCTTCTTCGCTGCCGTCGAGGAGCTGGAGGATCCGACGTTGCGCGGCAAGCCGCTCGTCGTCGGCGGTGACCCGCAGGGCAGAGGCGTCGTGGCAACGGCGAACTATGCGGCGCGCCGCTTCGGCATCCGCTCGGCGATGAGCAGCGCCGAGGCGTTGCGGCGGTGCCCGCCGGTCGTCTTCGTCACTCCCCACATGTCGCTGTACGTCGAGTACTCGCAGGCGGTTTGGCAGGCCGTGCGCGAGATCGTCCCGGTGGTCGAGCAGGTCGGCATCGACGAGGGCTACCTCGACCTGGCGAGCGTCGATCCCGACCCGCGGCAGGCGCGCGCGATCGCCGAGGCGGTGCAGGCGGCGGTGCGCGCGGCGACGAGCCTGTCGTGCTCGCTGGGGGTGGCGAGCTGCAAGGTAGTGGCGAAGGTGGCGAGCGACCGGCGCAAGCCGGGCGGCCTGACGGTGGTGCCTCCGGGCAAGGAGGCCGCGTTCCTGGCCCCGCTCGACGTCCGCACGCTGCCGGGCATCGGGCCGCGCGCGGAGGAGCGCCTGCGCGCGGCAGGGATCGAGACGGTGGGTGCGTTCGCCCTGCTCGACGACGCCACGCTGGGCGCGCTGATCGGCGGCAAGCCCGGCCTGATGCTGCGCGACCGCGCCCGCGGCATCGACCCTCGGCCGCTGGAGACATCGGTGGAGCGCATCTCGATCGGCCACGAGGAGACGTTCGAGCGCGACGTCAGCGACCGCGAGACGCTCTACGCGGAGCTGCAGCGGATGGCGAAGCGGGTGGCGGCGCGGCTCGCCGTGCGCGGGGACGCGGCACGCACCGTCACGACGAAGGTGCGCTACCAGGACTTCTCGATCCGCTCGCGCTCGGTCACGCTGGCCGCAGGCATCGACACCGCCGACGAGATCGCCGGGCATGCCTGCGCGCTGCTCGACCGCGCGCTCACCGACCGGCCCGGGGCGCTGCGCCTGGTGGGGGTGAGCGTCTCCAGCCTGGAGCCGTTCCGGCAGCTGCCGCTCGGCTGAGCGCTGCCGACTGGCCCGGGACGGCAACCGGTGCCGCGCCAAGTCACATCAAGCCTCTAGGATCGGGCGCATGTCCATGCCCTCCAGCCTCGAGATCGCCCAGGCCGCCCGCCTCCGCCCCGTCGCCGAGATCGCCGGCGCGCTCGGCCTCGGCGACGACGAGTGGGAGCCGTACGGCCGGTACAAGGGGAAGATCGACCTGTCGGTGATCGACCGTCTCGCCGACCGGCCCGACGGCAAGCTCGTCTGCGTCACCGCCATCACGCCGACGAAGAGCGGCGAGGGCAAGACGACGACGTCGGTCGCGCTCACGCAGGGGCTGGGCAAGATCGGCCGCAACCCGCTGCTGTGCCTGCGCGAGGCGTCGCTCGGCCCGGTGTTCGGCGTGAAGGGCGGCGCAGCCGGCGGCGGCTACGCGCAGATCGTGCCGATGGAGGATCTGAACCTCCACTTCACCGGCGACATCCACGCGATCACCGCCGCCAACAACCTGCTCGCGGCGATGCTCGAGGCGCACCTGCTGCACGGTAACGCGCTCGGCATCGACCCGCAGTCGATCAGTTGGCGGCGCTGCCTGGACATGAACGACCGCTCGCTGCGCCAGCTCGTGCTCGGCCTCGGCGGCAAGGTCAACGGCATCCCGCGCGAGACCGGCTTCGACATCACGGCCGCCTCCGAGGTGATGGCGATCATGGCGGTAGCGCGCAACCTCCGGGATCTGCGCCAGCGCCTGGGCGCGATCACCGTCGGCTCGACCTACGGCGGCGCCCCCGTCACCGCCGAGCAGCTGCGCGCGGCCGGCTCGATGACGGTGCTGCTGAAGGAGGCGATCAAGCCGAACCTCGTGCAGACCTTGGAGGGCCAGCCGGCGATCCTGCACTGCGGCCCCTTCGCCAACATCGCGCACGGCAACAACTCCCTCGTCGCCGACCGCGTCTCGCTGAAGCTCGGCGACATCGTCGTCACCGAGGGCGGCTTCGCCTCCGACCTGGGCATGGAGAAGTTTCTCAACATCGTGTGCCGCGTGGGGGCGCTGCGGCCGAGCGCGATCGTGCTGGTGGCGACGGCGCAGGCGCTGGAGCACCACGGCGGCGAGGGCGGCGGCGGGCTGCCGGCGATCGAGCGCGGCGCGGCGAACCTGGCACGCCACATCGGCATCGTCAAGAGCTTCGGCCTGGAGGCCGTCGTCGCGGTGAACCGCTTCCCCGGCGACACCGACGAGGAGGTCGCGCTGGTGCGGCGGCTGGGGCTCGAGCTGGGCGCGCACGCGTCCGAGCTGAACGAGGGCTTCGAGCGCGGTGGTGACGGCGCGACAGCGCTGGCCGAGGCCGTGCTGTCGGCCTGCGAGCAGCCGTCGTCGTTCCAGTTCACGTATCCCGACAGCGCCCCGATCGAGGAGAAGATCCGCGCGATCGCGACGACGGTGTACGGCGCCGACGGCGTCACCTTCCTGCCCGCAGCCCAGGCCCGGCTGAAGGAGTACGCGGCCGCAGGCTACGGCGAGCTGCCGATCTGCATGGCCAAGACGCACCTCTCCCTCTCGGACGACCCGACGAAGCTCGGCGCCCCAACCGGCTTCACCGTCACCGTGCGCGACATCCGTGCCTACACCGGGGCCGGCTGGCTCGTCGCCTTCTGCGGCGACATGCAGTCGATGCCAGGCCTGGGCAAGGAGCCCGCGGCGGTGCACATCGACATCGACGAGAACGGCAAGACGGTCGGGCTGTTCTAGATGCCTGATTTCGCGAGATCGTCTGTCCCGGGGCGCAAGCTGGCCGGGAGCGGCCCGGACGCGTCAGATCGCGCACCTGGACACGCAAGAGCGTGAGATCAGCCAGCTAGTGTCGGTCGCGCTCCTCGCCATCGGCGAGCTACTCGCGCAGCTCGCGGCGACGGGGCCGGGGCCGCGAGCCGGGTCGGGCGTTGCGGTGGCCGCCGCGACGGGGGCGGCCCTGGCCGAGGGCGCCTGCCGCGTGTCGGGCGCGCGCTGGGCCGATGCCGCCGAGGCCGGCGACCGGCTGGCCGCGCTGCGCGCGGAGCTGCTGCGCCTCGCAGACGAGGACGCCGTCGTGGTGAGCGCGGCGATCGCGGCCGGGCACGTCGCGCCGGCATCGGGGCCGCCGCTGGCGATCGCCGAGCACGCCGCCGAGACGGCGGAGCTGGCGGCCCTCGCCGCGATCCACGGCAAGCGCACCGTCCGTGGCGACGCGCTGGCGGGCTCCCTGCTGGCGGAGGCGGCGGCGCGGGCGGCCGCGAACCTGGTGGCGGTCGACCTGGCCAATCGCAGCAATCCGGCGGTCGCGCGCGCCCGCTGGGCGTCCGAGCGTGCGGAGGCGGCCGCCGAGCGCGCCTGGCGCGCCACCCGGTCGCTGCCGTAGGGCGAGGCCAGCAGGGCCCGGCGCGGCAGGCGCCGTCGCGGCACCCGGCGTCGCGGCAGCCGCCACAGCCCGTCAGTCGTCGTGCAGGTCGACCTCGCCGGCGCCCTCGCGTCGTCGCGGCGGGTCGGCGATCACAGCGGCGACGGCGACGGCGAACGCGACCCGCGCCTCCTCGCCACGCACGGCGAACACGATGCGCCGCAGCGACCGCGGCTCGTGCCGTGCCGCGACGTCGGCCATGTGCGCGGCGCACTCGGCCAGCGGGAAGCCGCCCACCCCGGTGCCGAAGGCCGGCAGCGCCAGCGAGGCGCAGCCGAGGCGGTCGGCGATCTCGAGCGACTCCCTCGTGGCCCGGCGGATCAGGTCCTCGTCGGTGCGCAGGTCCTGGCCCATCACGGCAGCGTGGATGACCCACGGCGCCGGCAGCCGGTGGCCGCGCGTCACGACCGCCGTGCCGACCGGGATCGGCCCCTTTGCCAGCGCCTCCCGCTCGATCTCCTCGCCGCCGGCGCGCTTGAGCGCGCCCGCCACGCCCGACCCCATCCAGAGGTGGTCGTTCGCGGCGTTGACGACGGCGTCCACGGCCAGGGCGGCGATGTCGCCGTCGACGACGTCGAGCGAGAGGCGGGCGCCAGAGCCGGCGGCGTCATGCACGGCTACGGCTCGCCATCCCAGTAGTCGAGCTGCTCGAGCCGTGCGATGACGCCGATGCCGCGGAGGTAGACCTTGTTCGAGCGCGGGTAGTAGACGATGTCGTTGGGGTCGCGCGTGCCGTAGGCGAGCAACTCCAGACCGGACGCGCCCGCCTCGAACGCATGCGCGACCCGGGTGCCGGCCGGCCGCGCCACGAGGTGTCCCTCGCGCACCGGCAGTCGCTCGTCGCCGAGCCAGAGGGTGCCGTCACCGGCGAGCACCAGGAAGATCTCCTCCTCGGCAGCGTGGCAGTGCGGCGGCGGGCCGAGCTTGTCGGCGGGGATCGTGAAGTGGCGCAGCCCGGTCTCGACCGAGCCACAGGCGCAGCCCATGTTGCGCCACGAGTAAGCCGAGCCGCCACCACGGTCGGCGTTGCCGCTCTGCTCCCAGGCGACCTCGTCGAGGTTGCGGATCGTCGCCTTGCGCGGGGACGGCGCGGGCACGTCCAGCTCGCCCACCGCGGCCTCGCGCGTGAACGGGTCGGGGCCCTGCTCGACCGCGAACCAGGCGGGGTACTGCCACGCGACCCCGACCCGCGGCAGCAGCGCGCCGCCGCGCCAGTAACGGGTGCCGTAGGCGAGCACGTCGATCCCGTCGGGCCCGGCGATCACGGTGTGCGCTTCCTCGCGGCGGCGGTGGACGACGACGTCGCCCGTGCGGAGCTCGTAGGTCTTGCCGTCCTGCCAGGAGAGGCCGCTACCGCCGAGGACGAAGAAGATCTCCTCATCGGCGCCCTCCATGTGGACGGGCGTGGTGCGGTTGCCGGAGGTGCAGCGGATGCGGCGCATGCCGCAGGTGACGGTGCCGGCGGCCCTGGCGGGATCCGACCAGACACCGGTGACGGGGGCGACGCCGCGCTCGAAAGTCGGGACGTCGTCTATGCGCATGACGAAGCTGCTCATGGAGGGGAGGATACGCTCGCCCGCCCGACGCAGCGGCGCCCGCCCGCCCGTCTACCGGAAGAGGTCGCGACCCTTCGGCATCACGAGCTCCTGCGCCGTGCCGTCGCCGGCGACGTCGAGGCCACGCACGACCGCCACCGGCGCCGCGTCGAGCTTGCCACGCACCAGCTCGGCGGCGCCCGCGATCTCGTCGGCGACGGCGATCGTGGTGGCGTGCAGCACGTAACCGTCGCTGTCGGTGTGGCCGTGCCAGTCGACGAGCGGGCGGATGCCGGCGCAGCCGATCGCGACGTCGGTGGTGCCGGTGCGCCAGGCGCGCCCGAACGAGTCGGTGACGATGACGCCGACGGTCCGGCCCGTCAGCTCCTGCAGCCGATCGCGCAGCGCCCGCGCCGACGCGTCAGGATCGAGCGGCAGCAGCACAAGCCGCTCCTGCCCGCCCGTGTTCGACGCATCTACCCCCGCCGACGCGCACACGAAGCCGTGCCGCGTCTCCGAGATGACGAGCGGTGGCCGCACCCGCACCACCTCGGCGGTCTCGTCGAGGATCGCCTGGATGCGGCGGGGATCCTCCTGCTGCTCGCCGGAGGTGGCGATCTCGACGGCACGCGGTGACGCCTCGACGTCGGCGAGCGCGACGACGCGGCCCTCCACCTTCGACACCGCCTTCTGCGCCACCACCACCACGTCGCCGTCCTCGAGGTGGCGGCCCGCCCGCGTCGCTGCCGCGACGATCAGCGCCGCCAGGTCGTCGCCCTCACACAGCTCGGGAATGCCGCGCAGCGCGAAGGCGCGCAGGTCCTCGGCGGGCGCAGTGCGGGTGGGGCGGGTGCCCTCGGTCACGGGTCGACCTAGTGGAGGCCGGCGATCGTGACCCCGGCGTGGGCCTTGTACTTCTTGTTGATGTTGATAATCACCGCGGTCATGCCCTCGAGCGCACGGGCCGAGGCGAGCGGGCCGGCGTCGATCGCGCGGCCGGAGACGAGCTTCCCGGCGAGCTCGATGGCGAGCGCCTTGGCTTCGGCGTTGTCGCCGCAGACGAGCGTGTCCTCCTCGGGGGCGTCGTCGCCGCCGAGGTTGCGGGCGCTCAACGAGTGGAGGCCGGCGGCGACGGGGGCCTGGACGACGGCCTGCACGCGCTCGGCGAGCGACAGCGCCTCGGTCGTCGGCTTGACGCCGTCCTTGCCAAAGGAGAGCTCGGCGGCGACGCACAGCAGCGGCGTCGTGCCCAGAGCGGCGGCCAGGTCGCGCGCAGTGTCGAGCGCGGCGGACGCGTTCACGGCGAGCACCGCGATCTCGCAGTCGCGGGCGGCGTCGGCGTTGGTGCGGCCGGCGACGGCGCCGAGCTCGGCAGCGGTCGCGGCAGCCTTCTCGGCATCGCGCGAGCCGACGACGACGTCCACCCCGGCCTCGACCAGACGTACAGCCAGGGACCGACCGAAGTCGCCCGTTCCACCGAGAATCCCGACCCTCACTGCGTGCCTCCTGTGTTGTGTGCCTAGAAAACGGAGCCGGTCGCGCCGAGCGCGGCCTCGGCGAGGGCGCGCCGCGTGTCCGGGTCGCGCATCAGCGTGCGCGTGACGACGGGTGTGACGCCGAGCGCGGCCACGGCCGGCGCGTCGTCGGCGTCGGCCTCGTCGAGCACGAGCGCGTCGATCAGGCCGGTGTAGCAGCGCGCGACGTGGGGGGCGGTGGTGCCGCCGGCGAGGCGCAGCAGCATCCGGTCGGCGGGGCCCTTCACGGCCTTGCCACCGATCAGCGGGCTGACCGCGACGCACGGGACGGTGCGGGCGAGCACCGCGGTGCGGATCGCCTCGACGGCGAGGATCGGCTCGATCGAGACGTACGGGTTGCTCGGCGTGATCAGCAGGAGGTCGGCGCTCTCGATCGCGGCGATCACACCGGGCGCCGGGCGGGCCTCCGCCGCGCCGACGTAGCGGATCCCGTCGACCTCGTCCTCGAAGCGGCGCGCGACGAACCACTGCTGGAACGGGAAGCTGCCGGCGGGCGTGTCGACCCAGGTGCGCAGCGCGTCGTCGGTGGCGGGCAGCAGCGCCAGCTCGAGGCCGAAGCCGCGGGCGATGCGCGCCATCACGGCCGACAGCGGCTGGCCGCCGCGCAGCGCCTCGGTGCGGAAGAGATGCAGGCCGATGTCGCGATCACCGAGCAGGAACCAGGTGTCGCCGCCGAGCTGCGCGACCGTGTCGAGTGCGCGCCAGCTCTCGTCGGCCCGGCCCCAGCCGCGCTCGGCATCGCCGGCTCCCGAGAGGGTGTAGAGCACCGTGTCGATGTCGGGCGAGACGTGCAGGCCGAGCAGCTCGAGGTCGTCGCCCACATTGCCGACCACGGTGATGTCGCTCTGCGGCAGGACGTCGATCAGGCCACGCAGGAAGCGCGCGCCGCCGACTCCGCCGGAGAGGACGGTGACCTTCACGCGACCGGCCTCACGACGGCACCGCTGCCAGGGTCGAGCGGGTACGCCAGCCGACCCTGCCGCGCAGCAGCTCGAGCTGCTCCATCGTGTCGACGTCGGTGTGGAGGTTCGGCAGGTCGACCGAGACCACCGCGGCGCCGAGCGCGGCGGCATGGGCGCGGAAACGGCCGGCGCTGTCGGGGCCGTACAGCGGTGCGAAGAGGTCGGGCCGTGAGAGGCCGAGCGCGTTCGTCGTGCCGTCGGACGCCTCGACGAGGGCCATGCCGCCGGCGGGCACCGCGCACGCGAGCGCCAGCAGGTCGGCAGGCTCGGCGCAGGGCAGGTCGGCGTTGACGATCAGCGCGACGCCCTGGCCGAGGGCCGCGAGCGCCGACGAGACCGCCGCACCCTGGCCGCCGCCGGGGTCGCCCACCGTGCGGGCGCCCATCTCCTCGGCAAGGTCACGCGCCTGCCGGTCGTTCGTCACGACGACGGTCGGGGCCGAGGCCAGGCAGGCCTCCAGGACGTCGCCGAGCATGGCATGCGCGATCGCTGCCCGGACATCGTCCGAGACCGCTGCGAGTCGCTGCTTGCCGCCGGGGCCGCGGAACGGAACGACGATCGTCGCCATGGGACGAGAGAGGGTACCTGCCAGGCGGGGAACGGGCAGCGGCCCCTGGTAGTGTATTTACACGATTGCACAGTTGCACTATAGTACGCTCATGACGAAGACCCGGGTGACACTCTCCATCGACGACGAGGTGCTCCGCGCTGCCCGCATCTCGGCGGCACGCAAGGGCAAGCGTGACTCCGAGGTCGTCGAGGACGCGCTGCGCGACTACCTCGGCTTCGGCGTGATCGAGCGGATCCAGGAGAAGAGCGAGTTCAAGCACCTGAGCGAGGAAGCGGTCATGGAGATCGTCTACGCCGAGCTCCACGCGAGCCGCGAGGGGCGCTAGGCCCTGCTGCGCGTCGTCATCGACATCGGCGTGGTCGTCTCCGGCCTCCTGAGCCCGGGTCGAACGGCCGCGCAGTGCCTCGCACGATGGAAGGACGGCGACTACGACCTGATCGCCTCCCCGGCCTGGCTCGCCGAGCTGAACGACGTCGTGAAGCGGCCAACGTTCGCCGCGACGATCGACCTTGAGGATGTCGCGCGGCTGCGCAGCCTGGTCGTCCACGAGGCCGACCTCTTCGACGACCCGCCGCCGCAGCCGGGCCTCACTCCCGATCCGAAGGACGACTACCTCGTCGCGCTCGCCCGCGCCGCCCGCTGCGACGTGCTCGTCGCCGGTGACGCACACCTGCACGGCCTCGCCGAGCCGCGCCCGCCCGTGCTGACGCCGCGCGCGTTCCTCACGCTGCTGGCTGCGTCGGGCCAGCGGGCGCGGTAGGCGCCCCGGCGGACGCTAGAAGCGGCCGCGCTGCACGGAGCCAGGGCCCGTGGTGACCCACTCGTGCAGCTCGAACCAGTGGCTCTGGCGCAGCGCGTCGGCGACCCGCGCGTCGGTGTGCTCGGCGTTGAAGACGTTGTGCTCGAGGTCGCAGCAGATCTCCAGCTGGTCGAGCGGGCAGGCCGGCATCGCAGCCAGTGCGTCGCTGGGCAGCTTCGCCTCGTCGACGGTGTAGTGCTTGAACTGGAGGTCGGGAGCGATCTCCATCAGCCTGGGCCAGTCGTCACAGGTGCGAACGGTCATCAGTGGGGATTTCCCCCGCCGGCGGCGATCTCCTGCATCGACCAGCTTCCTTCCAGGCGGAGTGCGCCCTTGCCGTCGCTCGCCGGGTGTACGACGAACTCGACCGCGTCGTCGAGCAGGTGGTACCAGGAGCCGCCCTCGCCGGCGGCCAGGCCGAAGCGGAGGCGGAAGACGCCGTCGGCCACCGGGAGGCGGTCGACCGCGAGCCGCAGCAGCCGCTCGCCCGACTCCTCGCGCCAGCCGAGCCGCGCCGTGTCCTCTCCCCCCGCAGCGAGCAGGAGGCCGGTCTCGTCGTGCAGCTCGTACGAGAGCCACGGCGCTGGCAGAGCCTGCTCGGTCTCGACGCGCACCTCGATCACGGCAGGCTCTCCGGCCAGGAACGCCTTGCGCTCCTCGCCCTCGGCGCCAAGCACGCGCACCGCGCGGATGTGCGCCTCGCCGCTGCCCCACTCGCGCAGGCCGGCGGCAGCTTCCGCGGGGTTGCGCTCGGCGGCGAGCTGCTGCTGGTAGACGGTGAGCGCCGCCTGGGCGTTGCCGTCGATCACGACCTCGCCCTGGCGCAGCAGCACGGCGCGCTCGCAGAGTCGCTCGACGGCGGCCGCGTCGTGCGAGACGAAGACGATGGTGCCGCCCCGCTGCTTGAACTCGACAACCTTGCGGAAGCACTTGCGCTGGAACTCCTCGTCACCGACGGCGAACACCTCGTCCAGCAGCAGGATGTCGGCCTGGATGTGCGCGGCCACAGCGAAGCCGAGGCGCATCACCATCCCCGACGAGTAGGTGCGCACGGGCAGGTCGATGAAGCGCTCGAGCTCGGCGAAGGCGACGATCTCGTCCATCGCCTCGTCGATCGTGCGGCGCGACAGGCCGTGGATCGAGCCGTTGAGGTAGACGTTCTCGCGCCCGCTGAACTCGGGATGGAAGCCGGCGCCGAGCTCGAGCAGCGAGCCGACGCGCCCGCCCACCTCGACCCGGCCGCTGGACGGCTGGATGATGCCGCTGACGATGCGCAGCAGGGTCGACTTGCCGGAGCCGTTGCGCCCGACGAGCGCCACCGCCTCGCCCGGCTCGACCGCGAAGGACACATCCGTGAGTGCCTGCACGTCCCGGCCGGTGTCGCGGCCGAGGCTGACCGCCAGCTCTTTGAGCGAGCGGGTCGCCTTGTCGTGGACGCGGAAGCGCCGCGAAACGTGCTCGATGCGGATCGCGCCCGCGGGAACGGTCATGGGGCGAGGGTACCGGGGACGGCCCTAGGCCGGCGCGAGGTCGCGCCCCGTGACCGACGACACCCCGAAGCGCTCGACGGCGGAGTCGCGGCCGTGCTCGAGCGGCTTTGCAGCGGCGATCACCGCGGAGAAGAGCTGCACTCCCAGCTCGGCAGCAGCGAGTGGGCCGTCGGCGTCAAGGTCGAAGATTGCCGTCACGGAGGCGTCGTCGTTCAGCCCCATGTGCAGGTTGCGGAGCGCGGGAACGGCGTAGGCGGCAGCGGCAAGCCGGTCGAGGAAGGCCGGATCGGCAGAGCCTGGCACCGTGACGATCTCAAGCGCATACGTGTTCACTCGATGATCCCTCGCTTCCGGAGTTCGGAGAGCAATCGTACTCGCCACACCTGGCCGGACGGAGTGCCCGGAAGGGTGTAGACGGTGTTCCCGGCCGCGTCCTGCACCTTGAAGTGCTTCCCGCCCGGGACGACGACGAAGCCGTTGGCCTCGATCCGCTTGATGATCTTGCGCAGCTCCTTGTCCATCCGCAGAGCGGAGTGGTACCCGACGACACGCCGCCGCGAAAGTCGCAGATTCGGCCACGCTGGAGAAGGCCATGCCCCGACCGGGCGCGTCTTCTAGCGCACGTACGTCTTGGCGTTCGCGCCGAAGCCGGTGAACAGCTTGGGATCGGTGACGCCGGGCAGCTTCTCGACCGTCAGCGTGGCGTCCTTGTTGACGCGGACGGCGATCAGGCCCGCGACCTCGTTGTGGGGACGCACCTTGTAGCCGATGGGCGGCTTGCGCGTGTCGGCGATCGGCTGGCCGGTCTTCGGGTCGATCAGCTCGCGCTCGGCGAGGGCGTAGACGGCGATGCCGCTCGCGGCCGTCACCTTCTCGGGCGCGGGCGTGTTGCCGACCACCGCGAACTGGCAGGCGCAGCCGTCGTAGTCGCCCGTCGAGATGACGATGGCGCTGGGGTCAACAGGATCCTTGGCGAGGGCCAGATGGCCGTCCCAGTAGCCGCGCATGTCGCTGGGCTTGACGAGCTTGGGCTGGGTCTGCAGGCCCTGGTAGCCGTTGGTGCCCTGCTGGAACCAGTTGCCGCTGGCCGTGCCGGCGACGTCGTAGTCGAGCTTGCCGACGCGCGGCGCCGCGGTGCGCAGCAGCTTGGCCGCGTAGCCCGCCCAGATCGACGGTGTCCAGTACGCGGCCGGGTCGACCGTGTGCACCTTCCAGTTCTCGGTGGAGGCGTAGGCCGCGGCGTTGAGGCCCTTCAGCGTGACCCGGCCGTCGTGGACGGAGAAGTCGAAGCCGGGAGAGGCGCTGTCGTCGGCGATCAGCTCGCCGGCCTTCACCGTCACACGATCGCCGGCCGACTGGCCGCGACCGAGGCTGCTGTACTTGGCGAGCGGGCCCTTCAGCTCCTGGACGTGGATCAGGATGACGTAGACGTCGCAGCTGACCTCGAGCATGAGGCGGTAGTCGCTGTCGAGCTTTCCGACCGCAACGATCGTGCCGTTCGCGGGCGACGTGACGAGGTAGGAGCCTGCAGGAGCCGGCGTCTGCGAGTCCTGCGGGTAGTAGAAGTACGTATGGTCGACCGGCGTGATGTGGGCCAGGATCATGCCGCCGTACGGGTAGATGTAGGCGAGCTTCGAGGCATCAACGAGCGGTGCGGTCAGCTTGCCGCCCTTGCCCACGCAGCGGCCGCCGCCGCTCATCCGGTCGGACATGGATCCACTCTGCGAGCCGCCGCTCGGCTGGCTTTTGCCCTGGCTACCGTTGCCGCCGCCCTGCGTCTGGCCCTGCGTGTTGCCTTTGCCGACCTTCTGGAGCAGCGCCATCGCCTGCGGCCCGGTGAGACCACACGCCTTGAACTTGACGGCGTCGGTGCCGTTGTACGGCGCGCCCGCGAGGAGCTGCTTCAGCTTCTTCTGAACGAACTGCTTGGTCAGGCAGGCCTGGGTGCCGTCCACCTGGCTCTGCCCCTGCCCCTGCCCCTGCCCCTGGCCCTGCCCCTGCCCCTGCCCCTGGCCCTGCCCCTGCCCCTGGCCCTGGCCCTGCCCCTGGCCCTGGCCTTGCCCCTGGCCCTGCTCCTGCCCGGAGCGTGCCCCGCTCGTCGCCGCCAGGGCGGGAGCGGCACAGGCGAACACCAGCCCGAGTGCGAGTCCAAGAAGAGATGTCCAAGCTGCCTGACGCATGGTGTCGCCCTTTCAATCCTGAGGATGTACGGAGTCTAGCTCTGCCCGTACTCCCGCACAAACGCCGCCAGCCGGGTGATCTGGTCGGGATCCGTCGGCGGCAGGACGCCGTGGCCGAGGTTGAAGATGTGGCCCGGCCGGCCGTGCGCGCGCTCGAGCACGTCGCGGGCGCCGGCCTGCAGGCGCTCCCAGGGGGCGAGCAGCAGGGTCGAGTCGAGATTGCCCTGCACGGCGCGACCGGGCACCTCGGCCCAGCCGCGGTCGAGCGGGATGCGCCAGTCGAGGCCGATCACGTCGCCGCCCGCGGCCGCCAGCGACCGCAGCAAGTGGGCAGTACCCGTGCCGAAGTGGATCGACGGCACCCCGACCTCACGCACCGCCGCCAGAATGCGCGCCGAGTAGGGCGCGACGAACTCCTCGTAGTCGCCGACGCTCAGGTTCCCCACCCACGAGTCGAAGAGCTGGATGACGTCGGCGCCGGCGGCGACCTGCGCCTGCACGTACGGCGCGAAGCAGTCGGCCAGGGCGGTCATCAGGGCGTGCCACGTCGCTGGATCGCCATACATCATCCGCTTCACGTTGAGGAAGTCGCGGCTCGGCCTCCCCTCGATCAGGTAGCCGGCAACGGTGAACGGGCCGCCGCAAAAGCCGACGACGGCCTGGTCGGGGCGCAGCTCGCTGCGGACGATGCGGATCGCACCGAGGATGCCGGCGGCGTAGTCGGCCGGATCGCTCTGCGTGATGCGGGCGAGGTTGGCGGCGGTTCGCAGCGGCTCGGCGACGACGGGACCGACGTTCTCGACCAGCTGCACGTCGATGCCCATGCCGAGAACGGGCGACATGATGTCGGCGAACATCACGGCCGCGTCGACATCGTGGCGGCGCACCGGCTGCAGCGTCACCTCGGCGCACAGCTCGGGCACCGCGCACGTCTCGAAGAGCGTGCGGCCCTCGCGCAGCTTGCGGTACTCGGGCAGCGAGCGGCCGGCCTGGCGCATGAACCATACGGGCGTGCGCTCGGTGACCTGCCGGCAGGCCGCGCGGACGAGGAGGGGCGCGTCGGCGCCGGGGGCGAAGGGGGCGCCAGTCACGCCACCTAGAGTAGCCAGGCCGCTCGCCAACGACGGGCGGAGAGGGTTAGCGTCAGGCCCCTGCCGGCTCGGTCAGCGCAGCGACCGGCTCCGGCACCGGCACCGGCCGCCACACCGCAAGCGCCCGCAGCCCGCCGACCCCGAGCCGCGGCAGCGTGATCGCCACGACGGCCCCGGCGAGCGTCAGGTTGGTCAGCACCACCAGCGCCTGAAGGCCGACGCTGAACCCGACGGCGGCGCCCACCGACGCGTGCCCGCTGAGCGCGACCACGACGAGCGCCTGTTGCACCCCGGCCCCGCCGGCCACCGGCACCACACCCGAGAGGATCTGCGCCGAGACGACGAGCAGCGCCAGCACAGGGGTCGCCTCGATGCCGAATGCGCGTAACGCGAAGAAGACGCAGCCGACGCGCAGGAGCCACGACAGCACCTGCCACGAGAGGATCTGGGTGAGGTACCAGCGCGGATCGCACAGCCCGGCAAGGCCGCGCCGCACCCCTTCGAGGAAGCGCCTGGCAGCGGCCGCGCGGCCGCGCACGAGCAGGGCCACGACGACCACGAGCGCGCACCCGCCGAGCCCGATCCCTACCGCGACCAGCGGCTGCTCGACGAGCCCGCCGACCGCGCGCCCGACGGCGTCCGGCTCGACCAGCCGCCCCGACAGGACGACGCCGCCAACGAGGGCTGCGGCCAGCACCGCGTCGGCGGCAGCCTCGACGAGCATCGTCGCGCCGACCGTGGGGAGGCAGCAGCGCCCACCCAGCCCGCGCCGCACGACCGCCACCTTGAGGACGTCGCCGAGCCGTGCCGGCGCGGTCGTGTTGGCACCCGCGCTGAGGAACACCGCCGCCGCAGTCGACCGCCAGCGGAGCCCGCTGGCGGGGAAGGCGGCGAGCAACAGGTTATGCCAGGCGCGGCTGCGAGCGGTGAGCTTCGCGACCTGGAGCGCGACAGCGACGGCCAGCGCAGTCCAGTGGACTGCCGTCAGGTGCTCGAGCACCGACCTCATCTGGGGCGCGCCGTCGTCCGCATTGCTCGCCCTCCTGATATCGGCCGCGCGACGGCGTTCCTGTACTGCACGCAGCCGCTTCACCACCCTCTCACGGGGCTGTCACGGAATGCGCACCGGCGAGGGCGAACGCGAGGGCAGCGGCGGGGGCAACAGGCCCGCGGCCTAGACTGCCGCGACGATGGAGACCGTCGGCGACCACCCCGTGACTGCCGGCCCGCTCTCGGTGCGGTGGCTCGCCGTGGAGCTGGCGCCGCAGCGCGCGGGCGCAATCGGAGTGGCGCGCGTGGCGATCGAGAACGCCGGGCTGGCCACATGGCGGCCGCAGGCGGGGTCGCGCGGGGTCAAGGCGAGCTACCACTGGCTCGACTCGCTGGGGAACGCGCTGCTGTGGGACGGCCTGCGCACCGAGCTGCTGCACGAGGTGCCGCCGGGTGGCCGCATCGAGCTCGAGCTCGCGGTGCGCACCGTGATGCCCCCGGGCCGCTACCGGCTGGCGTTCGACCTGGTGGATGAGGGCAAGCGCTGGTTTGCCGAGGTCGGCAGCTACGCGCCGGAGCTGGACGTGGAGGTGACGTCGCGCTGCGAGCGGCGGCTCGGGGTCGTCGACGCCGACGCGGGCGCGCTGGCCGCGCAGGACGAGCCCGAGGCGATCGTGCCGCCGGGGGAGGCCGCTGCGGTCGCACGGCTCGCGCCCGGGGTGACGCCGGCGTCCGACTGGGCCCGCCGCGTGCTCGATGCGCACCAGGAGGGCTACGGCGTTGTGGGTGGCTCGATCGAGGCGCCTGCGGGGCCGCTGCGCCGCCAGGCCGCCGAGCTCGCGCCGTGGGCGCCTGGCGGTGGCCGCAACCCCGGCTTCGCACACCCGCTGCTGTGCGCGTCCGTGCTGGCGGGGGTCGAGGTGGAGGAGTCGGCGCCGGTCGGGGGGCTGCCCGCCGTGCGCGCCCTTGGCGGCGAGCCCTGGGTCTACGACGCGCGGATCCAGCTCTCGCGGCGTAGGGTACGGCCGTGAGCGCAGGAGCCGTCGCCGTGCTGGGCCGGGCCGCTCGCGCGGCCCGATCGGCGGGCCTGGGCAGGCCGCTCGGCGCGCTCCGCGACGCGATCGACGCCCCGCTCGTCCGGTTGGGGCGGCCGCCGCTGCGCGCGCGGTCGAACGGGATCGAGGTGCGCGGCTTCCTCCGCCACCGCAGCTTTCTCGCCGACGTCGCGCGCCCCGGCGCCGGCGGCTACCAGCAGCTCCTCGCCCAGACGGTCAGGCCGGGGATGACCGTGATCGACGGCGGCGCGCACATCGGCATCTACACGCTGATCGCAGCGCGGGCCGCCGGCCCCACCGGCCGCGTCCTCGCCTGCGAGCCCGACCCGTACAACCTCGCCGCGCTGCGCGCCAACGTCCGTCTCGCCCGCGCCACGACGGTCGAGGTGATCTCGAAGGCGATCGCCGACCGCGCCGGCCACACCAGCTTCGTGCAGAGCCGCGGCACGATCTCCGGCTCGATCGCCGACCGCACCGATGTCGGCCCGTCACGCCTGCTCGACGTCGAGCTCACCTCGGTCGACGAGGCGCTCCCCGTGGCGCCCGCGTCCCTGCTCGTCAAGCTCAACGTCGAAGGGGCCGAGCGGCTCGTCCTGGCGGGCATGCAGCGAACGCTGGCCGAGTGCCCCCAGATCGTCCTGTTCGTCGAGCTGAACCCGGCGGCGCTGCGCGCGGCCGGCAGCGACCCCGCCGCGCTCGTCGGGCTGCTCGAGGGGCTGGGCTTCACGCTCCAGGCGATCGACCCGGTGGACGAGAGCCTGCGCCCGCTGCCCCCGCTCGCGGAGCTCGGCGAGGGCCACATCCTCTGCCGCCGTGGTGGCCCGCCCGGCGGCGGCCGCGGCGCGCCTGGCCCCGGCCCTGGCCCTGGCCCGGCCTAGAGCTCGACCGCGATGCGATCGTCGACGCGCCGGAACACCCAGGCGCCCAGCGCGAGCGCCGCGACTGCCGCGCCCGCCAGGTAGACGACGTCCCACAGGTGCGGCAGCTCGCCCGCGTAGAGCGGCCGTCGAAAGGCCTCGATCACCGGGGTCGCCGGATTGCCCCAGCGCAGGATCTCCTTGAGCGTGTGGTGCCGGGCGAGCCCGCCCGGGAGGGTGTCGAGCGAGTAGACGAGCGGAGTCAGGAAGAACCACGGCAACAGCACCGCCTGGGTGATGTGCTCGACATCGCGGAAGACGACGTTCGCCGACGCGATCGCCAGCGCCAGGCCCGCCACGAAGCAGATGACGAGCAGCGAGAGTGGCAGCGCCAGCCAGATGGTGGCGCGCACCCGCGGCAGGATCGTCAGGTTCAGCGCGAACAGCGCGACGAGCATCGCGGCGAAGCTCGGCAGCTGCGACGCCACCACCGAGAGCGGCACGAGCTGGCGTGGGAAGCGCACCTTCTTGATCAGCTCGGCCATGTCCAGCAGCGAGCGGGCGGCGTTGTTCAGCGACGCAGCCAGCAGCACCCAGATCGCCAGGCCCGACAGCAGATAGAGCGGGTAGTGGTCGATGTTGCCGACCGCGCGCCACAGCACCGAGAAGACGAGCAGGTAGATCCCCATCAGCATCAGCGGGTGCGCGAGCGACCAGGCGACGCCCAGCAGCGACCCCTTGTACTTGGCCTTGAGGTCGCGGCGGAAGAGGTTGAGGAACAGCTCGCGGTAGCGGAAGAGGTCGAGGTACACCGACACGCCCGTGAGTCTAGGCGGCTCGCGGGTCGGCCGGTCGCGGCGAGGGAGTCTCGGCAGGCTTTTCGCTAGACTCGCCGCGGTGCGCCGCGTCAGCGTTATCCGGCTCGTGCTCGGCCCACGGCCGGCCCCCGACCGGATCCTCCTCTACTCGATGTGGTTCCGGGGGCACAACAACCCCGTCGTGGCCGAGCTGATCGAGCGGATGCAGCGCGTCGACGCCTGCCTGATCGTCTTCCCCGCGCGGCGCATCCTGCGCGGTGTGCTGCTGCGTGCCTACCGCACCTCACGGCCGCTGCTCGAGGCGTGGCTGCTGCGGCGGGCTGCCGGCCGCTACTGCGGGCTGTTCAGCGCCGACACCGGGCACATCGAGAGGTTCCCCGGCAGCGTCGTCATGTTGATGGACGATGTGCTCTACTCGCCGCGCGAGGTCGACCTGCTCAACCGGCCCAACGTCAAGGCGTACTTCGTCACTCGCGACCGCGCCGGCCGACGCTACGCCGAGCTGGGCGTGACGACACCGTACGAGGTGATCCCGCAGGCCGTCCCGCTCGGCTCGCTCGACAGGTCACGACGCGACGAGCTGATCCGCGAGAAGGAGGCGCGCGGCGTCTTCGTGGTCGGCTATCACGCGTCGTTCCATCTCTCGGCGGGCGACCGCGGCGGCGGCGACCTGATGTACAACGTCGACCACCTGCTGGAGCTGTGGGACGGCATCCGCGAGTGCATCCCGAACGGCGAGCTCTGGCTCGTCGGAACTGCCGGGGACAGGCTGCGCGAGCGCTGTGCCGGCCGCACCGACATCGTCCTCTTCGGCCGCAAGCCACGCGACGAGTACCTCGCCTACGTCGCCGCCTTCGATGTCGGCCTCTACCCGCGCGCGTCAGGCGCCGGCGTCCAGGCGGCGAAGCTGGCCGACTACCTCGGCGTCGGTGTGCCGGTCGTCGCCTACGACTACGACGTGGTGCGCGACGACATCGGCCCGACGGGCGCCGGCATCCTGGCCGGCACGCCCGCGGAGTTCGTCGACGCGGTCGTCGCGCTCGCCGGCGATCCCGAGCGTCGCCGCACCCTCGCCGCCGGCTCCGCCCGGGCAGGCGCCGAGCGCGACTGGGCCGTCATCCAGAAGCGCTACGCCGAGGTGCTCGACCGCTACCTTCTGGCCGCGACGACGCCCTGATGACCGCCGCCGCGGGCACACTGCCCGTGGGCAGCCCGCAGCCGCGGCCAGCCCGTCCGGCGAACACGGATTCCTAACACCGATCGTCTAGCCTTCTCCTGTTGAGCGCCATCGCCGTCATCGCGGGAATGCCCGTCGCAGCCGCGACGATCTGGCTCCTGCTCCACTCCCGCCTCACCGAACGGCTCGCCGCGACGCCGCGTGCCGATCGGTGGCACGCCACGACGACGCCGACGTTCGGCGGGATCGGCATCTTCACCGGCCTCGTCGTCGCGATCGGGGCGGCGATCGCGTCGGGCTACGTCGACCCGAGCTGGCGCCTGTTCGCGGTCGTCGTCGGCTGCGCGATCCTGTTCGGGGCAGGCCTCATCGACGACCTCTTCTCGCTGCCGCCGGTCGCGAAGATCGCCCTGCAGCTGGCCGCCGTGGGCACCGTGCTGTCCGCCGGCTACACGGTGCGCAGCATCGGCAATACGGTCGTTGCGGGCGTCGTCGCCACCGTCTGGCTCGTCGGCATGACCAACGCCTTCAACCTGCTCGACAACATGGACGGCCTGGCCGGCTCGCTCGGCGCCATCGCGGCAGGGTTCTTCGCCTTCGACGCGCTCACCGTGCACCCGAGCAACATCAACCTGGCGATCTCGCTGGCGCTGCTCGCCGGTATCCTCGGCTTCCTGCCGTTCAATCTCCGCTGGCGGCGACGCGCGGCAGTGTTCATGGGCGACTCGGGCAGCCAGATGCTCGGCTTCACGCTGGCCACGCTCGGGCTGGTGACGAGCAACAAGGTCGCGTCGACGACAGTCGCGACGCTGCTGCTGCCCGTGCTGATCCTCGCGGTGCCGATCCTCGACACGACGCTGGTGACGGTGGTGCGCATCCTCGAGCGGCGGCCGATCTCGCAGGGCGGCCGCGACCACACCTCGCACCGCCTCGTCGAGCGCGGCCTCAGCGAGAAGCGGGCCGTCCTCCTGCTCGGCGCGATCGCCGCGATGCTCGGCGGCACGAGCCTCGCGTACAACGTCGCTGGCAACAACCGCATCACGCTCGTCGGCGTGCTCATCACCTTCGTGCTGCTCGTGCAGTTCGCGACCTTCCTGGGCGACGTCAAGCGCGACGCGACGAGCCCCGAGGGCGCCGACCGGGTACGGCCGCTCGTCCTCAACCTCGCACGGCTGCTCGAGACGCTGATCGACTTCGTCGTCGTCGGGGCCGCGTTCACGGTGTCGTACTTCATGCTGGTGCTCGGCTCGGGAACGACGTACCAGCGGCATCTCTTCATGGTGTCGCTGCCCGCGATCCTGGCGGCGCGCTTCGCGGCGTTCCTGGTGTTCGGGATCTACCGGCGCGTGTGGCGGTACGCAGGCTCCCGCGACGCCGTGGCGATCCTGCTCGCCGTCGTCATCTCGGAGGCCGTCGCCTTCCTGTTCCTCGTCACGTCGTTCGAGTTCGTCGGGCTGACGAAGTCGATCTTCGTCCTCAACGCCATCCTCTGCACCGTGATGGTCGGGGCCGAGCGCTTCGGCGAGCGCGCCCTCGCGCACACGCTGTCGTCGCTGCGCGGCCGAGACACCCGACACCGCACGCTGATCGTGGGCGCGGGACGCGAGGGACGCAGCCTCGTGCGCGAGCTGCGCGAGACCCCCGGCGAGCTCGTCATCGGGTTCGTCGACGACGATCCGGACCTGCGGCGGCGGCGGCTCCTGGGCGTGCCCGTGGTCGGCGCGACCGGCGACATCGCCGACGTGCTGGCCCGGTTCACGACCGATGCGGTGCTCGTGACCGCGCTCGACCTGCCGCACGAGACCCTCGACACGATCGTCGCCGCCTGCAAGCAGGCCGGCGTGCCCTGCCAGTTCGTTCGCCGCGATCTCGACGTCGCGCGTGAGACCGTGCTGGGCGCGGTCGCCGGCAGCCGGTAGGGCCGGTCAGCGAGGGGCGTCGCGATCGCCCAGGCGGCCGCCCAGCCGCGCCGCCGCCCAGGCGACGCGACCCCGGGTGCGAGGCTCGTCCACAGCGAACAGCAGCCGCCGCCAGGCGTGGAGATAGCCGGCCTGCGCCGCGTTCGGCGGGTAGTCGGCATGCCACGGCTTGATGCGCCCGGTGAAGTGCAGGATGCCCGGCGGCTGCGGCGGACGCAGGCCACCCTTGGCCAGCGACCAGCCGCCCAGCGTCAGCTCGAACGCGTTGCGTACCTGGACGTTCCAGTGCGCATCGAGCGCGAGCCAGCGGCCTGGCGCAGCAGCGTTGAGGGCGCCCTGCTCCCACGCCGCAGTCTCACCCTCTCGCAGCCGCTCAAAGGCGCGATCGCCGATGCGCTCGTCGTGCCACCGCTGGTTGTCCACGAGCAGGACGCCCGAGTTGAAGAACGGCGCGTCCGCGGAAATGCCCAGCCGCTCCCATCCCTTCACCCCGAGCCGTGAATGCGAGACGGACGCGATGGCGGAGTCCGGGACGGCCGCGAACGGGAAGCCGCCGAGCGAGGTAGCAAGGAGCTCGTCGACGGGCGCCGTGGTGAGCGTGTCGGCATCGAGGTAGAGGCTCCGCGCGGCCAGGTCGCCGGCGGCCGCGGGCAGTGCGAGGCGGGCGCAGGCGGCGGCCGGGAGCCCGGCCGGGAGCGACGCATCGTCGGGGAGCAAGGGCGCAGGCCGGACAGTGAGCGAGACGCCGGCACGGTCGAAGGCCCGCTCGACTGCAGCCACTGCCGCGGCGCTCAGCCCGACGCCGAGCAGCAGGCAGGGCGGCCGCAACGGCGACGAGGTCGCGGCGCTGAGCAGCGCGAGTGCCGCCGGCAGCGCGTACGCAGCGTCGGCGGCGCTGACGAGCACGGTCGCGGGTGCCGGCACGCCGGGTGCGGCGGCGGCGGAAGCAGGCCCGGGCGCGGCGTCGGCACCCACCGCTAGCCCCGCGACGCCGCGCAGATCGCCACGAACCGCACCCGCAGCAGCGCCCGCGCGACTGGCCCTGTCGCCTCGAGCAGCCGCAGCGTCGCCGCCGCCGGCGCCGGCAGACGACCGTGCTGCGGCAGCAGGAAGGGCTGGATGTCAAAGCGGTCGAGGCCGGCTGCCGCAGCCTCCCGCCGCAGCGTCGCCAGCGGGATCCGCCGCGGGCTGACGTCGAACACCACCTTCTTCTCGGTGAACGCTGCAAGGTGCCGGAACCAGGCCTCCCGGTCGGGGACGAAGTGGAGCGAGCGGAAGCACGTCGTCAACGCGACGGGCTGCGGCGGCACCCACGTCGTGAGGTCACCGAGCTCGACCCGGCCGCGGCCGCCGAGCCGTTCGCGGGCAGCCTCCACCATCGGGCCGCTCAGGTCGACTCCCGTGTAGTCCACCCCGGCCTCGATCAGCGGCAGCGCGAAGCTCCCGTCGGCACAGGCCAGGTCGACCACCCGCTCGCCCGCGCCGACCGTCGGCCCCAGACGCAGCACGATCTCGGCACGGTGGCGGAAGTACCGCTCGGGGTCGCCGTACTCGTGCGCGGTGAACTCGCCGGCGAAGGCGTCGTACTTGCCGGTACGGCTCATGCGGTCTCCTCGCTGGCAGCGGGCGGGACAGGCGGCGGGACGGGCGGGACATGGCGATGCTCGCGGTTGAGCCGGACGATCAGCACCGCCCAGACGGCGACGAAGGCGCCCGCCGCAGCAGCGAGGGCGGCAGCCGCGCCGGTCGCCTGCCAGAGCTGGCCGAACACCGCAGTGAGCGGGATCAGCACGAGCGCCTGGATGCCGTGGGTGAGGATCCGCAGGCCCGGCCGGCCGATCGAGACCGGCAGCGACTTCGCCCAGCCGATCACGAACAGCAGCGCCGAGGCGACGAGCACGAGCCGGGCCGCGTTGCCCGCGCCCGCGTACTTGTCGGAGTAGACGAGCCGGACGATGTCGGGCATGAAGACGAGCAGCGGCGGCACGGCCACCAGCATCAGCAGCCCGGCGCCGATCGTGAACCGGCGGACACCCGCGAACACCGTGCGGATGTCTCCGCGCTCCCAGTCGCGCGTCTGCTCGGTGAGCAGGATCAGGCGAACCGGCGAGCTGATCGCGGCGAGCGCCTGCTGCGGCGCGAGCGCGACCCGGTAGAGCCCGACCTGCACGGGGTTCGACACGATGCCGAGCACGATCGGAGCGATGGCGCCCTGGAAGGTGGTCACGCTGGACGCGATCGCCGACCGCTTGATGAAGCTCACGATCTCGGCGCGATCGGCGCCGAGCGGCTCGTGCGGCGCCTGCGGGAAGCCCCGGAAGACCCTCAGCCCGGCAACCGAGATCAGAACGGTGGTGACGGCCTGCGCGACCACGAGCAGCAGCACCGTCTCGGTGATGCCGTGGCGGGAGCCGATGGCGAGTGCGACCAAGCGCGTGCCCATGCTGACGACGAGAAAGTACGAGCGGATGTCGTAGCGCGACTTCAACAGCAGCGCCGTGCCTGCCAGCCCTTCCGGCGCCGCAGCGAGCGGCAGAGAGGCAGCGATGAGGAGCGGCACCAGCAGGCTGGAGTGCCCGAAGGCTGCGTGGGCGGCGGGCGCGAACGCGGCGATCGCGGCGCCGGCGATCAGGCTCCCCAGCAGCTTGATCCGCAGCGCCCGCGCGTACAGCCGGCGGAGCTTGCCCCACTGCTCGCTCGCCTGGTAGCGGAACCCGTACTTGATGACGGCCTCCTCGACGGTGAGGTCGAACAGCAACTGGACGAACCCCGTGACCGCCATGACGATCGCGAGCAGCCCGTACTCCTCGACTCCCAGCCAGCGGGCAGCGAGGATCTGGCCGAGGAAGCCGAGTACCGCGGAGAGGTAGATGCCGCCGGCGGTGGCCGATCGGCGGACTGTCCGCGAGCGCATCGCTGGCGGAGTATAGAGCGGCCGTCGCAGCGGCTATCGTCGGCGCGTGGTCCTCCCCGAACCTGGTGCGCCGCGACTGCGCGTCGCCTTCGTCTTTCCCAACCCTCGCGCCGAGCTGGCGGCTGCCGTCGCGCGCGGCGAGGCGCCCGACTCCACGCTGCTCGGCCAGAACCACGTAGCGCCGCACGGGATCGACGGCATTCTCCACGACCCCTGGCTGACGCGCCGGGTGAAGGGCGATACGGCCCTACACCGCGTCGCCTGGAACCTGCGCGAGGTGCTGCTGCCGTTCGAGCTGACCGACGCAGACGCGGTCTTCACGCCGCTCGCCGCCGTCTTCCCGCTCGTGGCGCGAGTGCGGCGGCTGCCGGTGGTGGTCGTCAACTACGGGCTCTGCCTGATCCACGAGCGGGCCGGCACGGCACGGCGACGGCTGCTGGCGGCGAACATCAGGGCGGCCCGCTCGGTGGTGTGCCTGGGCGAGTCGCAGCGGCTCCAGCTGATCGAGCAGGTGGGGCTCGACCCGGCCCGCGTCCACACGGTGCTGCTCGGCATCGATCACGAGTGGTTCCGGCCGCGGCCCGGCACGGAGGCGGGCGGTGCCCCGCCCGCCGACCCTGCCGTGCTCGCCGTCGGCAAGGACCTCGCCCGCGACTACGGGACGCTGGTGGAGGCCGTCGCCCCGCTGGGCGTGCGCGCCCACATCGCCGGCTACCGGCGCAACGTCACCGGGCTCGAGCTGCCGCCCGCGATCACCGCCGGCGACATGCCGATCGGGGAGCTGCGCGAGGCGTACGCACGGGCCGGCTGCGTCGTGGTGCCGCAGTTCCGTGACGGCTACCGCTACGGCTCGGAGGGCGGTGGCCTGACGGCGCTGCTGGAGGCGATGGCGATGGGCCGGCCGCTCGTCGTCAGCGACCGGGGCATCACGCGTGACTACGTGCGTGACGGCGTCGAGGCGCTCGTCGTGCCGCCCGAGGATCCGGCCGCGCTGCGCGAGGCCGTCGCGCGCGTGCTGGGCGACCCGGCGCTCGCGGCCCGGCTGGGCGCGGCCGCCCGTGCCCGTGTCGAGTCGGGTCTCACCTCCGGGCACTTTGCCGCGGGGATCGCGCCGCTGCTTCGCGCCGCCGCGGGGCGCTGAGGCCGCCGCAGCCGGGCCGCCGCTCGGCCGCTGCCCGCGCCGCCTCCCTGACCCCGCTCAGCCGCGGCCGGGCGCGACGCCGGCGACCTCGGCCAGCAGCGCCTCAAGGCCGTACGTCAGCTCCCAGCCGGGGTAGTCGGCCCGGAAACGCGAGAGGTCGCTGATGTAGCAGATGTGGTCGCCGCGGCGGGGCTCGTCGACGTACTCCCAGGCGAGCGTGCGGCCGAGCAGCTCCTCGAAGCGGGCGATTGCCTCTAGCATCGAGACGCTGTTGCCGCGCCCGCCGCCGAGGTTGTAGACAGCGGCCGGCCGCGGCTGCTCGTGGAACGCCATGATCGCGTGGCAGACGTCGACCGAGTGGATGTTGTCGCGCACCTGCTTGCCCTTGTAGCCGTAGATCCGGTACGGGAGCCCGTCACGCACGGCGCGCGCGAGGTAGTTGAGGAAGCCGTGCAGCTCGACGCCGGAGTGGTTCGGGCCGGTCAGGCAGCCGCCGCGGAAGCACACCGTCGGCAGGCCGAAGTAGCGGCCGTACTCCTGCACGAGCAGGTCGGCCGCGGCCTTGGAGGCACCGAAGAGCGAGTGCATCGTCGCGTCGATCCGCATCGTCTCGGCGATCCCGCCGGCATAGGCCGGATCGGCGTAGTCCCAGCGGGTGGCGAGCTCGACGAGGGCGATCTCGTTGGGCGCGTCGCCGTACACCTTGTTCGTCGAGAGAAAGGCAAAGGTGGCCTCGGGTGCCTCGTGGCGCGCGGCCTCGAGCAGGTTGAGCGTGCCGACCGCGTTCACCTCGAAGTCGTCGAACGGGCGCGACGCGGCGAGGTCGTGCGAGGGCTGGGCGGCGGCGTGGACGATCAGCTCGGGCCGCACCTCGGCGAGCAGCCGGCGAACGCCGTCGCGGTCGCGCACGTCGAGCGCGTGATGCTCGAAGCGCCGGGTGGCGGCGCGCAGCCGCTCGAGGTTCCACGTCGTGTCGCCGCCCTCGCCGAAGAAGTCGCGGCGCATGTTGTTGTCGACGCCGTGGACGCGCCAGCCGTGCGCGTCGAGGAAGGCCACCGTCTCGGAGCCGATCAGGCCGCTCGAACCGGTGACGAGGGCGGTGCGCACGCCGCCGATCGTAACGGCGACCGGGGTCGCCGGGGAGGCCATCGGTTACCCTTCCGCGCGTGAGCCGTGCCGCCGCGCCCGCCGTTCCCAGCCGCGCCGCGCCGGCCTCCGCCGTCGCGCTCGACCGCTTTCTCGCCGTGGTGCCGCTGCTCGCCGGCGTCCTCGCGATCGGGCTCCTCTACGCCTGGCTGGCGTGGGAGCACAAGACGCCCTGGCTCTTCACCGACGAGCTGGAGATGACCCAGATCTCGCGCGCCATCGCCGAGACCGGGCACCCGGCACGCCGCGGCGTCCCGTACCAGTTCACGAGCCTCGTGCCCTTCTTCACGGCGCCGGCCTGGCTCGTCCACGACACGCGCACGGCGTACGACCTGGCCAAGTACATCGGCGTCGCCGCGATGGTGTTGACCGCATTCCCGACGTACTGGCTGGCGCGGACGATCGTGCCGCCGCGCTACGCGCTGTTCGCGGCCCTCGGCGCGGTCGGCGTGCCGGCCCTCGCGTACTCGTCGCAGCTGCTCGAGGAGCCGTTCGCGTACCCGGCGGCGGCGCTCGCCTTCTTCCTGTTCGCGAAGGCGCTCGCGACGCGGCGGCCGCTCTGGATCGCGGGCGGCGTGCTCGCAGCGATCGGGGTGCCGCAGGTGCGCGACCAGCTGCGTGCCCTGACGGTCGCCTTCGTGCTGGCGGCGCTGCTGTACGCCTGGTCGAGCGAGCGGGTGCGCGCCTGGCGCAGCCACTGGACGCCGTGGGACGTGGCGGGCGCCGTCATCCTCGTTGCGCTCGCCATCATCGTCGTCTCGGGTGCTCTGGGCAGCTACACGCTCGAATGGCTGATCACGACGCGCTACTACAAGGGCCGGCTGATCGAGTACGGCCTGTGGGCCGGCGGGGCACTCACCATCGGCCTCGGCATCCTGCCGGTGGTGGTGGGCCTGGCATCGCTCTTCCGGCCGCGCGGCGAGGCGCGCACGCCTGAGCTGCGCGCGTTCCGCTCGGTGTTCGTGGCCGGGCTCCTCTCCGTCGCGCTCTACGCCGGCATCAAGGCGGCGTACCTGTCGACGATCTTCTCGACGCTCACCGAGGAGCGGAACCTGATCTACGTGACGCCGCTCTTCCTGGTCGGCACCGCCTGGTGGCTGCACGGCCGCCGCCTGCGCACGCTGCCGCTGCTCGCCTCGATCGGCTTCGTCGCGTACCTGCTGGTGACGACGCCGTACCAGATGCAGCTCCACCTCTACTTCGAGGCGTACGGCTTCGCGATCCTGCAGATGCTCAACCGGCAGGTGGCGCTCGACGTGTCCGGCGCGACATGGCTGCTGTGCTGCATGCTCGGCATTGCCGGCGCGGTGACGCTGGCGCCGCGCGTGCTGCGCGGCCGGCGGGCGCGGGCTGCGCTGCCGGGTGTCGCGTGGGGCGCCGCCCTGCTCGCGGTCGCCTGGGGCATCGCCGGCGGGGTCTCGGCCGGAACGTCGTCGAACTCCTTCTCGAACGACTTCGTGCGCGACCTGCCGGCGAACGTCACCTGGCTCGACGACGCCACCGGCGGCCAGCCCTCGCTGTTCCTCGGCCAGGGCATCCGCGATCCCAACGGCATCCACCAGCTCGAGTTCTGGAACCGCTCGCTGAAGCAGGTCTGGAGCCTCGACGGCACCGCGCCCCAACCCGGCCCGATCCTCACCCCCGACCTGGCAGAGCCGACCGGCGAGCTCTACCCCGACCCGGCCTACCCCTACGTGGTGGTCGGTGGCGGCGTCGATGTCGTCGGCGAGGTCGTGGCAGCGCCGCCTCCGATCAAGCTGCGCCTGATCCGGGTCGCGCCGCCGCTGCGGCTGCGCAGCGCCGAGACGGGTGTCGAGAGCGACGGCTGGATCACCTGCAACGGGGTCGACTGCATTGCGAAGGCCGCCTACTCCCGCTTCTCGACGCCCGGGAATCGCGGCGGCTTCGTCGAGGTAACGGTGTCGCGCAAGGGCTGGACGGGGCCGAATGCGCCGGGCAACGTGACGGTGCGCGTCGGCCCGCTCGTCGTCGGGCCCGATCAGCAGCCGGCGCTGGGCGAGGTGGTGCACACCCGCACCTGGGTCGCCGCCAGCGGAGTCGAGAAGGTGTTCACGATCCCGGTGCCGAAGCCGCCGTTCCGCGTCGAGATCGAGAGCCAGACGTTCTCGCCGAGCCAGTTCGGCGCGTCCGACACGCGCAGTCTCGGCATCCAGCCCGGGTTCGCCTACACGACGGTGGCCGCGCCCGACCGCGAGGAGCGCGTGCCCGGGTTCTAGCCGCGCCGGCTGCGGCCGCTAGCGGCGCGCGAGCAGCCGCTCGGGATGCTTGCGCACGAAGCGGAGGATGCCGCGCCAGTGCCACAGCGTGCGGCGGGTGAGAAAGCGGCGGTCGGTCTGGCGGTCATAGGCATGGGTGGCGACGGCGGCCGGCACGTACCAGCGTTCCCAGCCGGCGCGCATGGCGCGGTAGCAGAGGTCGATGTCCTCGCCGTAGAGGCGGAAGCCGGCGTCGAGGCCGCCGAGCTCGTCGAGCAGCTCGCGGCGCAGCAAGAGGAAGGCGCCGAGCATCCAGTCGGCGGGGACAGGCCCGGTGGGGTGCTCGTCGAGCAGGTAGTGGCCGCGCTGCCGGTTCCAGGGGTCGAGCAGCAGGCGGAGCGGCGTGCGCCTGACGATCGTGCCCGCGACGGTGGGGAAGCGACGGCGCGACGGCTGGGCGCTGCCGTCGGGGAAGACGAGGCGCGGCCCGACGATGCCGGCGCGGGGATGCGCGACGGCGAAGTCGAGGAGGAGCGCAACGGCGCCGGGCTCGGGGACGGCATCCGGGTTGGCGACGAGCACGAAGGGGTGGCTGGCGGCGGCGACGCCGCGGTTGACGTTGGCGGCGAAGCCGAGCGGGGCCGGGTTCTCGATGACGCGGGTGCCCGGCGGGAGGGCGCCCACCGAGCCGGGGATGTTGGCGACGACGATCAGCTCGGCCACCTGCGCGGCGAGCGCGGGCAGAGCCGCCTCGAGCTGAGCGGCATGGCCGTGCGAGACGACGACGGCGGAGACGCGGGGCGGGGCCGCGCTCATCGGCCGATCGCCTCGAGGTAGACGGCGACGGTGAGGGCGGCGGTGCGCTCCCAGCTGAAGTGGCGGGCGCGCTCGAGCCCGGCGGGGCCGAGGGTGTCGCGCTCGGCGAGGGCGCGGCGGACGCCGTCGGCAAGCTGCTCGGCAGGAACGAAGACGGCTGCGCCGCCTGCCACCTCCAGCAGCGCCGGCTCGGGCACCGCGACCACCGGCGTCCCGCACGCCATCGCCTCCACCAGCGGCAGGCCGAACCCCTCGAAGCGCGACGGGAAGACGAGCGCGGCGGCGCCGCGGTAGAGCGCGGCGAGATCGTCGCGCTCGACGTAGCCGCGGAGGTCGGCGCCGCGGCGGCGGAGCTCGGCGGCGATCGTCGGATCCTTCTCCGGGCCGACGACGACGAGCGGCAGGCCCACTGCCTCGGCGGCGGCGAGCGCGGCGAGCGGGTCCTTGCGCTCCTGGATCGCGCCGACGAAGAGCAGGTAGGGGCGCGCGGGCGCTGGGCTGTCGGGCGCGGGCGCAGGCGCCGGCGTGAACACCGGATCGACGCCGTTCGGCGTCACGACGATCCGCTCGGCGGGCACGCCGTAGAGCTCCTCGATGTCGTGGCGCGTCCGCTCGGAGACGGTCAGCACGCGGCGCGCCCGGCGCGCGGCGTGCGGCACCGTGAGCTTGAAGACGCAGCGGTCGGCGAGCGACATCAGCCCGGGGTCGCGCTCGAACGAGAGGTCGTGGATGGTGACGACGGCGGGGCACGGGCAGCGCAGCGGCAGCGCGTACTGGAAGTGGGCGAGCGCGGGGCGCAGGTGGCGCAGCAGCCGGGGCAGCGTCACCGCCATCCGCCACTCCTGCGAGCGCGCCGCGAGCTCGACTGCCTCGACGCCGGGCGGCACGAGGTCGGGGCGGCGGGTGACGGCCGCGAAGCGCAGGGCCTCGGCGCCGGGCGCGGCGGGCAACGCGCGCAGCAGGTTATGGACGTAGGTCTCGTCGCCGGTGCGCTGGCGGCCGAGGACATCGGCGTCGATCACGACGAGGGGGCGCGGGTCGGCGGCGGTCACGCTGCGGCCTCGCGGTAGACGGCGAGCATCGCCTCGACGACGCGCTCCTGCGTGAAGGCGCGCGCCCGCTCCAGCCCGGCGGCGCGCAGCGCGTCATGGCGCGACGCGGCCTCGTGGATGCCGGCTGCGATCGCCGCCGGATCGAACGGGTCGACGAGCACGGCGGCGCCACCCGCCACCTCCTCGGTCGCGCCACCGCGGCTGGTCACGACCGGGGTGCCGCAGGCCATCGCCTCGACGATCGGGATGCCGAAGCCCTCGTACAGCGACGGGTAGGCAAGACAGCGGGCGCCCCGGTAGAGCGCGGCGAGCTGCTCGTCGTCGACCGGGCCTGCTAGCCGCACGTGCGCCGGCAGCTCGACCCCACCCCAGCCGCGGGCGCCGACGACACGCAGCTCGACACCGGCCAGCTCGGCCGCGCGGGCAAGCCTGACGAGGTTCTTGCGCGGCTCCAGCGTCCCTACCGCGAGCACGTAGTCGCCCTCGGCGCGGGGGCCGTCCGGCCCGAACCCCGCCGGCACCGCGTTCGGCACGACGCGCACCTTGCCGGGGGAGGCGCCGAGCACCTCGACGAGCTCGTCGCGCGTGAACTCGGACACGGCGACGACGAGCCGCGCCGCGGCCACGACGCGGGGCACGTAGCGACGGCTGTACGTGCGCGTCCAGCGGTTGAAGAGCTCGGGGTGGCGCAGCACCGCGAGGTCGTGCACGGTGACGACGAGCGGCACGGGCGACGCGACCGGCCCGCGGAAGCTCGGGCAGTGGAGCACGTCCACGCGGGCGCGCCGGGCCGCACGCGGCAGGGCATGCGGGTACCACCAGGCGTCGCGCGTGGCGGCGGCGAGGCGGCCGCTGCCGCCCCAGTCGAACGGGACGATCTCGACGTCGCCGTGCTCCTGCGGGATCTCCTGCAGGGTCTGGATGACCCGTGCCGTGCCGGCGCGGGTGAGGCGGAGCGGAGAGACGTCGAGGCCGACGCGCACGGCCTCAGTCTCGCAGCGCGGCAGCGGCGCGGTAGCCGTCGAGGAAGGCGCGGCCGGTCGCCGCCCAGGTGAAGCCCGCCGCATGGGCCAGACCGGCGGCCCGCAACGCCTCGCGCCCGGCGAGCGCCCGCTCGATGGCGTCGGCCCAGGCCTCGGCGCTCTCGGGGTCGGCGCGCAGGGCGGCGCTGCCGGCGGCCTCGTCCATGGACGGATGCGCCGATGCGACCACTGGTGTCCCGCACGCCATCGCCTCGACGATCGGCATGCCGAAGCCCTCGAAGCGCGACGGGTAGGCGAAGACGGCGGCGTCGCGGTACAGCAGGGCAAGCTCCGCGTCGGGGACGTAGCCGAGCCGCACGATGCGCGGGTCGTCGAGGCGGGGCTGCGCGCCCCAGCCGGCGCCGCCGGCGACCGCGAGGGCCAGGTCGCCGTGGCCGCGCGCGACGAGCAGC
>CANFDS010000007.1 GCA_947445525.1 Actinomycetota bacterium | reverse complement strand
TCGCGCTCGATGCGGTCGCTGGGCTCGCCCAGCCGCTCGCCGGCGAGCAGCGGGTCGACGAGCAGCAGGAAGGTGCGGTCGGGCAGCAGGCCGCCGACGGCGCTGAGGTTCAGCTCGAGCACCCGCTCCAGCCCGAGGCCGCGCGCGAGGCCCTGGTAGGCCAGCGACGAGTCGAGGTAGCGGTCGCAGAGGACGGTCGCGCCGCGCGCGAGGGCCGGACGGATGACGCGCTCGACCAGCTCGGCGCGGGCAGCGGCGAACAGCGCCGCCTCGGCCCAGGGCGTGATGTCGGGCCCGTCCAGCAGCAGGGCGCGCACCCGCTCGCCGAGCTCGGTGCCGCCCGGCTCGCGCGTCGCGACGACCTCGCGGCCCTCCGCCACGAGCGCCGCCCGCAGCAGCTCGAGCTGGGTGGATTTGCCGGAGCCGTCGACTCCCTCTAAAGAAATGAACACGCTGACCGTAGGATAGGGGCGCGGTGAACACTGTCGTCACAGGGGGAGCGGGATTCATCGGCTCGCATGTCGTCGAGCTGCTGCTCGCGCGTGGGCACAGGGTCTGGGTGCTCGACAACCTCAGCCGCGGCCGCTGGGAGAACGTTCCCGACGAGGCGACGCTGTCGGTCGGCGACATCCGCGACGCGGAAGGCACAGCGGCCCTCTTCGACGACGTGAAGCCGGAGGCGTGCTTCCACCTGGCCGCGCAGATCGACGTGCGCGTCTCGATCGCGGAGCCGCTCGTCGACGCCGAGGCGAACGTGCTGGGGACGATCTCGGTGCTGGAGGCCGCCCGCCGCACCGGCACCCAGGTGCTGTTCGCCTCGACCGGCGGCGCCATCTACGGCGAGTGCGCCGACGGGCCTGCGGGCGAGACCTACCACCGCCAGCCGCTCGCGCCGTACGGCACCTCGAAGCTGGCCGCCGAGGCGTACCTCTCCACCTGGAACCGCCTCTACGACACGCGCCACGTCGCGCTGCGCTTCGCCAACGTCTACGGCCCGCGCCAGGATCCGCACGGCGAGGCCGGCGTCGTCTCGATCTTCCTCAGCCACCTGCTGGAGGGCAAGGCGGCCAGGATCTTCGGCGACGGCAGCCAGACGCGCGACTACGTCCACGCGGGCGACGTCGCCCGCGCGATGCTCGCCGCGACCGAGCGCAGCGGCGGCGTCTACAACATCGGCACGGCCGTCGAGACCTCCGTCGTCGAGCTGTACGAGCGCTGCCAGCAGGCAGCCGAGATCACGCTTGCGCCGGAGCACGCGCCGGCGCGGATGGGCGAGCTGCAGCGCAGCGTCCTGGACTGCTCGCTCGCCGCGAGCGAGCTCGGCTGGCGCCCGGAGGTGGCGCTGACCGACGGCCTGCGGGCCACCTGGGACTGGCTCCGCGGCGAGTAGTCCGCCCGGGCGGGGAAGGAGCGGGCCGGCGGGGGGCGAATCCCGTCGAGCGTGGAGATCGCCGTCAATCACTTCCGTGCAGCGCCCCCGTGGCGCCGCATCGCCATCGTCGTCGGGGTCGTCGCCGCGGTCGAGCTCGTGCTGCTCGTCGTGGCCGGCATCTCGCTGATCGCGAAGCCCGTCCAGACCTCGATGAAGCGCGCCGCCGTCGAGCAGGCGCATGTCGCTCCCGCGCAGAAGGCGACGGCGCGCGCCGTCGCCGCCGCGACGAGCAAGGCGCGCCCGGCAGCGGCCACGCCCTCGCTCGCTGCGCACCTGCCGCGCGCAAAGACCGCCGTGCTTGTCCTCAACGGCATCGGCACGCCGGGCGCCGCCGGTCGCACAGCCGACCGCATGCGCGTCCGCGGCTACCTCATCGACGGCGTCACGAACGCGGCACGCATGGACTACACGCGCACGACGGTCATGTATCGCTCAGGCTTCGGCGGCGAGGCGGCGCGGCTCGCCCGCGACCTGAAGGTGCCGCTGGTCGGCCCGCTCGACGGGATGCGCCCGGCCGATCTCGGCTCCGCGCAGCTCGTCGTCATCGTCGGGGCGTAGGCCCCCCCGCCGGGCCGCGCAGCGGGCAGACTCCGGGCCGAAGGACGATCCGAGAGCGAGCCGTGGACGGCGCTCACTCTGAAACGAGTTCTCAGGCCCGGCCCTCGATCTTCGCCCGGGCCAGGTCGAGCAGCCCGTTCTTGACGCCGGCCGGCCCCCAGGGATCGAGCGAATACGCGTCGTTGAGGGCGGAGTAGGCCTCGCGCCAACGGCCGGCGTCGGCGTAGATCGTGCCGAGCTCATAGCGGAGCGGCCCGCTGGCGGGGCGGCGCGCGATCGCCAGCCGGTAGACGCGGACGGCGGCATCGACATCGCCGGCGGCGAGGGCGGCCCCCGCCCAGGCGCGGAAGGGCGCGAGCGAGAACGGGTCGAGGCCGTGGGCGGCGCGGGCGAGCCGGGCGGCGCGGGCCACCTGGCCGCGGTCGAGGGCAGCGTACGACGCTTCGACCTTGCGAGCAGCGGCCCACGGCACGGCGAGCGAGGCGACTGCCGCCAGCGCCAGCGCGAGGCCGGCGAGGGCGACGAGGGGGCGGGAGCCAGGGCGGGGCGGCGACCCGGCGGGCGCGGCACGCAGCGCCAGCAGCGCCCCCAGAGCGACGAGCGCGGGCGCGGCCACCGCCACGAAGTCCCACGAGATGTCGACGAGCGAGTGCAGCAGGAAGCAGCCGGGCACGAGCGCGAGGACGAGCGTGACGCGCCGCTGCGGGCCAGCCGGCCGCAGCGCGAGCCGCGCGCCCGCGACGGCGCCGGCCACCAGCCCGAGCCACAGCAGGAACCCGACCACGCCCGTCTCGGCGAGCTGCTGGAGCGGGAAGTTGTGCGGCTCGACGACGTCGAGCGCGTTCTCGCGGACGGGGGTGCGGGCGACCGAGAACGCCCCGGCGCCGGCACCCTCAGCCGGCTGCTCGGTGAAGACGGCCCATGACTCCTGCCACCACGTCCAGCGGTTGTTCGTGTTCGCCGTGCCCAGCCGTCCCGACCCCTGTGTGACCTGGCTGTCCTGCGCCCAGCCGCCGCGCACGCCCAGCACGACGCCTGCGGCGACGAGCGCCACGACAACGGCTGCCAGCCCGGCGCGCGCCAGCCCCCGGCGGCGCGCCTCGTCGAGGGGCGCCCGCTCCTCCCTCCGCGCCCAGGCCAGGGCCAGCCCGCACGCCGCCGCCGCGCCCAGCACGAGCGCCAGCGCCAGCCACCCGCCCGCGCCCTCACGCGCTGCCTTGCCCTGCCCGTCATCGGCGAGGCCCGGCTGCGTCAGGGCCCACGCAGCCACGGCGGCGGCAGCCGGCAGCGCGCAGGCGAGCGCGACAAGGCTCTCGAAGCGCCGCTCGTCGAGCGCGAGCCAGACGAGCAGCGCAACGGCGCCGACCGCGAGGCCGCCCCGCGAGGTGGTGAGCACGACGGCCACCGTCGCCACAAAGAGCAGGAGGGTGCCGGCGAGGCGACGCGGCCTGCCCGCCCCCGCTGCCGCGGCGAGCCACAGCCCGAGCGGCAGCGCCATGTCGCCGACCAGGGCGAGCGTGTTCCAGTAGCCGACCGGCGAGCGCAGACGCGCCGCGCGCGCCCCGTCGGGGAAGAGCCCGGGGAAGACCTTGCCGAGCAGCGCCCAGCCGAGAGCCGCACCGAGCAGCAGCGCGAGCGCCCCGGCGATCAGGCCGGGCCGCCGCCGCGCCGCCGCCCCCGCGAGCAGCCCGACGCCCGCCAGCGCCGTGTAGGCCAGGCCCCGGTTGAGCATGTCCCAGGAGCGGTCGGGCGCATCCGACCAGGCGATCGACACGCCCATCCAGGCCGCGAGCGCGACGAGGCAGCCGAGCGCGGCAGCCCCTGCCCCGCTCACGGCTGGCCGCGCGACCAGCCCGAGCGCCGCAGCCCCACCCCACACCGCCGCGAGCAGGAGGGCGGCACCACCGAGCCAGAGCAGCCGGCCCCCGCTCGTGCCCGCGCCGAACAGCAGCGAGGCGCCCACGACGACGACCGCGCCCACTCCGAGAGCGACGGCGAGCGGACGAGCCACAGGGGGCGCAGCTGGGTTCACGCGCCGACCGTACCAGGGGCCTCTGCGGGCAGCCTGGTCTTAACAATTCGCTAAAGCCCCGATTACCAGGCACTCACTCCCGTCCGGGAGACTCTGCAAGATGCCGAGTGCGACCCCGTCGCAAGCCTTCTCGTAGACTCGACTCGCCTCCACCGCCAAGGACGTCCCCCTGAACCGTCGCACCGTCGTCGTCGCGCTCGTCTCCGTGCTCGCACTGCTCGCACTGCTCGCCACAGCGAGCGTTGCCGGTGCACACAGCCACGCGCCCGGGAAGCAGAAGACGGCGCCGCCGTGCTGGAAGGTGCTGACCAACGATGCCTTCGACGGCAAGGTCGACGGCCTGTACCCGCTGCCGACGTACAGCGAGGCCGTATCGCACCTGCCGATCGACGCCCAGTCATACTCGACCATCGCCGAGGTCATCGGCCGGGCCCGCCAGTCGGCGCTCCAGCAGGCCGGCAAGGGCATCAAGCCCGACCCCGCCCGCTGCGGCTTCGCGCTCGGCGCAACGGGCGGCACGACGGGCAGCACGACCGGCAACGGTGGCAGCGACGGCAAGGGGCCGATCCCCGGCGTCATCGACAAGGTCGGCTCGGACAACGCCGACAGCTTCCCGATCGCACTGATCGTGATCGCCGCGATCGCCGGGCTGCTCGTGCTCGGCGGCGGTGCCGGCTTCCTCGTGCGGCGCCGGCAGCGTGGCCAGGCCGAGCTCGAGGCCGCCTCCGGCGCGACCTCGCCGGACGACAACCGTCCGTCCTCACCGCCCGCGCTCGGCCCCTAGCCGCCCGCGCTCGGCCCCCAGCTGTCCGCGCCGGGCCCCTGCACGGCCCCGGCCCGTCCCCTCCCCCGCGCAACAGGCACCCGCCGCGGTAGGGTGAATGTGAAAGCGATTGCCGCACCCGCGGCCGGTCGTCGCCAGGTGGCCGCGCTCCGTCCGACCTGATCCCTAATGTCCGCGGGTCCCACCGGTCGGCGTGTGCTGCTCCCACTGCACACGTTCGCCGCGCTGACACGACTCGCACGCGGAGGAAGAGAAGAATCATGGCGCCAGCCAACGAACTCAGGACACACGACGCGGAGCTCGGCCTCGCCGAGAACAGCGTCGTCGACGCGATGAAGATCGCTGGCGTCGAGCGCTACTTCACGATTCCCGGCCGCGACCCGTTCGACGAGGTCGACTGGGAGACCCGCGACGCCTTCATCCCCGGCAAGGACAAGCCGGCGTTCGAGCAGAAGAGCGTCGAGTTCCCGAAGTTCTGGTCGCAGACGGCGACGAACATCGTGGCGCAGAAGTACTTCCGCGGCCGCATGTCGTCCCCGGAGCGCGAGCATTCGGTGAAGCAGATGATCGGCCGCGTCGTCGACACGGTTTCGACGTGGGGCCGCACCGGCGGCTACTTCGCCACCGAGGACGAGGCCGGCACCTTCGAGGCCGAGCTCAAGTTCATCCTCGTCAACCAGCTCGCGTCGTTCAACTCGCCGGTCTGGTTCAACGTCGGGTTCGAGGAGAAGCCGCAGTGCTCGGCCTGCTTCATCCTCTCGATCGAGGACTCGATGGACTCGATCCTCGACTGGATCCGCCGTGAGGGCGTCGTCTTCCGCGGCGGCTCCGGCTCGGGCATCAACCTCTCCAGGCTGCGCTCGTCGCGCGAGCAGCTGTCGAAGGGCGGCTACGCCTCCGGGCCGGTCTCCTTCATGCGCGGCGCCGACGCCTCCGCCGGCACGATCAAGTCGGGCGGCAAGACGCGGCGCGCCGCGAAGATGGTCATCCTCGACGTCGACCATCCCGACATCGAGGAGTTCATCTGGTGCAAGTCGCGCGAGGAAGAGAAGGCGCGCGTGCTCGAGGCGGCCGGCTACGACATGTCGCTCGACTCGCCGCACTGGGCGTCGATCCAGTACCAGAACGCGAACAACTCGGTGCGCGTCACCGAGGCGTTCATGCAGGCCGTCGACGCCGGCGCCGACTGGAACCTCATCGCCCGCACCGACGGCACCGTCGTGCACACGCTGCCGGCTCGCGACCTGATGCGCCAGATCGCCGAGGCCGCCTGGCGCTGCGCCGACCCGGGCGTCCAGTACGACACGACGATCAACGCCTGGCACACCTGCCCCAACTCGGGCCGCATCAACGCGTCGAACCCGTGCAGCGAGTACATGCACATCGACGACTCGGCGTGCAACCTCGCCTCGCTGAACCTGATGAGGTTCCGCCGCGAGGACGGCGAGTTCGACGTCGAGGCCTTCGTGCACGCCGTCGACGTCGTGTTGCTCGCGCAGGAGATCCTCGTCGGCTACTCGTCGTACCCGACGCCCCAGATCGAGCGCAACGCCCGCGCGTTCCGCCAGCTCGGCATCGGCTACGCCAACCTTGGCGCGCTGCTGATGGCGCGCGGCCTGCCCTACGACTCGGATGACGGGCGCGCGTACGCCGCTGCGATCACCGCGCTGATGACGGGCCGCTCCTACCGCAAGTCGGCCGAGGTGGCCGGCCGCATGGGGCCGTTCGCCGGCTACCAGCCGAACGCCGCCGCGATGATCGGCGTGATCGCCAAGCACCGTGCCGCCGTCGCGAACATCGAGCACTCCAACTCGGTGCCGGCCGACCTGCTCACCGCCTGCCGCCGGGCCTGGGACGATGCGCTCGACCTGGGCGAGGTCAACGGCTACCGCAACGCGCAGGCCTCCGTGCTGGCGCCCACCGGGACGATCAGCTTCATGATGGACTGCGACACGACCGGCGTCGAGCCCGACTTCTCGCTCGTCAAGTCGAAGAAGCTCGTCGGCGGCGGCGAGATCACGATCGTCAACCAGACCGTGCCGATGGCGCTCACCGAGCTCGGCTACGCCCCGCGCGAGGTCAACGACATCAATGCGTGGATCGACGAGCGCGGCTCCGTCGTGGGCGCGCCGCACATGCGCAGCGAGCACTACCCGGTCTTCGACTGCGCGATCGGCGACCGCGCGATCCACTACATGGGCCACGTCAAGATGATGGGCGCCGTCCAGCCGTTCATCTCGGGTGCGATCTCGAAGACGGTGAACATGCCCGAGGAGGCGACGATCGACGAGGTCGCCAACCTCTACCGCGAGGCCTGGCGCCTCGGCGTGAAGGCCGTCGCGATCTACCGCGACAACTGCAAGGTCGCGCAGCCGCTCTCGAAGAAGAGCGACTCGGTGAGCGCGGCCATCTCCCCGGCGACGCTCGCCCCGGCCCCAAAGCGGCGCCGGCTGCCGGACGACCGCACCGAGGTCGGCCGCAAGTTCCGGGTGGGCGAGTACGAGGGCTACATCCACGTCGGCGTGTACGACGACGGCACGGCCGGCGACATCTTCGTCGACATCGCCAAGGACGGCACGACGCTGGCCGGCCTCGTCAACTCGCTGATGATCTCGGTGTCGCTCGGCCTCCAGCACGGGGTGCCGCTCGAGGTGTACGTCTCGAAGTTCGCGCACATGCGCTTCGAGCCATCCGGCGCGACCAACGACCCGGACATCCGTGTCGCCAAGTCGCTCGTCGACTACATCTTCCGCTGGATGGGCAAGCGCTTCCTCACCGCCGACCAGCAGGAGGAGATCGGGATCCTGTCGCCGGAGGTGCGTCAGCGCCTCGCCGAGCGCTACGACGCCGGCGAAGCCGCCACGGGCGCCGCTGCCCCGGCCGACTACACCCCCGCCCCGACCGGGCAGACCGCGCTCTTCAACTCGTTCGAGGATGCCGTCGAGTGCGCCCGCTGCGGCGGTCGCATGGTGCGGACGGGCAGCTGCTACACGTGCCGCGACTGCGGGACGAACACCGGGTGCAGCTGAGCTAGTGGCCCTTGAGGTTGGGTTGGACCGGTAATGGTGTCATGCGGTGATCCGGTGTCGTTGTTCGGCGGCGGCGATTCGCTGGTCGCGGCGGTCGCCGTTGCGGTAGCGGACGTGGCGGGCGAGCGCGTAGCCGAAGGCGTCCCAGTTGAGGTAGTCGGCGTTGGCGACGACGAACTCGGTCAGCGCAGAGAAGTGGCACTCGACCGGGTTGAGGTAGCTGGCGTCTGTCGGGGTCGCGACAAGCTCGGTCTTGTTCGCGGCGGCGAAGGCACGAATTGGCGGCACCCAGTTGGCCGAGAGGTTGTCCTGGATCCAGTAGATCCGTTGCCGTGCCGGGTAGGCGAGCCGGATCTGGCGCATGAAGCTGAGCATGTCGACTCCGGCCCGCTTCGCGCTGGAACAACAGCCCCGCCTCCGCCAGCAGCGTGCCGAGATGACGCGGCGAAACGACAATCCCCTCGCCGCCGAGATGGACCGCAAGCAGCGGCAGCGACCAGCGCGTCAAAGGCACCCCCTGGCTGTCGGGACGGGCACCGGCCACGCTGACGATCCGCTGACGCTGCTCAGTCGTGATCCGGCGGGGACGCCCGCCCCGGTAGCGAGGGCGGAGACTGCCCATCCCCCGCTCGTTGAACTCGTGAATCACCTTCCGCACCCACGACGGGTCCGTGCGCCACATCTCCGCGATCTGCGCGACTGGCATCAGCACATTCGACGCCAACAACACCGCAGCCCGCTGGCGCGTGCACTCATGCTTCGCACGCCGCGACAACCGCTTCAAACGAATAGCCTCCTCGTGCAGCAACGGCCGTACGAACACCGACGGGGGACGCATCACCACCTCCAAGCTCGAGATACATCCCACTTCGACAGCAGACCAGCCGGACCCTGCCCGTTTCAGGCCCAACGTTTCCTCAAGGGCCACTAGCAGCCGCGGCGGGCGGCTTCTGCTGGGGCCGGCGGATCTCGCCGAACTCGGCCTCGTACTTCGTCATCTCCTCGTTGAGGGTGCGGATGACGTCGAAGACGAGCTCAGAACAGGGTCGGCACGGCCGGCTTCGGCTCGGTGCCACCGGTGGCCGGGATGCCCGCGGCGTCGAGCAGGCGCCGGAGCACCGCGGCGGCGCGCGGTGCCTGATCCTGGTTGTTGTTGTTGAACAGCCCGTACACCTCGTCGGTGGCGGCTGCGAGCCGTCGCAGCGGCTCCATCCACTCGGCCAGCTCGCTCTCGGCGTAGTCCCAGTCGAAGCGCTGCGCCGAGGTGCCGCCGCGGATGTTCCAGGTCTTCGCGTTTCTCCCGTAGAAGCAGACGTACGCCACGCGGTGGGTCGCGGCGGCGATCGGCGGGACGACGTTGGCAGCTCGCGTCCGCGGTTCGTCCACCGAGACGTACGCCAGCCCGTGCCGCTCGAGGAACGCCAGCGTGTCCGCCTGCTCGTCCTCCTCCAGCCAGGAGCGATGGCGGAACTCGACGAGCGGGACGAGCGGCGCCACGAGTGTGCCTGCCGCGACCAGCTCCTCCTTCGCCGCGCTGCTCTTCACGAACCACGGCGGGTACTGCAACAGCACGCCCCGCCACTTGCCCGAGACCTCCAGCGGCTCGAGCGCCGAGCGGAACAGCGCGAACGCCGTCTCGCGGCCCGGCCCCTTGCGATGGCCGGTCATCTCGCCGCTGGCCTTGACGTTGAAGGTGAACTCGGGCGGCCTCCGCTCGGCCCAGCGCGCCGCGGTCTCGGGGTGGGGGAGCGCGTAGTAGGTCGCGTCGACCTCGACGTTGTCGAAGCGCTCGGCGTAGTAGCGCAGGCGCGCCGCAGCCGAGGAGACGCCCCGCGGGTACCAGGCGGCGATCAGGCCCTCGTCGGCCCAGCTGCACGTGCCGAGACGGATGACCGCCACGCTCGCGTCATCCCGGAGCTAGCGGCCGGTCGCGAGCCGGACGGCCCGGCTCGTCAGCGTGAGGGCGCCGGACGTCGCCGAGACGCACGGTATCGCTCCGAAGCTGGCGACGCACGCAGCGGCGCCACGGTCGCGCACGCCGAGCTCGAGCGAGGCCCTCCAGGTGACGGCCTTCGCGTTGGTGTTGATCTGGACGAGGGTCGTGAAGTTCCCGCGCGCGTCCGCAGCGATCTGGGTGAGCTGGTGCAGCCGCGTCGGCGAGCTGGCGCCCTGCACATCGATGGGCGCTTCCTGGAGGCCGGCGTCGGCCTCGGTCGCCGACCCCGTCAGCAAGGCGAAACGGGTCACGAGCACGCGGTGCTCGACGACGGTGAGCGGCCGGCCGTTGACAGTGCGGGTCACCTTCAGATCGATCGGCGTACGGCGGACAGTCAGCTTCGCGGACAGCCGGAGGGCCAGCGGGATGAGCACGAGCGACTGGGCCTCGACGGTGCCTGCGGCGTTCTCGCCGGCGCCGGCGGCTGCCCCGAACGGCGTGAGCTGCGCGCGCCAGCGATACGTGCCGGTCGCCGTCGGGGAGGCCACGGCGGTGCTGCCCAGCACGAAGGTGAGGGAGGTCGGCCGGAGCCCTTCTGCGTCGGGCGTTCCCGGGCCCGGCCAGCAGGCGGTGATCGTCGCGGCAGCGATCGTCGCGGCGGCCGGCGGTGCCGGTGTCACGAGCAGTGGGATCCTGATCACGGTGCTGCTGCGCGCGACCTCGACGAGCCAGACGACGTCGGCGCCTACGGCACAGGTGCTGCCCGCGTAGTCGGCCGCAGCAACCGCCCTGACGGCACCCGTGAGCGTCGTCAGGCCGCCCGCCGGGGTGACGGCGTTCAGGCGCGCCGTGCCGAGCTGGGCGCCGACAGCGGGTTGTCTGGTGCGGTACCCGAGCGGGAGGTAGACGACGCTGCGCGCCGTCACGTCGTCGCCGTCCGTCCCCAGCAGGGCGACGGTGACGTCGGCCGTGCCGGAGCCCGGCGAGGCCGGTGTGACGACGAGCCTCGGCGCGTACGCAGCGGCCGCCGACGAGATCGGCAGCGGCAGGAGAAGGGCGCAGCTGAGGGCCAGCGCAACCCACGCTTTCTTCATGCTCACAGCGGCATAGCCTAGTCAACGTGGGGGGTCGCGCCGTCGGCCCCTCTAGACTGGCTCGCATGGATGCACGGCCCGTAGGCGTGTTCGACTCGGGGATGGGCGGTCTCACCGTTCTCCACGAGTGTCTCGTGACGATGCCGAACGAGGACTTCGTCTACCTCGGCGACGCCGCCCGGCTCCCATACGGCCCGCGGCCGCTCGACGAGATCCGTCGCTTCGCGCGCGAAATCGCGGGCTACCTCGAAGGGCTCGGCGTCAAGCTGATCGTCGTCGCGTGCAACTCGGCGACGGCGGCGGCGCTGCCCGAGCTGCAGGAGCGGCTCTCCGTCCCGATCATGGGTGTGATCGCACCCGAGGCCCACGCCGCCGTGCAGGCGACCCGCAACCGTCGTGTCGGGCTGCTGGCCACGCAGGCGACCGTCGAGAGCGGCCGCTATGCCGAGCTGATCAGGGCGCACGACGCAGGCGTCCGCTTCTTCCCGGTGGCCTGCCCGCGGCTCGTGCCGCTGATCGAGAGCGATGACCCGTTCGCCGCCGAGACCGTCGAGGCCGTGCGCGAGGTGGCGGCGCCGCTCAAGCGCGCCGGCTGCGACACCGTGATCCTCGGCTGCACTCACTTTCCGTTGATCCGCCCGATCCTCCAGCGCGTGTTCGGCCGCGACGTCGAGCTCGTCTTCTCTGCCGAGGAGACGGCCCGGGAGGTCTCCGAGACGCTGGCGCGCAAGCGCCTGGCGAATGCCCGCAAGCACGAGGGCGAGTACCGCTTTCTCACGACCGGCGATCCCGCCCAGTTCCGCTCGATGGGCGCCCGCTTCCTCCAGCTACCGCTCGGCGAGGTCGAGCGCGTGGCCCTCGCCGATCTCGAAAGGTCAGCCGCATGAGCCGCACTCGCCACGCCCGCAGGTCTCCCGCATGACCGGCGCCCCCCGTAACGACGGCCGTGCCCGCCACGACCATCTGCGCAAGCTCGTGCTCGAGGCCGACTGGCTCGAGCAGGCCGACGGCTCCGTGCTTTACCACCAGGGCAAGACCCGCGTGCTCTGCACCGCCTCGATCGAGGAGGGCGTGCCGCGCTGGCTGAAGGGCAAGGGGCGCGGCTGGATGACCGCCGAGTACTCGCTGCTGCCGGCGTCCACCGGCCAGCGCACCGACCGCGAGGCGGCGCGTGGCAAGCAGTCGGGCCGCACGGTCGAGATCCAGCGGCTGATCGGCCGCGCGATCCGCGCCGTCGCCGACTTCGACGCGCTCGGCGAGCGGACGCTGCTGCTCGACTGTGACGTGCTCCAGGCCGACGGTGGCACCCGCTGCGCCGCGATCTCCGGCGCCTGGGTCGCCGCCAGGCGGGCCCTCGACCACATGGGACTGTCGAAGGCGCTGCCCGGCTCGGTGGCCGCCGTCTCGGTCGGCATCGTCGCCGGCCGCCACCTGCTCGACCTCGACTACTCCGAGGACTCCAACGCCGACGTCGACCTCAACGTCGTGATGACCGGCGACGGCCGGCTGGTCGAGGTGCAGGCCACCGCCGAGAAGGTGGCGTTCACCCGCGCCGACCTCGACGGGCTGCTCGACCTCGCCGCGCTCGGCATCGGCCGTATCGAGCAGGCGCAGCTCGTGGCCGTCGCGACCCTGCGCGCCTGAGCCCGTCTGCCGAGCTGCTGCCCGTGCTCCCGCCCGTCGTCCGCGTCGCCACCGGCAACCGCCACAAGCTCGAGGAGCTCGGCGCGATCCTCGTCGGCTGGCCGCTCGACATCCTCGTCGCCGGCGCCGACTACCCGCCCGAGGATGCCGACACCTACGCCGGCAACGCCCGCATCAAGGCCCGCCACGGCCGCGCCCACGCCGAGCCCGGCGCCTGGGTGATCGCCGAGGACTCGGGGATCGAGGTCGACGGCCTGGATGGCGGCCCCGGGGTGCACTCGGCGCGGTTCGGCGGCGACGACCCCGTGGGCAGGCTGCTGGCGGCACTGGCCGGGATTGACGGCGAAGGCCGGCGCGGCCGCTATGTGTGCGAGCTCGTGTGCCTGCTGCCGGACGGTTCGGAGCTGCGCGGCACAGGGTTGCTGCCCGGGCGCGTCGCCCACGCGCCGGCCGGCAGCGAGGGCTTCGGCTTCGACCCCGTGTTCGTCCCGGACGGCGAGCAGCACAGCGTCGCCGTGCTGGGGAACGCGTGGAAGGCTGCCGGCTCGCACCGGGCGCGCGGGGCGCGCTCGCTGCTCGCGGCGGCCGAGGCTGCCGGGCTGTTGCCGCCGACGGCGCCGGCCGCGCAGCGCTAGTGCTCGGCGGGCTCGCGGGGGGGCGGTGACTCGCCGCCGAGTGGCCCGCCGCCGAGTGGCCCGCCGAGGATGTCCGGCGACCGCGGCTCCGGTCGGGCCTCGGCCTCGAAGCGGTAGGCGATGCCGTCGTCCTCCACGAGATAGACGTGCCGGTCGCCGTCCCGGGCATGCAGGATCATCCGCCCGTGCCGGTCGGAGACGCGCACGAGATCCTCGAAGCTCGCCATCACCACGTCGTGCTCCGCGAAGCGGCGGCGCGGCACGGCGATCTCGACGATCAGATGGCCGAAGCGGGCCCGGATGCGCGCAGGCTCGTCGGCCCGGCGCAGCCTCAGCAGGAAGAGCAGTCCGACGCCGAGGGCGCCGGCGAGCGCCGCCAGCCCGAGCACCGTCGCGAGCCGCCGTGCCGACTGCACCTCGAGCTTCGCGCCGAGCACCGAGAGCGTGTTCGCCACGCGCTGCTTCGTCGCAGGCCCGTCCTGGGCGCGCTGGAGCTCCCCGTCGGGGGTCGCCCCCGGCGGGGGCAGGGTCAGCTTGTAGCGGTCGAGGTTGAGCTGCAGCGGCGGCGAGAACGCATCCTTGACGGCCGTGCCGTCGACCTGACCGGAGAGCGTGACCTGCGGCCGGATCGTGATCGTGTACGTGTCGGGCACCTGGCCGGTGACCGCCTCGACGCGGGCTGCGAGCGCACGCAGGGCGGCGAGCTGGAGGATGCCGGTGACCGTTACCCGGTCGCCCGCGAACGCCGTCTTCGCGGCCAGCGGGAAGGTGCGCGACCAGCCACTGCCGTTGGCCATCTCGGCCGTCAGGCCCGTCGTGCCGAAGAGGGTGTGCGGCGCCGTCGTGGCGACCTCGTAGTCGAAGCTGACGCGCAGGCTGCGGACGACCTGCACGTACGCCGGCTGACCGGTCGTGAGCCTGCCGTTCTCGTACACCGGGCCCGCGGGAACCTGAGCCTCGTAGGCGAAGGTGCCCTGCTGGGTGTAGAGTGCCGGGCCGTCGCCGAGCCCCGTCGGCGATTTGCCGTACGAGAGGGCCGCGAGCAGGGCGCAGGCGAGCGCAACGACGCCCAGGATGCCGCCCACGACCTGCGCCACCTGGCCGGGCACCGGCCCTGGGTGCACGTGGTGGGCCTGCGTTGTGCCCCTGTCGGGCTGCGCGCCGCCGTCGCGGCGCCGGCGCTGGCGCCTCTGGGCCTTGAGGCCGGTGCCGAGCAGCGAGAGCAGCGCGACCGCACCCGTCAGGAGGGCTGCACGCTTGGGCTCGCGGCCCAGCCGGTGACCCTGCCGGCGGCACCAACCTTGAACCAGAGCTTGCCGACCAGGTCGGCGCGCGTGGTGGGCTGGAACGTGTCGATGAACGCGTTGTTGTCGCCTTTCAGCACGAAGCGGTCGCCTTCGACCCGGATGATCCGGTGCAGCACGTGCTGCCTGAGGTCGCGGTTGTTGTAGAGCACCGCATCGCCGACGGCAGGCGTGCCACCCTTGCGCACGACGATCAGGTCGCCCTTGTGCAGCTTCGGCTCGATGCTCGTTCCGTAGGTGAAGCTGTACACCGTGCTGCCGCCGAGCGTGGTCGGCGCAAGGTAGACGTAGGCGAGCACGATCGCGCTCACCAGCGCGATCAGGATCGGGAGTGGGCGGAGACGGTGTCTCATCGGCCTGTGCCGCTTATGTCATCGGCAGCATGCATGACTTCGTTCATTCCGGCGACGGTCATCGACCCCATCGCCGTGGCCACCGGCCAGAAACCCGCACGCGATTTGGTATGGAGGAGGTATAAAAGCGTCCCGCGTGCTGGTGATCGAGGACGAAGAGGACATCCGGCTACTCGTTGCGGAGCTGCTGCGGCGTGCCGGCTACGAGGTGTTCGAGGCCGCTGACGGCCGGGCGGGGCTGCAGATCCTGCACGAGTCGGTGCCCGATCTGGTGGTGCTCGACGTGCGCATGCCGGGCCTCTATGGCTGGCAGACGCTTGAGCGCATCCGCGACCTCTCGGACGTCCCGGTGATCATGCTGACCGCCCGTGACGGCGCGCTCGAGAAGGTGCGGGGCCTCAAGGCCGGTACCGACGACTACGTCACCAAGCCGTTCGGCCGGCAGGAGCTGCTGGCCCGCGTCGAGGCGCTGCTCCGCCGCGGGGCCGACCCGGTGGTGGTCGCGGACTACGCCGACGGCGTCATCTCGATCGACGTGGCGCGGCGGCGCGTGCTCGTCCGCGGCGAGGAGGTGCAGCTCACCCCGCTCGAGTTCAAGCTGCTCTCGGCGCTCGTGCGCAACTCCGATCAGGTGCTCGACCACGAGCGGCTGCTCAAGCAGGTCTGGGGCGACGCGCACGCGGTCTCCGGCGGCCAGGTCAAGCTCTATATTGGGCGCCTGCGCAAGAAGCTGTCGCCGCACGGCCCGCAGGCGTTTCCGATCGAGACCGTGCGCGGGTTCGGCTACCGCTATCTCAAGCCTCCCGGCGCGTAGCCCGGAGAGGGGTGCGGCCGCTACGCCTCGAGCACGACGAGCGGGATGTCCATCTCGTCGGGTGAGAGGCCGCCGTGCTGCCCCAGGAAGCGCTGCTCGAAGCGGCCCGGCTCGTGCCAGTACACGGACTGGCCGTGCAGCGGCAGCACGACCACCTCGGCGAGCCGCGCCAGCAGCCGCTCGGACGGCAGCGCGCCGAAGAGGCCGCCGGCGACGAGATCGGCTGTGAGGTGCGCCTCTGCGATGCCCTCGAGCCGCCTCTCGAGCCCGTCTCGCACCGCCTCGGCCTGTCCCGGCAGGGTATGCAGGAAGAGGTCTCGGCAGGAGCCGGCCGGAGCGAGGGGTCTCCCGTCGGCGCCGCTGCGCAGCAGTGCCGGCAGCTCCGGCCACAGCTCGTTGACGTAGACGGTTGTCTCGGGTGAGACCGGCGCCATGCCGTGGTCGGCAGTGAGCAGCACGAGCGTGCCTGCCGGCAGGCGGCCGAGCGCCTCGTCCAGCAGGTCGAGCGTCCACTCGATCGCCTCATCGACGAACGCGTGATCGGGCCCGTGCTGGTGCATCAGCTCGTCCACGTGCGGCAGGTAGACGTTCGCGAACAGCCGTGGCTCCCTGGTCGCCGCGGTGACGAGCTGCTCGAAGGCCTCGTCGATCGCGGTGTAGCCGGCCAGCGTTGCGTCTGCGGCGAGCAGGGCGGTCGGGGCGACGTGAGAGGTGGCCGCCGTCGGGTTGAACGCCTCCGGCTGGACGACTACGGGCACGACGCCGGCCGCCCCGAGGCGGCGGTAGAGCGGCGACCCGTCCGGGAACACGGTCCGCAGCGGCAGGCCGGCGGCGCCAAGGGTGCCGCGCTCCCGGTCGCCGGCAAAGGCGAAGAGCAGCGGGGCGATCAGGCGGTCGAGTCTGGGCTCGAGCACGAACCACTCGTAGACGCCGTGCTCGGCCAGCGGCAGCCCGGTGTGGATGGTCGTCACGTGGGCCGCAGTGGTCGAGGGAAACTGGCTGGTGATGCGCTCGACCGTCCGGGCGCGGCGGAACAGCGGGTGGTCGCCGTGCCGCTCGAGGAACCGCCAGCCGAAGGCGTCGAAGTAGACGAGCGCGACGCGGTCGGCGCGGGCGGGCAGGCCGAACGCGGCGTGGTCGAGCGCCGGCCCGTGCGCAGAGCCGGTGAGGAGGGCCTCAACGGTGCCGGGCAGCGCGTCGAAGCAGCGGCCACCGGAGTCGGGCACCCGCCAGTGCTGCGCGAGCGGCATGCCCCGCACACTAGTCGCCGGCGACGACCTCGCGGAGCCTGCGAGCGAGGTCGCCACGCCGGATGGACTTGCGGAGGTACAGGCCGGCACCTGCGGCAAGGGCTCGGCGACGCTCGCTGTCGCGGACGCTCGCCGTCAGGATGACCTCCTTCAGGCCCGCGGTCAACGGGTCGGCACCAGCGCGCTGGTGGTTTCGTAGCCGTCGAGCTTCGGCATCCGTACGTCGACGACCACCACCGCCGGGAGGTGCCGGCGCGCAAGGCGGAGTGCCTCCTCGCCGTCCCCGGCAAGCAGCACGTCGTAGCCAGCCCGGGTCAGCAGCACCGCCAGCAGTTCCTGGACATCCGGCTCGTCGTCGGCGACGAGCGCCACGGGGCGAGGTCTGTCCGCCTCCACGGTCATTCGCGAGTGTCCGTAGGCAGCACGACGCGGAAGGTCGACCCGAAGGCCTCGACGCTGCTGCACCCGATCGCCCCGCCGTGCCCTGCGACGATGCCCTGCGCGATGGTCAGCCCGACGCCCGTGCCCGGCAGGGCCTTGCCGGTCACGCCGCGCCCACGGTAGAAGCGCTCGAAGAGCCGCTGCTGCTCGGCCACGGGGATGCCGCAGCCGGAGTCGGCCACCTCGAGCTCGACGCTCGCGGAGCGCTGCCGGAGGGTGACGATGATGGTGCCGTTGGCTCCGGTGAACTTGATGGCGTTATCGATCAGCACGTCTAGCAGCTGCCCGCGCCGGGCGCTGTCGCCGATTACCGTGGCAGCCGGGGCGGCTGCGTCGAGCATCAGCTCGAGGTCGTGTTCGGCGGCGCTTGGTCGCTGCCGGGAGACAGCCTCAGCCGCGATGTGCGCCAGATCCACCGGGGCGGCGTCGATGGCGAGCGTCCCGGCCTGGATCTGTGCGACGACGAGGAGGTTGCTCACCTGGTACAGCAGTCGTTCGCTGTTGCGCTCGACGATCTTCAGGAAGCGGAGCTGCTCCTCGCTGAGCCCCTCGCTGCAGTCCTCCAGGAGCAGCTCGACGAAGCCGCTGATCGAAGTCAGCGGCGTGCGTAGCTCGTGCGAGACCGTCGCCAGGAACTCGTCCTGCAACCGGTCGTTTTCGCGAAGCCACTCGTTCTGAGCCTCGGCGTCCTTCAGCTGTGCCTGAACGCGGTGGTGCAACAGGCCCGTGATGATGCCGGTGACGAGGATCGTCGCCATCGTCAGCAGCCAGGCCATCGGTGCGGCTGTGGTGTCTTTGAAGACGAGCGCGACGGCAAAGCCCACCCCGACGGCGACAGCCTAAAGCGCGGCCGCCGCAGGGCGGAAGTAGTACGCCACGAACAGCGCGATCCAGACGTAGAACAGCTGGTAGAAGCCGGAGCTCGGGCCATCGAAGGCGAGGCCGCTCGAAACCCCCGCGACGGCACCCGCGGAGAGCAGCTGGAAGCTCCGCAGCGAGAGCCGGTCGAAGCCGACCAGGCAGACGATCGCGAGCCCGTAGGCGGCGATTGCCGAGACGGCGACGCCGACGTCGTCGCGGCCTTCGATCCGGTAGAGCAGCGAGACGAGGGTGGCAGTCGCGCCCGCGCTCAGCAGGTAGAAGGCGGTGCGGGCGAGCGTCGGGCCTGCCGCCGAGGCCGAGACGGCTCCGGAAGGAGCTGCCACTCCGGCCCGTGCCGGAGCCTCTCGCTCCCGGCTGTCGCGCCGACTCGGTCGAGACGCTGCCTCGTGTGCGTCTGCGCTCACGCTCACACGCTGCACGAAAATCCACGTCGCTGCCGTGAGATTCCGGTCTGTTCACCGGCCCCAAACCCTTCCAGCGGGCCGTTTCCCCGTCTCTGCCGACAGGTGGAGGTGGTATCTTTGCGCCCGGTGAACGCTCAACAGGCACTCGTCGATCTCACGGAGATCTCCTCGCAAATCGAGGTTGCGGCGATCTTCACGGCCGAGGGTGCCGTGGTCGCCTCGACGCTCGCCGACGAGGCGCGGGCGGCAGCCCTTGGAGGACTCTCCGGTCGTCTGGTCGCGACAGCGACGGCCGCCGGGAGCGCCGGCGCCGAGCTCGTCCAGCTGGAGGTCGCGACGGCCGACGGCAGCGTCTTCCTCGTTCGTGACGGCGAGCTCGTGATCGTCGCCGTGACCAGGGCGCAGCCCACGATCGGGCTCGTCTTCTACGACCTCAAGAGCGCGCTGCGCAGCGCGCTCCCCGCTGCGGGCGGGCAGGGCTGATGGCTGCGCCGAAGCGTCGGCTCGTGCGCGGGCTCCTCCTGCTTCTCGTCTCGCTGGGCGGGGCCGCCATCTTCCGGCAGCGGCGGGGCGGACGGGCAGAGCAGGCAGACCTGTACTACGACGACGGCGCGATGCTCTCGCTGGCGGCGGGGGCCGGTGGCGACGAGCTGCTGGCCCTGACCCGGGAGATCCTGCAGGGGGTGCGCGCGTGAAGCACGACGAGCTGGGGATGCTGCTGAAGCAGCACGCCTATCTCGAGGGAGATTTCCTGCTGCGCTCCGGCAGGCGGTCGAAGTACTACCTCGACAAGTACCGCTTCGAGACCCGCCCCGAGATCCTCGAGGCCCTCGGAGCGCGCATCGCCCAGGTCATCGCCCGGGAAGAGCCGGAAGCGGGTCTCCTGGCCGGGCCGGAGCTCGGAGCTGTGGCCCTCGCGGCCGCAGCCTCGATCAGCTCCCGCCTGCCGTTCCTGATCGTCCGCAAGGAGGCGAAGGAGTACGGGACGGGCAACCGGCTCGAGGGCGTCTTCGAGGCAGGCCAGCGCGTCTGCCTCGTGGAGGATGTCGTCACGTCGGGCGGGGCCGCGATCGCTGCGATCGAGGCGCTCCGTGCAGCCGGGCTGGAGGTGCGGGCAGCAGTGTGTGTCGTCGACCGGGAGGAGGGTGGCGCGCAGGCGCTGGCCGATCACGGCGTCAGACTGTGGCCGCTCTTCCATGCAAACCAGTTGCTGTCGGGCTTCACCTCGCCGTAAACCGCATGGTTGAGCGGAACGCGGAGAGGTGTTAGGGTGCCGTCAGATCTGTGTGGCACGATACGCAAGGTCGTAAACCAGAGGAGGGCAATCACGTGACCAAGCAGGAGTTCGTAGATCAGGTAGCCGAGAAGAGCCAACTGACACGCCGCGACGCTCAGAAGGCCATCGACGCGTTCCTCGATGTGGTGACCGAGACGCTGAAGACTGGCGGCGTCGTCAACTTCACTGGCTTCGGCAAGTTCTCCGCCGTGCATCGCAAGGAGCGGCAGGGCGTGAACCCGCGCAACCCGAGTGAGAAGGTGACGATCTCGGCTGCAAACGTTCCCAAGTTCTCGGCCGGCAGCTCACTGAAGGCCGCCGTCAAGGGCAAGTAGCTCTCGGCGAAGCGCCGCTGGAACGGAGGGCCGCAGCGCGGCCCTCCGTGTTTTGGGCAGAGCGCGGGGTGCCCTCCGGGGCACCCCGTACCCTGCCGTCATGACCGACGATCCTGCCGCCGGCCGTGCCCTCGTCGGTGAGAGCTTCGGCGATCGCCTGGCGCGGGCCGTCGAGCGCAAGGGCACGCAACTCGTCGTCGGGCTCGATCCACGGCCGGAGCTCTTCCCTGTGGAGCTGCGCGGCGACGCCCATCTCGGCCGGACGGCGGCCGCCGACGCGTGCCTGCGCTTCTGCCGCGGCATCATCGACGCGGTTGCCCCGTACGTCGTCGCGGTCAAGCCCCAGTTCGCCTTCTTCGAGGCGCTCGGCGCCGATGGCATCCGCGCCGCCGAGGAGGTCTGCGGGTACGCCCATGCTGCCGGCCTGCTCGTGATCGCCGACGCCAAGCGGGGCGACATCGGCTCCACCTCCCGGGCCTACGCCACGGCCTTTCTCGAGCCGCGCGAGTCGGGCGAGCCGCTCGCTGACGCGCTCACCGTGTCGCCCTACCTCGGTCGCGACTCGATCGAGCCGTTCCTCCAGAGCTGTCGTCTGCATGGCGCGGGCATCTTCTGCCTCGTTAAGACGTCGAATGCCGGGAGCGCCGACATCCAGGACCTCGCCCTCTCGGACGGCTCACCGGTGTGGCATCACGTCGCGCGCCTCGTCGCCGAGTGGGGGAGCGACCTCATCGGCGAGCGCGGCCTCTCGAGCGTCGGCGCGGTTGTCGGCGCGACCCACCCGAAGGCGGTTGCCGATGTGCGCCGCCTCATCCCGCACGGCATCCTTCTGCTGCCGGGCGTCGGCGCCCAGGGCGGGCGACCCGGCGATCTTGCCGTCGCCTTCGCCAGCGGGCCGGCCAGCGCGCTCGTAACCGTCTCGCGTGACGTCATCTACGCCTTCCGGGCCGCCGGTGCGGCCGACTGGAAAGGTGCTGCTGCGGCCGAGGCCGCGCGCCTCCGGGCCGAGGTGCGCACCGTCTCCGGCTGGTAGCCGGCCTCCGCGGCTCGGCGGCCCGGCTCGGAGCCGGTACCCTTCGGCTCCGTGAAGCGCTCCTTGCTGCTGGGGCCGGCGCTCGTAGCAGGCCTCCTCCTCTGTGCTGGCGCTTCCGCGGCCGGCCCGACTGTCACTGCCCGCGCCTACGTCGTCCAGAACGCCGCCACGGGCGAGGTGCTCGCGTCCCGGAGCGTGCGCCTGCGGGTTCCGATCGCCAGCATCACCAAGCTGATGACCGTCCTCGTCGCGCTCGATCATGCGCGGCCCGGCGACCGGATCGTCGTGTCGAGGGCCGCCGCCAACGTCGCGGGCTCGCAGGCCGGACTGTACGAGGGGCAAATCTTCACGGTGCGCGAGCTGATCGGGGCCGCGCTCGTCCCCAGTGCAAACGATGCCGCCGACGCGCTCGCCGACGGCATCAGCAAGGGGCGGCGTGCGCTCTTCGTGCGTTGGATGAACCAGAAGGCGCGCGCGCTGGGGATGACCGACACGCACTTCGTCAGGCCCGAGGGGCTTGACGCGCCCGGGCATCTCTCGAGCGCGCGCGACGTCGCGCTCCTGGCCGAGGCCGCGATGCGCGAGCCGCTCGTGCGCCGCACCGTGCTGCTTCCCGCCATCGAGATCGGCGGCCGCCGCCTGCTCAGCCGCAACGACCTGCTACGCACGTTCCCCGGCATCCTCGGCGTCAAGACCGGCACCACCGAGCACGCCGGCTGGAGTCAGGTCGCGGCCGCCCGCCGCGACGCCGTCACCGTGTACGCGGTGGCGCTCGGCAGCTCGAACCGCGGCGCCCGCAACCGCGATGTGGCCGCGCTGCTGCGCTGGGGCCTCGACCGCTACCGCACCATCCAGGCGATCGACCCGGGCAGGATCTACGCCCGGGTTCGGTTGCCCTACGGCGCCCGCCCGCTCGACCTCGTCGTTGCGAAACCGGTGTGGCGCGTCGTGCGGGTCGGCCGGCCGGTCGTCGAGCGCATCGTCGCGCCGGCGAACCTCGCCGTCCCGGTGCGCCGCGGACAGCGTCTCGGCGAGCTGCGTGTCTACGAGGGCGGGGTCCTCGTCGCCTCGGCGTCGCTGATCGCCGCCCGCAGCGTCACTCGCCCGGCGCTCGGTGGCCGGCTTGCCTTCTACGCGCAGCGCACGGCGCACCATGCCTGGAGCTGGCTCTCGTGATCATCACCGTCACCATGAACGCCGCGATCGACCGCACGCTGACCGTCCCGAACTTCCGCGGCGGGCAGCGTCATCGCGCCAGCCAGGGCCTCTCGCTCGCGGGTGGCAAGGGCATCAACGTGGCGCGTACGCTCAAGCGGCTCGGCGTCCCCGTCGTCGCCACCGGCCTCGCCGGCGGCCGCACGGGCGAGCGCATCCTCGAGGAGCTCGCGAACGAGGCGATCCTCAACGACTTCGCCCGCATCGAGGATGAGTCGCGCACCTCGACCGCGGTGGTCGATCCGACGTCGGGCACCCACACCGAGATCTACGAGTGGGGCCCGCTGGTGCGCCCCGAGGAGCTCGAGACGCTCGCCGAGAAGCTCCACTACCTCTCGCGCGGGGCCGAGCTCGTCGTCCTCTCAGGGTCGCTGCCGCGAGGCGTGGACGACGGCTTCTACGGCGAGCTCATCCGTGATCTGCTGCGGCGCGGCCTGCGTGTCGCCCTGGATGTCGAGGGCGAGCCACTGCTGCTCGGCATCGAGGCCGAGCCGACGCTCGTCTCGACGACGCAGGCCGCAGCCGAGGCGATCGTCGGCCAGGAGTTCCACGACGAGCAGGACTTCCTGCTCGGGGTCGAGACGATCGCGGAGCGGGGCGCGCGGAACGTCCTCATCACGTACGACCTCGGCATCTTCGCGCTGGTGCGCGAGGACAAGCGCGAGCGGCTCTTCCACATCGTGCCGCCCGAGGTCGAGGTGGTCTCGTCCGTCGGTGCGGGCGATGTCGCGCTCGGCGCATTCGTCGCCTCGCGGATCGTCGACGAGCAGCCGCTCGAGGATGCGCTGCGGGCTGCGGCGGCTGCCGGCTGGGCCTCCAAGCTGGAGCTCGGCGCCGGCCGATTCGACCCCGCGGTTGCCGCCCGGATCGCACCGGACGTGCAGATCATCGAACTCGACCCGAGCGAGTAGCCGCCGGGCTGGCGGGCGTCGCCGCGCCGCCCGACGCCGAGTTCCTACTCGACGAGCTCCTTCGTGGCTGCCGCCTCGATGCGCTGCTGCTGCTTCTGCGCGTAGGCGAGTGCGTCGTCGGCCGAGCCCGTGCCGGCCTGCGACGCGGTGGAGAGGGCTCCGAGCACCCGGCCCGAGCGCCAGGCGACCGAGAAGATCGTCAGCGGGCCGTTGGCGCTTTCGAGCGAGAGCGTCCACATCCTGCTCTCGTCGCCGACCGTGTCGGTCAGGTCGACACGCTTGTACCTGGGGCCGATCTCGCCGAGCACCTGCGCGTAGGCGTCGACGGCGCCGCCGACGGTCTCGAAGGTGCTCGCCTGGCTCTGGATCTGGATCGGCCCCGCCTGCTCAGCCTTGGCGAGGCGCCAGCCGGACGCGTAGCCGCCGATCCGGCCCTTGCTCTCGAGGTCGCGGAGGTACGCGCTGTCGCGGCCCTTTGCCGCGTCGGCGTTGGAGATCGACCGGGTGTTCGGCGGGTCGACGACGTAGCCGTCGGGCAGGTCGGTCTCCTCGAGGACGAAGAGCGCGGGGTCGTTGAAGACGGACGCCTTGCTCTGGCCGGGCGTGGCCGGGGGCGCCGAGGGGCTGCTCGAGGAGCTGCCCCCTCCGCAGCCGGCAGCCGTGACAGCGGCGGCGACGACGAGGGCGGCGAGGGCTGCGAGGGTTGCGAGGCGGAGGCGGCGCATGACGTGAGATCATACGCGTCGCCCACCGGGCGGGCGGGCGCTTCCGTCGGCCTCGGTTGGTACCATCGAACGCCAGTTGACAGAAGCTGCACGCAGGACTCGAATCCCGGCCCAGGCCCCGTGTACGGTGTCTGGGCTTCGTGCTTGAGAAGGGGGCGCAGGTCGTGGACGGAGGGATCGCAAAGGAGGGGCTCGACCTGGCGGAGCTCGGGCTCCAGGGTTTCGTCGCGCGGGAGGAGAAGTTCGGCCGGGAAGGGCTGACGTTCGACGATGTCCTGCTCGTGCCGGGGCACTCCGAGATCCTGCCGAACGACGTCTCGACGGCCACCCGGCTCACACGCAACATCTCGCTCACCGTTCCCGTCGTCTCGGCGGCGATGGACACGGTGACCGAGGCGCGGATGGCGATCGCGCTGGCCCGCGAGGGCGGTATGGGCATCGTCCACCGCAACCTCTCGATCGAGGATCAGGTCGCCGAGGTCGACAAGGTCAAGCGCTCCGAGTCCGGGATGATCGTCGAGCCGGTCACCCTGCGGCCGTTCAACCGGGTCGGCGATGCGCTCGACCTGATGGCGCGCTACCGCGTCTCCGGCATCCCGATCACCGACGAGGACGGCCGGCTCGTCGGCATCCTCACCAACCGTGACCTCCGCTTCGAGAACGACCCGTCGCTGCTCATCTCGGCGCTGATGACCTCGAGCGGGCTGATCACGGCTCCGTTCGGGACGACGCTTGCCGAGGCCGAGGCGATCCTCCACCGACACAAGGTCGAGAAGCTCCCCGTCGTCGATGCCGAGGGCCGCTTGAAGGGGCTCATCACCGTCAAGGACATCCAGAAGCGCCTCGACTACCCGCTCGCGACGAAGGACGAGCGCGGCCGGCTGCGCGTCGGTGCGGCGGTCGGCGTCGGGCCCGACTTTCTCGAGCGCGCAGCTGCGCTGATCGAAGAGGACGTCGACGTGCTCGTGCTCGACACGGCGCACGGCCACTCGCAGGCCGTGATCGACGCAGCGAGGCGCATCAAGGAGCACTGGGACGTCGAGCTGATCGTCGGCAACGTCGCCACCAGCGCGGCCGCGGAGGCATTGATCGACGCTGGGGCGGACGCCATCAAGGTCGGAATCGGGCCGGGCTCGATTTGCACGACCCGGATCGTCGCGGGTGTCGGAGTGCCTCAGATTACCGCCATCTTCGACTGTGCCGAGGTGGCCGCCCGCTACGGCGTGCCGGTCATCGCCGACGGCGGCCTCACCTCGTCCGGCGACGTCGCCAAGGCCATCGCCTCCGGCGCCGACTGCGTCATGATCGGCTCGATGCTGGCCGGCACCGACGAGGCGCCCGGCGAGGTGATCCTCGTGCAGGGCGAGCGCTACAAGGAGTACCGCGGCATGGGCTCGCTCGGTGCGATGAAGGCCCGCTCGTTCTCGAAGGACCGCTACTTCCAGGGCGACGTCGAGGACGTCGAGAAGCTCGTTCCCGAGGGCATCGAGGGCCGTGTCCCGTACAAGGGCAAGGTCAACGTCATCGTCTACCAGCTCGTCGGCGGCCTCCGCCAGTCGATGGGCTACTGCGGCGCCGGCACGATCGAGGAGATGAAGAGCCGGACACGGTTCATCCGCATCACCGGCGCCGGGCTGCGCGAGAGCCACCCGCACCACATCACGATCACCAAGGACGCGCCGAACTACCGGCGCCCGGTCTAGCCGGTGACCGGCAGCCCACCCGTCCCGGCCCCCGAGGAGCGGCCCGTCCTGGTCGTCGACTTCGGTGGCCAGTACGCCCACCTGATCGCGCGGCGCGTTCGCGAGGCGCGGGTCTACTCCAAGCTCGTGCCGCACTCGATCACGCCGGCGCAGGCGCTTGCCGAGAACCCGGTCGCGATCATCCTCTCGGGCGGCCCCGCCTCGGTGTACGCCGACGGCGCGCCCCGCATCGACCCTGCACTGCTCGGGCTCGGCGTGCCCACGCTCGGCATCTGTTACGGCATGCAGCTGATGGCGCAGGAGCTCGGCGGCACGGTCTCGCGCACGGACGTCGCCGAGTACGGCAAGACCGACCTGCGCGCCGGCGACGGCGACCTCTTCGACGGCACCCACCCAGAGCAGGTCGTCTGGATGAGCCACCGCGACGCAGTGAGCACGGCGCCGCCCGGCGCGCGGGTCACGGCCGCCACCGGCACGACCGCGATCGCGGCGTTCGAGGATCGCGAGCGCGGCCTCTACGGCGTCCAGTTCCACCCGGAGGTCGTCCACACCCAGTACGGCCAGGACATCCTCAAGAACTTCCTCTACACCCTCGCCGCTGTCACGCCGCTGTGGACGCCCGCGGCCGTGATCGAGGAGCAGGTCGAGCGCATCCGGGCGCAGGTCGGCTCGGAGCGCGTCCTCTGCGCCCTCTCCGGTGGCGTCGACTCGGCCGTCGCAGCGCTGCTCGTGCACAAGGCCGTGGGCGATCAGCTGACCTGCGTGTTCGTCGATCACGGCTTCCTGCGCAAGGACGAGGCCGCCCAGGTCGTCGAGCTCTTCGGCGACCGCTTCCACGTGCCGCTCGTCCACGTCGACGCGTCCGAGCGCTTCCTGGCGAGGCTCGCCGGCGTCACCGAGCCCGAGGAGAAGCGCAAGCTGATCGGCACCGAGTTCATCCGGCTCTTCGAGGAGGAGGCGGCGAAGCTCGGCGATGTCCGCTTTCTCGTGCAGGGAACGCTCTACTCGGACGTCATCGAGTCGGGCGGCACCGATGGCGTCGCCGCCAAGATCAAGTCGCACCACAACGTCGGCGGGCTGCCCGAGGACATGACGATGGAGCTCGTCGAGCCGCTGCGGCTGCTCTTCAAGGACGAGGTGCGGCGCGTCGGCGAGGAGCTCGGCATGTCCGAGCGGATGGTCTGGCGCCAGCCGTTCCCCGGTCCCGGTCTCGCCATCCGCATCATCGGCGACGTCACGCGCGAGCGGCTCGCTGTCCTGCGCGAGGCCGACGCGGTGCTCCAGCAGGAGATCCGCAAGGCCGGCCTCTACCGCGAGATCTGGCAGAGCTTCGCCGTGCTCCCCGCGATCCGCTCGGTGGGCGTGCAGGGTGACGAGCGGACGTACGCCTATCCGATCGTGATCCGCGCCGTGACGAGCGAGGACGCGATGACCGCCGACTGGGCGCGCCTCCCGTACGATCTGCTCGAGACGATCTCGAGCCGCATCATCAACGAGATCCCGGGTGTGAACCGGGTCGTGCTCGACATCACGTCGAAGCCGCCCGGCACGATCGAGTGGGAGTAGGCGAGAGGCCAGGGGCAGTGGTGCTCGGCCGGTGCGGCTCAACGCCCTGGTGGCGCGCCTCGGCGGCCGCTCCCTTGCCCTTCTGCGCCAGCAGCACCGCGCCGGCGATCACCGCGGCAAATGCGGCGATGCGCAGCGCGCCCAGCCAGCCACCGGGCAGCGGCTCGCCGAAGATGGTCATCCCGGCGACGATCGGCAGGGCGTTCGTGAGCAGGGTGGCGATGCCGGCGGTGGTGAGCGCCGCGGCGCGCTGGAACCCGGCCTGCAGCACTCCCGTGCCGACGGCGTAGAAGGCGATCAGCGCGGCGAAGAATGCCAGGTGGCCGCCGTCGCCGCCCTTGACCGCCATCTTCGTGGCGATGTCGCCGGCCGCGAACAGCAGGCCCGTGGCGATGCCGTACGCAGGCCCGGCACCGATCCGCGCCGACAGCAGCTTCACGGTGACGGCGGCGGCAAGCCCCGACGCGCCCAGCCAGCCGAGAATGACCGCGTAGCCGGGGTCGCTGCCTTCCGCGTGGCCGCCGGCCAGCCAGCGCCGCTGCCCCAGCAGCAGCCGCACCGAGCGCACGGGCTCGCGGAATGAGAGCCTTGGCAGTTGCGAGGCCACGCTGTGCTCGATCAGGTAGCCGGCGTTGAGCGCGCACGCCGAGACCAGCGTGAGGAAGAGAGCGAGGGCGAGGATCACGTTTCACCGCCGGTCGACCCGGGTGCGGGAACGGTCTCGACGACGACGCGCCGGGACGCGCGGGCACGCCGCACCACGACGACTATGACGGCGACCACCAGCAGTGCGCCGAGGGCGAGCTTGCCCTTCGTTGCGACATCGAGGGCGGTGTCCAGGTTCGCGGCCGCGACATAGCCGAGGGCAGTGAACGCACCCGCCCACAGCCCCGACCCGATTGCGTCGACCGCCGCGAAGCGGGCCAACGGCATCCGCGAGACGCCTGCCAGGAACGGGGCGAGCGCGCGCACGACGCCGACGAAGCGGCCGATCAGGATCGTCTTGCCGCCGTGTCGGTCGAATACCTGCTCGACGCGGCCGAGGATGGCAGCGGAGATTCCCAGCTTCGGCCCGTGCCGCTCCAGGAACGGCCGTCCGAGCCTCCGGCCGAGCGCATAGCTCGTGAGGTCGCCCGCGGTGGCGCAAGCCCAGGCGACAAAGAAGATCGCGACGACGTCGACACCGCCCTGTGCGGCCGCCACGCCACCGATCACGACTGTCAGCTCGCCGGGCGCGACCAGCCCGATCAGCGCCGCTGTTTCGAGGAAGGCGAGCACACCGACGACGAGATAGGTCCAGCCGCCCAGTGTCGGGCCGATGTCGCGAATCAGGCTCTCGAGGCTGCCGACCTCGAACGCACCGAAGCCGTACGCGCCGAGCGCGCCGGCGGCGGCGAGCAGCAGGAACGCACGCTCCTTGCCGAGTCGGCGTCGCCCGGCGACGGCACTGCCGGCGAGCGCTACCGCGATCAAGAGGGGGATCGGGCGCGCCACCATCAGGCCGCCGCCGCCGCAGCCGCTGCACCCGTCGTCGCCGCCGCGTGGCTGGCGGGCGGGCAGGCGCCACTGTCGGTCTTGCATTCCATGGGCGGTACTCCTCCGGTCCACGTCGAAGCTGTCGGCCGTAGGTCTTTCCCGCCACGCTCGGCGGCTGGCGCCACCGGGCTCTGTGCCGGATTGACGATGGCGCCCGTCGGGGATACTCCTTCTCGGATGTCTGGATTATACACGAACTGTTTTTCGTGAATCAAGTTTGGGTTTCGTAAAGAACCGCTCGCTCGCGGGCAGGGCCGAGTCAGCCGGTGAGCCGGCGCACGAGCCCGAGGGCTACTCGGTCGGGGCGATGTGCCTGAGCAGCTCGCCCACGGTGTGAGCACGCTCGAGCGGATGCCGTAGCGGCAGCCCGAGGTGAACGGTGTAGACGTTGCGGCGCCCTACCCGCGTCCGCTCGAGGTAGCCCCCGTCGGCAAGCTCGGCGACGATCCGCTGCGTCGCTCGCTCGGTGATGCCGACGCGCTCGGCCAGATCGCGCAGGCGCAGCTCCGGATCGCCGACCAGGCACAGCAGCACGTGCGCGTGGTTCGTCAGGAATGTCCAGGTGGTGCCGCGATTGTTTTCAGTCATTCAGATCACGACTTATACTTCATAGCTCGCACGCCGCGGCCGGGACTGATGAAATGGCGGGGTGAGCGACGCCGACTACACCAAGCTGCCGGTCGGTCGCAACACGCTCCTGCTGTCGGGAACGCTCGCTGCGCAGAGCGGCATGATGCAGATGGTGTCGGCGGTTTCGACGCTCACCTTCGTTCTGCTCACCGGCATCGAGGGCCTGCTCGGGGTGGCCCCGGCGCTCGTCCTCGGCTCGGCGGCGCTGGCCGCGTACCCGGCAGGCCGCGCGATGGATCGCTTCGGGCGGATGCCGGTCATCCGCTGCGGCTTCGTCTGCTGCGGCCTCGGTGCGATCCTGACCGGCCTTGGCGCCCACTATGAGACCGCTGCGCCCGCCGTCGTCGGCTTCGTGCTGATCGGGATCGGCAACGGGCAGGTGCTGCTCACGCGAGGCGCGGCCAGCGACATGTACCCGCCGGAGCGGCGCGCGCGCGGGGTGTCGCTCGTCCTCTTCGGCTCCGTGTTCGGCGCCATCCTCGGCCCGTTCGTGTTCACGCCGCTGTTCGGCAAGAGTTCCGACCAAGCGAGCGCCCTGGCGACGCCGTGGTTCGCCGCCTCCGGCTTCATGGTCGCCGGTCTCGTGCTCTCGCTGCTGGTGCGCGTCGATCCGAAGCGCATCGCCGAGCTGCACGCGTCGCGGGGCCGTACCAGCGAGAGCGTCGAGCCTGCGGCGCCGCTCCGCGAGATCCTCCGCCGCCCCGGCGTGCTGCCGGCGCTGCTGGCCGCGCTCGCGAGCTTTGGCGTGATGGTCTCGGTGATGAACCTCACCGGCTACGTCGTCATCCACCAGGGGCACTCCAAGGGCGATCTCTTCCCGATCATCAGCGCACACATCGTCGGCATGTTCGGCCTCGTGCTGGTCGTCGGCGACCTCATCGACCGGATGGGCAGGACGCGGTCGCTCGTCGCCGGCCTGATCGTCGTGGCCGGCTCGTCGCTCGGCCTGATCTGGGTGGACAGCATCGCCGCGATCGCCGTCATGCTGTTCCTGCTCGGCATCGGCTGGGTCTTCTCGTTCGTCTCGGCCACAGCCCAGCTCGCCGACCTCACGGCGCCGTCGGAGCGGGGGCGCCTGCTGGGCTTCAGCGATCTCCTCTCGGGCATCACCGGCGCGATGCTGGCGATCACCGGCGGCCTCGCCTTCACGCACGGCGGAACTGCTGCCCTGGCGCTGCTGGCAGCGTGCTTCGCGATCGGCCCGGTGCCACTGATCGTGTTCGCCAGGCGTGCCCTCGCAGTACCGGCGACGAGCTGACCCGGCTGCTGCTACTCTTCTCCGCCGGCAGTCAAGCGACTGCCAACCTACTCTGACTATGAAGACCTGGAACGCAAAGCCAAACGAAATCGAAAAGCGGTGGTTTGTCGTCGATGCAGACGGCAAGACCCTCGGCCGTCTCTCCACGCTCATCGCGGACACGCTCCGCGGCAAGACCAAGCCCACGTACACGCCCCACGTCGACACGGGTGACTTCGTGATCGTCGTGAACGCGGAGAAGATCGCGGTCACCGGCAAGAAGCTCGATGACAAGATGTACTACCGGCACTCCGGCTTCCCGGGCGGGCTCCGGCAGCGCACGCTGCGCCAGCAGCTCGAGGCGCGCCCCACCGAGGTTATCCGCATCGCCGTCAAGGGCATGCTGCCGAAGAATAAGCTGGCGTCCGCTCAGATCACCAAGCTGAAGATCTACGCCGGTCCCGACCATCCGCATGAGGCGCAGGCGCCCATGCCACTCGAGGTGAAGTAGCAGCATGGCCGCTCCGATCGCGCAGTACCTGGGCACCGGCAAGCGCAAGACGTCCGTTGCGCGCGTGATCCTGCGCCCCGGCGACGGCAAGACCTGGCTCAACGGCCGTCCGCTCGAGGAGTACTTCCCGCGTCTGCTGCACCGGGCGCAGGTCATGTCTCCGCTCAAGGTGGCGGGGCTCGAGGGCCACTACGACCTCCGCGTCCGCGTCCACGGCGGCGGCATCAGCGGCCAGGCCGGCGCGATCCGGCACGGCATCGCGCGTGCGCTCGTGGAGGCCGACCCGAACCTCCGCGTCCCGCTCAAGCGGGAGGGCTTCCTCGCTCGCGACTCTCGCGTCGTCGAGCGCAAGAAAGCCGGCCTCCACAAGGCCCGCAAGGCTCCGCAGTTCTCGAAGCGCTAACCGGCGCTCGCGGGACTCTGCCGGAGACGGCCCACAGGCACACCTCGATGGCTCGTCACACCTTCGGCACCGACGGCGTCCGCGGCATCGTCGGCGAACGGCTCACGGTCGACCTCGTCGAACGGCTCGGGCGGGCGTTCGCGCTGTGGTCGGGCGGTGGCCGCACGCTGATCGGCCGGGACACGCGCGGCTCCGGCCCGGAGCTCGAGCAGGCGCTGGCCCGCGGCATCGCGTCGGGGGGCGGCTGCGCCGTCGTCGGTGGGGTGCTGCCAACACCTGCTGTTGCCCTGCTCGCCGGTGCTGACCTGGGCGCAGTGGTCACGGCCTCGCACAACCCGCCGGAGTACAACGGCATCAAGTTCTTCGGCCGGAGCGGGCAGAAGCTCGCCGACGCCGACGAGGAGGCGATCGAGGCGCTCCTCGACGCACCCGCCACCGGTGGCGGCTCGATCGAGCAGCTCGGCGACGCGACCGCGGGCTATCTCGACATCGTGCTCGAGCGCTTCGGCGGCGATCTCTCCGGCCTTGCCATCGCCGTAGACTGCGCGAACGGCGCCTACTCGGGCAGCGCGCCCGGCGCCTTCGAGCGGCTCGGCGCCCGCGTCGTCGCCGTCGCCGTTGCACCCGACGGCCACAACATCAACGCCGGCTGCGGTGCCACCGACCTCGCGCTGCTGGCACGCATCGTGCGCGAGCAGGGGCTCGACCTCGGCATCGCCTTCGACGGCGACGGTGACCGCATGCTCGCGGTGACGGCCGCGGGGGAGCCGATCGACGGCGATCAGATCGTCGCGATCCTCGCACCCTTCCTCGGCGTCGACCAGGTCGCAGTGACCGTGATGTCGAACCTCGGTCTGCACCGCTACCTCGCCGCTCAGGGCATCCGTGTCCACTCGACCGCCGTCGGCGACCGCTATGTCCTGGAGGCGCTACGGCGCGAGGGAGGCGTGCTGGGTGCAGAGCAGTCCGGCCATGTGATCGTCCTCGACGGCCATGTCACCGGGGATGGGCTGGCGGCGGCGCTGCTGCTGTGCCGTGCACTCCAGGGCCGCACGCTGGCGGCGGCGGCCGCCGTCATGCCGGTGTTCCCCCAGCGCAAGCTCAACCTCGCGAGCGGCGGCAGAGCGCTCTCGGCGCGCCTCGAGGACGAGATCGTGGCCCTCAATGCGCGCCTCGGCGACAGCGGGCGGGTACTCGTACGGCCTTCGGGCACCGAGCCGCTGGTACGCATCCTGGCCGAGGCCGAGAGCGAGGAAATCGCCGCCGACCTCTGTGGTACAGTCGAGCAGTTAGTACGACGGGAACTCGGTTAGCAAAGCCGAATTCGCAACCTTGGCGAGATCACCGAAACGGCAGGCGAGCGGGCTGCCCAGCATGCCGGAAGTTTGCGGCACCGGTAGCGGAAGGGAGGTCGCGCGTGTGCGGAATCATCGGTTACGTCGGGTCAAGGCCCTGTAAGCCCCTGCTCATCGCAGGCCTGGAGCGGCTCGAGTATCGCGGCTACGACTCGGCAGGCATCGCCCTGCTCGAGCACGGCCAGCTCGAGTACGTCCGTGCCGTCGGCACGCTCGGCCACCTCAAAAAGAAGTCGGCCAAGCAGGAGTCGCCCGCGATCACCGGCCTCGGCCACACGCGCTGGGCGACACACGGCGCCGTCACCGAGGCCAACGCGCACCCCCTCTGCGGCTGCGACGGCACGAAGCTGTCGATCGTCCTCAACGGCATCGTCGAGAACTACCGCGAGCTGCGCGAGAGCCTGCGCGCCGAGGGCCACACCTTCACCTCCGAGACCGACGCCGAGACCGTCTCGCACCTCATCGAGCGCCACTACGCCGGCGACCTCACCGAGGCCTCCCGTCTCGCGTTCGGCGAGCTGGAGGGCCACTTCACGTTCGTTGCGATCCACGCCGATCATCCCAACGTGCTCGTCGCGGGCCGCCTGCAGACGCCGCTCGTGGTCGGGGTCGGCGAGGACGAGACCTTCCTCGCCTCCAATGCCGCCGCGTTCCTCACGGAGACGCGCCGCGTGTACTTCCCCGAGGACGGCGATATCGTCACCATCACGCCGGGCACGGTCGCCATCCAGCGCCCCGACGGCACGCCCGTCGAGCGCGAGCTGATCGAGCTGGACTGGGACATCGAGAGCGCCGAGAAGGGCGGCTTCGAGACGTTCATGCTCAAGGAGATCTACGAGCAGCCCGACGCCGTCGCCGAGACCATCGGCGACCGCGTGCGCAAGGGCCGGCTCGAGCTCGAGGGGCTCGGCCTCTCGGACGACGAGCTGTGCGGGCTGCGCCGGATCGTCATCCTCGCCACCGGTACGGCGTACCACGCCGGTGTCACCGCGCGCTACGTGCTCGAGGAGTGGGGCCGGATCCCGGTCGAGCACGACATCGCCAGCGAGTGGCTGTACCGCAACCCGGTGGTCGGCAAGGACACTCTCGTCATCGGCATCTCCCAGTCGGGCGAGACGCGCGACACGATCAGCGCCATGCAGCTCGCCCGCGAGAAGGGCGCGCACACGCTCGCCATCACCAACATGATGGGCGCGCAGATCACGCGCGAGGTCGACTCGGTGCTGTACACGCGCGCCGGCCTCGAGATCAGCGTCCCGGCCACCAAGACCTTCACCGCGCAGGTCGCGCTCTTCTATCTCGTTGCACTCAAGCTCGCACAGGTGCGCGGGACACTGCCGCCCGCCGAGATCACTGCGCTGCTCGCAGAGGTGCACGACCTGCCGCGGCTTATCCAGCGCTTCCTCGACGGCAACCCGCCGATCGACGAGATCGCGCGACACCACTACGACAAGGCGTTCTTCCTCTACCTCGGTCGCAACATCGGCCTGCCGATCTGCCTCGAGGGCGCGCTCAAGCTCAAGGAGATCTCGTACATCCCGACGGAGGCATACTCCGCCGGCGAGATGAAGCACGGGCCGATCGCGCTGCTCGACGAGAACGTCCCCGTCGTCGTCATCGCCACCGACTCGCACGTGTACGAGAAGATGGTCTCGAACATGCAGGAGGTGCGCGCCCGCGGCGCCCGCGTCATCGCGATCGCGACCGAGGGCAACGACGACATCCAGCATCACGCCGACGACGTCATCTTCATCCCGCGCACCAGCCCGTTTCTGCAGGCGATCCTCGCGGTCGTGCCGCTCCAGTTGCTCGCCTATACGATCGCGCGGCTGCGCGACTTGCCGGTCGACCAGCCGCGGAACCTCGCGAAGACCGTCACCGTCGAGTAGCGGCCGCGAGCGCCGCGGTGCGCGCCGCTCGGCCCGCGCCCCATTCGTCGCGGGTGACGCCTAAGATCACGTAGTCGTGGCGGAAGCCGTCCGGCGCCGCGTCCGGCATGAAGCCCCGCAGCACGCCCTCCTCGGCGAAGCCGAGCCGGCGCAGCACCGCACGCATCGGGGCGTTCGCGACAGCGGTCGTGGCCTGGACGCGGCCCGCAGCGAGCGCCTCGAAGAGGTGCGTCGTGATCAGGGCGACGGCCTCGCTACCGACCCCTTGCCGCGGTTGCCGGTGCCGTAGATCTCGATGCCCAGCTCCCAGATGCCCGGGGGCAGTATGCTGCGGCCGCCACGGGCTTGGACGTCGCCGGCGAGCTGCCCGTCCAGCTCGATCGCGAGCTCCAGCCGGCCGTCGTGGACACGCCCGGACTTCTCGATGCGGCGGCGCAGTTGTTCGCGCGGGCAGCTGGCGCGTTCCCTGGTGGCGCAGAACCCCTCGCTCGCGGCCCGGGCGGTGAGCAGCGCGTCGAGCTCGTCCGCGAGGAAGGCCCGCAGCAGGCAGAGCGCGCCATGCAGGGTGACGGTCTCCGGTGGCGTCGTCAGTCGTCCCCGGCGCCGCGCAGGCGTTTCGTCTCGCCGCGACGCTTCTTGGCGGTGATCCGCCGCTCGACCGAGGCCTTGCTCGGCCGCGTCTTGAAGCGGGGGGCATCGACGTGCAGGGCGACGCGCAGCTGGTCGATGACACGCTCGATCGCGAGCTCCTTGTTGCGCAGCTGGCTGCGCTCGTCCTGCGCGATCGCGCGGATCGACGGGCCGGCTTTCCCGATCACGCGGCGCTTCTGGATGTCGGTCAGCGCCGTGGACGCCTCGACGTCGAAGATCGCCTCGACGCGGGTCTCCGACTTCTGCGCGTGCTGGCCGCCGGGGCCGCTCGACCGCGAGACGCGCAGCACGATCTCGCCGGTGGGAACGGCCACGGAGCGCGTGACGCGAATAGACTCGGAGGACATGGCAGCCATTCTGCTTGACGTTGACGGAGTGTTCCATGTCTCGGGCGAGCCGATACCGGGCGGCGCCGAGGCCGTGCATGCTCTCCGAGCTGCCGGACACCGGCTCCGCTTCGTCACGAACAACACCACCCGGTCGCGCCGCGTCCTTGCCGAGGAGCTGCGCGCCCTCGGCCTCGAGCTCGACGACGACGAGCTGCAGACGACGCCCCAGGCGGCCGCCCGCGCGCTGGCCGGGAGGCGAGTGCTGGCACTGTGCATGCCGGCGATCGTCGGCGACCTGGAGGGCATCGAGCTGGTCGGCGAGGGCGCCGACGCTGTGCTGCTGGGCGGCTGCGACGAGACGGACGAGCCGAACCGCGTGTTCAGCTACATGAACCTCGCCCGTGCCTTCGCCGAGCTCCAGGACGGCGCTGCCCTGTACTGCCTGCACAAGAGCCGCTGGTGGCAGACCTCGCTCGGCCCGCTGCTCGACGCGGGCGCGTTCGTCGCGGGGCTGGAGTACGCGGCCGGGGTCGAGGCAACCGTGCTTGGCAAGCCGACGCCGGCGTACTTCGAGGCGGCCCTTGCCGCGCTCGATGCCGATCCCGAGCTGGCCTGGATGGTCGGCGACGACATCGAGGCCGACATCGGCGCGCAGAAGCTCGGCATGCGCACCGTGCTCGTCCGCACCGGCAAGTTCCGCCCCGACGTGCTCGAGGGCTCCTCGGCAACGCCCGACATCATCGTTAACTCGATCGCCGACCTGCCCGAGTGGCTCGAACGCTGGGTCTGAGGGAGGGCATGCGCGTCGGCGTCGACCTGATCGAGATCGAGCGGATCCGGCGGGCGCTCGCTCGCTACGACGGCTTCCGCGAGCGCTGCTTCACCGAGGCCGAGCGTGCCGACTGCGACGGCAAGCCGAACCCGGCGCAGCACTACGCCGGGCGGTTCGCGGGCAAGGAGGCGGTCGGCAAGGCGCTCGGCTGCGGCGTCCACTTCACCTGGCGCGAGATCGAGATCGTCGGCCGGCCAAAGCCGGGCGTGGTGCTCACCGGCCGCACGAAGGCGTGGGCCGAGCGGGTGGGCGCGGGCCGGATCGAGCTGTCGATGACCCACTCCCGCGAGCTCGCCGCGGCGATCGCGGTGGTCGCGGATGGGGTGGCCGGCTCCGCCGCCGGTGCTGCCGCCGCGACCAGCCCGCCCCGCGAGGCGTAGGCGGTGCTCGAGCCCCTCAGCACGGCTGCCGAGATGCGTGCGGCCGAGGAGGCGTACGAGGGCTTCCCCGAGACCGCGCCCGAGCTGATGGAGCGAGCCGGCCGGGCAGTTGCCGAGGAGGCGCTTCGCAGGTTCCCCGGGGCGCGGCGTTTCTCTGCCGTCTGCGGCGGCGGCTCGAACGGTGGCGACGGCCGCATCGCCGCGCGGATCCTGCGCGAGGCGGGGTGCGCCGTGGTCGAGGAGCTCGACGTGACCGCCGACGTCGTCGTCGATGCGCTCTTCGGCACCGGGTTCCGTGGCACGCCGCGTGCCGAGGCTGCAGCCCTGATCGAGGCGATCAACGCCGGCGGCCGGCCGGTCGTCTCGGTGGACCTGCCGTCGGGCGTCGACGCCTCCAGCGGCGAGGTGGCGGGAGCGGCGGTGCTGGCGACCGTCACAGTCTCCTTCCACGAGCGCAAGGTCGGGCATGCTGTGGCGCCCGGGCGCTTCTTCGCCGGCGACGTGGTGGTCGCCGACATCGGCCTCGAGCATCACGGCACCCGCGCCAGCCGGGTCACGGCCGAGGTGCTGCGCTACGTGCCCCGGCGCGGCCCGGCGAGCACGAAGTACTCCGCCGGCTCGGTGCTGGTCGTCGGTGGGTCGCCCGGCATGGTCGGCGCTCCCTGCCTGACGGCCCTGGCGGCCGCCAGGGCGGATGCCGGCTATGTGGCGGTCGGCGTGCCTGCCTCGTGCCTGCCTGCCGTGGAGGCGCGGCTGCTGGAGCAGGTGAAGCGGCCGCTGCCTCACGACGTGGACGGCCTGCTCGTGCCGGCCTCGGTCGACGCGCTCGCCGACCTTGTGGCGCGGGCCGGCGCGCTGGCGATCGGACCGGGGCTGGGCCGGAGCGACGGCACGGTCGAGTTCGTGCGCCTCCTGCTGACCGAGACCGTGCTACCGGCCGTCGTCGACGCGGATGCACTGTGGGGCCTCGAGCCGGTGGCGCGCGAGGCGACGACCGTGCTGACCCCGCACGCCGGTGAGCTCGCCCGGCTGCTCGACACCACCGCCGCAGAGGTGTCGGCGCACCGGCTCGCCAGCGCCGAGGCGGCCGCCGAGCGGTACGGCTGCGTCGTCCTCCTGAAGGGCGTCGACACGATCGTCGCCGCCCCCGGCGAGCGGACGCTCGTCATCGACCTCGGGCCGCCGGGCCTCGCCACGGCCGGCTCCGGCGATGTGCTCACGGGCGTCATCGCCGCGTTCCTGGCGAAGGGGCTGGACGGCCGGCTTGCGGCTGCCGCGGCTGCAGCAGCATGCGGCATCGCGGCCTCGCTCGCGCCGACACAGGTCGGCCTCGTGGCGAGCGACGTCATCGCGTTGCTGCCGCGCGCGCTCGGCTGAGCGGGTGGACGAGTGGGACGGGAGCGCCGGGCCAGGCGGAAGCGATGGGCCGGGCAACTTTACGGTCCCATGACTTCCGGATGATGATCCGTTTTCGTCGGTCGATAACAGTGTCCGGAGACGTTGTCCGATTCGAGAGGGAGGGAGCACGATGAAGCGCGCACTGTCGATGCTGTTCTGCGCACTGGTCGCTGTAGGGGCGGTCGGGGTATCTGTAGCTGCTGCGGAGGATCCGCCGCCCGTCGCCGGCAATGCCGCCACGGCACCCGGGGCCGCCACGGCCGAGCAGGGCGCGGCGAAGTGTGCACCGGCGCTCGGCTTCGTCGCCGGCATCGTGACGGCAATCGCTCCTCCCAGGATCTCCATCGAGGTGAAGCGCGCCGGCGCGCTCGGCGCTGCGCTGGTGGGAGGCGAGCTGGCTGTCGTGGTGGCGCAGCGCACGAAGTTCTTCAAGAACGGAAGCCCCGCAAGGCCTGGTGCCGTCAAGATCGGCGATCGGATCGCAGTGCGGGCGCTCGAGTGTCGGGGCGACGAGCTCTCGGCCGACCGGGTGAGGGCCGTGATCGTGGTCGACTACGGCCCCGGCGCCGCAGGTGACGCCGGAGTTGCCAGAGAAAAGACTGCCGAGCCGGAGCCGACGGCGGCGACCGTCACGGAGATCGGGGAGCCGGTCAGGCAGGGCGTCAGCGGGCGCGGGCAGAGTGCAGCCGGGCGCGGGCAAGGCGCCACGGCAACGACCTCCGCCGGGGACGGCGCTCGCGCCAGGCCCAACCCCGGTCAGGGCGGCAACCAGGGTGCGGGCCGGACGGCCAGGACGGCCGACGGCGACGGCGCAGCAGCCGAGAACAACCCGGCAGCGGGTGGGGTCGGGCGGCCCGGGCAGCGCCCGGCGGCGCAGGGCGCTGTGGCCCGCGCCCGGGCCCAGGATGCCGCCCGGAGTGCGGGGCAGGGTGCGGAACAGGGCTCGGGGCAGGGCGCAACGCCCCGGGAGCGGGCCCAGGGCGCCCGGCAGGCCCGGCAGCCGCGGAACGGCGGCGGTACGGCCCCCGTGCCAGCCGCAAACGGCTGACCGATCGAGCGCTAATCCATGGCGTGCGGGAACGCCCGGGGCCACCGCCGGCCCGGGCGTTCCCGCTTTCTTGCGCGACTACACTGGCGGACAGCCGTGCATCGCTCCGAGATCACCATCGACCTGGGCGCGCTGCGCCGCAACGTGCGGCGCCTGCTGGCGGTGCTCGGCGGCCCGGAGCTGTGGGCCGTGGTGAAGGCGGACGCCTACGGGCATGGTGCCGTGCAGGTGGCCGGCGCTGCGCTGGGGGCCGGGGCGACAGCCCTGTGCGTGGCCACCGTGGGCGAGGGGCTCGCGCTGCGGCAGGAGTATCCCGGCGTGCGCATCATCGTGATGGGCCCGGCCGGTAGCTCCCGCGACGTTGCCCGGGCGCGCGAGGCAGCGCTCGAGCTGGTGATCGCCGACGGTGAGGTCCCCGACGCCATCCCCGTGCATCTCAAGCTCGACACGGGCATGGGGCGCTGGGGGCTCGACCGGCTCGGTGAGATCCCGCCGAACGTCGTCGGCCTGATGACTCACCTCGCCACTGCCGACACCGATCTGCGCTTCACCGAGTGGCAGCTCGAGCGCTTCCGGCAAGCGACCCTCCCCTACCCGCACCTGCTTCGGCACGCTGCCAACAGCGCGGCGGCCCTGCGCATCCCGGCGGCCCGCTTCGACGCCGCCCGCTGTGGTATCGCGCTGTACGGTCTGTCGCCCTTCGGCGACGACCCCGCCGAGGACGGCCTCGAGCCGGTGCTGCACTGGACGAGCCACCTGGCCCAGGTCAAGCTCCTGCCCGCCGGGTACAGCACCGGCTACAACCGCCTCTACGTCGCCGCCGAGCCGACCTGGATCGGCATCGTCCCGGTCGGCTATGCCGACGGCTTCCGCCGGAATCTCACCGGCACAGAGGTGCGGGTCGCCGGAGAGCTGCGTCCTGTCGTCGGCACCGTCTCGATGGACGCGTTCGCGGTCGAGCTCGACCGCGAGCTGCCGGTCGGGACGCCCGTCACTCTCGTCGGCCACGGCGTGCTGCTCGAGTCGCACGCCCGGGTGGCAGGAACCATCACGTACGAGCTGGCCTGCGGGATCGAGCTGCGCCCGGAGCGGGTGCGCAAGACGGTCGTCCACTCGTGAGCGCCGCTCCCGATCTACGCGCCCTCGCGCGCGACGCGCTGGCTGGCGCTGAGGCCTGGGTCGTCGGCGGCGCCGTGCGCGACGAGCTGCTGGGTCGCCCGCTCCTCGATCTCGACATTGCCTGCGCCGACCCCGCGAGGGCGGCCCGGCTGGCCGCCCGGGCCTCCGGCGGGTCGCCGTTCCCGCTCTCCGAGCGGCACGGCGCCTGGCGCGTCGTGCTCGCCGACGGCCGCACCGTCGACTTCACGCCGCTCGCCGGCCCGCTGCTCGACGACCTCGCCGCGCGCGACTTCACCGTCAACGCCGTCGCGACCCCGCTCGCCGGCGGCCCCCCCGTCGACCCGCACCGCGGCCTCGACGATCTCCGCGCCGGCGTTCTTCGCCTTGTCTCCGAGGGCGCTCTCGACGCCGACCCCGTCCGGCTCCTGCGCGCCGTCCGCTTTGAGGACGAGCTCGGGCTGCGGCTGGAGCCGGGCAGCGAGGCGGCGGTGCGGGCGCGCGTGGCCCTCGTCGCGCTACCTGCAGGCGAGCGCATCCTGGGCGAGCTGCGACGGCTCTCCACCTGGGGCTGGCGCCGTCTCGACGAGCTCGGCCTGCTCGCCGGCCTCGGCGGGTCGGCAGCCGGGATCGAGCGGCTGCCGGCGGGCGACACGCCCGGCGCTGCGACCGCAGGCTCGTCCGGCGCTGCGACCTCCCACTCCGCCGAGCTCCTGCTGGTCGCCGCGCTCGGCGAGGCGCTCCTGCGGCTGCCGATCTCGAACGAGCAGCGCCGGCACGCCGTAACGCTGCTGCGCGCCACGCTGCCGGCCGACGGCTCGGCCCGCGCGATCCACCGCTTCCGCCGCGCCACCGAGCCGTGGGCGCTCGACGCCCTCGCCCTGCTCGGCGCGCCCGCGGGCCTGGCCGTCGCAGTCGAGCGCGCCCGCGCCGCCGAGCCGGCCGAGCCGCTGCTGCGCGGCGACGAGCTCTGCCTGCTGCCTGGCCCCGAGATCGGCAGGATCCTCGCCCTGATCGACGAGGAGCGGGCGGTTGGCACCATCACCAGCAGAGACGAGGCGCTCGCTCTTGCGCGCCGGGAGGGAGCACGATGAACCAGGACGATGTGAAGGCGCGGTTTGCCGCGAGCGCCACGAAGATCGCCGGCCTCGAGGAGCGCCGCCGCACCGCGCTCGCCGAGCAGGTGCGTGCCTTCGTCCCGACCGCCGGCACGGAGCGGGCGATCGACGCGGCGGCAGGCACGGGCGCGCTGGCCTTCGCGCTGGCGCCGCTCGTGCGCGAGGTGGTTGCCGTCGATCTCGTGCCGGAGCTGCTCGCGCAGGGACGCGCCCGCGCGGCGGCGTTCCCGAATGTCAGCTTCGTCGAGGGCGACGCCACCGCTCTCCCCGTCGCCGACGGCGAGTTCGATCTGGCCGGCACCATCCGCAGCCTCCACCACATCGCCGAGCCCGAGCGGGCACTCGCTGAGCTCGTGCGCGTGACGCGTAGCGGCGGTACCGTGGTCGTCGTCGACCAGATCGCCCCCGCTGACCCCGAGGCGGCGGCCGCCGTCGACCGCTTCGAGCGCGCCCGCGACGTCTCCCACACGCGGCTGCTCGGTGACGCCGAGCTGCGGACGCTGTTCGCCGCGAACGGGCTGGAGCTCGAGGCCGTCGAGATCGAGGACGAGGAGCGCGACCTGGCGAAGTACCTCGACCTCGCGGACTGCCACGGTGCTGCCCGCGAGCGAGCGCTCGCGCTGGCGCCGTCACAGCCGTCGTACACGACGCAGCTGGCCTGGTATCGGCTGCGGCGAGCGCGCTGAGAGTATTGTTTTCGCTATGACGCTGACCACAGCCGAGCGGATCCAGCGCCTGGCAGACCTCGCGGTCGGTCTAGGTGCCAACCTCCAGCCGGGGCAGGTGCTCGGCGTCAGCGGAACCTTCGGGCAGGAGCAGCTCGTCCGTGCCATCGCAGAGGCGGGCTACCGGCGAGGGGCGCGGTACGTCGATGCCGTCTACTTCGACTACCACATCAAGCATGCGCGCCTGAAGTACGCCGCTGCCGAGACGCTCGACTTCGTGCCGCCGTGGCTCGGCGACCGGCTGCTCGCCCTGGAGAAGATCGGCTCCGCCCGCATCGCCCTCACCGGGCCCACGGTGCCAGGCCTCTTCGACGATCTCGACCCGGCGCGCTCCGGCAAGGATCAGCTGCCGTTCGTCAAGGAGATCATCGAGGTCATCGACCGGCGCACCATCAACTGGACCGTCATCCCGTGCCCCGGGACCGCGTGGGCCCAGCTCGTCTACCCGGATCTCGCGCCGGACGCTGCGCTGGAGACGCTCTGGCAGGCCGTCGAGCACGTGTGCCGCCTCGACACGCCCGACCCGATCGTCGCGTGGCGCGACCGGGCGACGCAGCTCGACCGCGCCGCGACGGCGTTGACGGAGCTCCGGCTCGACCACCTGCGCTTCGTGGGCCCCGGCACCGATCTCACCGTCGGCCTGCTGCCCTCGACGGCCTGGATGGCTGCGCGCGAGCGGACGATCGATGGCATCGAGCACCTCGCCAACCTGCCGACGGAGGAGGTCTTTGCGACGCCCGATCCCGAGCGCACCGAGGGCATCGTCCGCTCGACCAAGCCCCTGCTCAACTCCGGCGCGATCATCCGCGACCTCGTCGTGCGCTTCGAGCGGGGCCGCGCGGTGCAGATCGACGCTTCGAGCGGGGCCGAGGTGCTGCGCGGGCGCGCCGCGCTGGACGACGGCGCCGCCCGGCTGGGCGAGGTCGCGCTTGTCGACCGGGAGAGCCGCATCGGCAAGCTCGACACCGTCTTCTACGACACGCTGCTCGACGAGAACGCTGCGAGCCACATCGCGCTCGGTGGCGGCTTCCCGTTCGGCGTCGACGAGGGCGACAAGGCGCGCGTCAACCGCAGCGCAATCCACATCGACTTCATGATCGGCGCCGACGATGTCGAGGTCACCGGCGTCACGCAGGACGGACGTCAGGTACCGCTGCTGCGCGGCGGCTCCTGGCAGATCTAGCAGCGGGCCGGGGCGCCGCCGCGGTCGCCGCCGCGGCGGCTAGAAGCTCTCGCGGCTGAGCATGAACCGGGTCGAGACGATCCGGTGCACGAGCCAGGGCAGGAGCCACTGGCCGATGCTCGCGACGCGGTACCAGGCAGGCGTCGTCAACTCGCGCCGGCCGCTGGCGACGGCTTTGACGATCCGCTTCGCGATGTACTGCGGGTCGACGACGAGCTTGCCCATCAGACCCGGCAGGAAGCCGCGCTGCGGGAAGCCCTCGGTCTCGACGAACCCCGGCATGACGGTGAGGACACGGACGCCCATCGGCTTCAGCTCGGCGCAGACGGCGCGCGAGAAGGCGATCTGCGCCGCCTTCGACGCGCTGTAGGGGCCGCTCGTCGGCACCGCGACGGTGCCGGCCACCGACGCGACGTTGACGACCGACGACGGCGCAGCACGCTCGAGCGCGGGCAGGAACGCGCGCAGGCACCACACACCGCCCAGGAAGTTGACAGCGGTGACCTCGTCGATCCGCTCGGCCGGCGCCGAGACGAACGTCGCGCGGCCCGGGATGCCGGCGTTGTTGACGAGCAGGTGGATGGCCGGGTGACGCGCGACCACCGCCGCTGCCGCGCGGTTGACGGCCTCGCGGTCGCCGACGTCGCACACCTCGTACTCGCCACCCAGCTCGGCCGCCAGCGGCCGCAGCCGCTCCTCGCGCCGTGCCAGCAGCACGCAGAGCCAGCCGACGCCGGCGAGTTCGCGGGCGAGCGCTTCGCCGATCCCCGAGGAGGCGCCCGTGATGACGGCGACGCGCCGTTCGCTCATGCAGCGCCGCTGTAGGTGCGCAGGGTAGTCACGTTGATCTCCACGGTGTGCTCGATGGGCTCCGCGTAGCCGCCGGCCAGGGTGAGGCAGACGGGGATGGAGGCTGCACGCAGCGTATCGCGTACGTACCGGTCACGCGCCGCCAGCCCGACTTTTGTCAACGCCAGGCGGCCGAGGCGGTCACCCTCGTACGGGTCGGCGCCGGCCAGGACAAAGGCGAGCTGCGGGTGCGAGCGCTCGACCGCCTCGGGCAGCAGCCGGCCCAGCTCGGCGAGGTAGCACTCGTCGCCGGTGCCGTCCGGCAGGTCGAGCTCGAGGTCGCCCGGAACGCGGCGGAACGGGTAGTTGTGGAAGCCGTTGATCGAGAACGTGAACGCCTCGGGATCCTCGCACAGGCACATGTGGGTGCCGTCACCTTGGTGGACGTCGAGGTCGACGACAAGGAAGCGGCGGATGGCGGCGCGCTCGGAGCGCAGCGCTCGCAGCGCGGTCACGACGTCGTTGAAGACGCAGAAGCCGCGGCCCTCGTCGGGGAAAGCGTGGTGGGTGCCGCCACCGAGGTTCGCCGCGATCCCGCCAGGGTCGTCGAGGGCGGCGCGCGCCGCGGCCATCGTCGCGCCGACCGCGCGCCGCGACCGCGTGACGAGTTCGGCCGACCACGGTAGCCCGAGGGCAAGCTGGGCCCGGCGCTCGAGGTTGCCGGTGCGCACGCGCTCGAGGTAGGCCGGCGTGTGGGTGCGGGCGAGCTCGGCCCAGGACGCCTCCGGCGCGGGGTGAACGGAGATCGATGGCTCGGCCTCGGCGGCCTCGCGGACGAGCCGGTACTTCGGCAGCGGGAAGCGGTGGCCCTCCGGCAGCGGGTACGTGTAGACGTCGTGGGCGAAGGCGCGCACGCGAGGGAGTATCGCTGCCGCCCCTGCTAGGCTCGCCGCCATGAGCGGAAGCGGACGGTTTGTCGGGAAGCAGGGCCTTGTGCTCGGGGTCGCCAACAAGCGGTCGATCGCCTGGGCCATCGCCCGGCGGCTCGCCGACGAGGGTGCCGAGCTCGCGTTCACGTACCAGGGCGAGCGCATCGAGTCGGCGGTGCGCGACCTCGCTGCGACCGTCGCCAGCCCGCTCGTCACCGAGTGCGACGTCCGCTCCGACGACGACATCGCCCGCGTCATGGGCGAGGTGTCGGCAGCGTTCGGCGGCAAGCTCGACTTCCTCGTGCACGCCGTTGGCTTCGCCGCCGCCGAGGATCTCGAGGGCCGCTTCACCGACACGCCGCGCGACCGCTTCTGGCTTGCGCTCGACATCTCGGCCTACTCGCTGGTGGCGGTCTCGCGGGCTGCGGAGCCGCTGTTCGAGGCGGCCGGCGGCGGCGCGATCCTGACGATGACCTACCTCGGCGGCGAGCGCGCGGTGCCGCGCTACAACGTGATGGGCGTTGCCAAGGCCGCGCTCGACTCGTCGATGCGCTACCTCGCCTGGGACCTCGGCTCCAAGAACATCCGCGTCAATGCCGTATCGGCGGGGCCGGTGCGGACGCTCGCGGCCCGCTCGATCCCGGGCTTCGCCACGATGGAGGAGATCGTCGACCAGCGTGCCCCGCTGCACCGGCCGATCGATGCCGACGACGTCGGTGGCGCTGCCGCGTACCTGCTGTCGGACGACGGGAGGAACGTCACCGGGACGATCCTCTACGTCGACAGCGGGTACCACGCGATGGGGATGTAGGGGGGTCTAGACCTCGCGGCCGGCGAGCGTGAGGCCGACGAGTCGCGCGCCTTCGTTGCGCCGTCCCTGCCGCACGAGCTGGTCGACCTCGACCGTGACCAGATGCCAGCGCGTGCCCATGAGGGGCACCCCGACCGACGTGACGCCCTCCACGGTGCGTGAGAGCGCCTCCTCGCCGTCGACCGAGATGCGGAGCGCGAGGCCCGTCCCGGCCGTGAGGCCCGCGCCCGCCGCGAGCCGTAACGTCAGCGGGCCGGCGCCGTACACCCACAGCGGCGCGCGCTTCCTGCCCATCGGGATGCCGTCAGGGCCTGGCCCGTACCAGCCCTGGCAGTAGTGTGCTGACGCGCGGTCGGGCTCGCCGAGCGGGTTCGCCGGAGCAGGCCTGCCGCTGTTGCCGGCGCCGCCGGCGCGGACGAAGGTCGTGATCACGCCGACAGTTGCCGAGCTCGTCGCGGCAGCGCCGACCGGCCGCCAGCCGTTGTCCAGCAGCCCCTGCCAGGCGTACCAGGAGCGGTCGGGCACGGCGACGTTCCGCGTGAAGAGCCCACGGTGGAGCGTGATCACCGAGACGTCGAGGCGGCGGAGCGTGGCGGCGGCCCCGCCGCCTGCCGTCCAGTCGCCGCAGTTGAGCGGCTCGAGGCTGCGGGCCTGCGTGTCGGCGGCGGCGGTGGCCAGCGTCGAGTAGCCACCCGTGCGCTGGCGCGGCGCCTGCATCGCGTAGTACAGGTAGACGCTGCCGTAGTGGACGTCGGGCAGGAATACCGGCAGCTCGGTGAGGCGGACCGGCGGCGCCGCGTGGACGGCGGCGTAGGCGGCCGAGCCGGGGTCGGCGGCCGAGCGGCCGAAGACGCCGCCGTGCAGGTCGAATACGAGCACGACCGTCGCCAGCGCGACGACGAGCGGCGCCAGCTGCCGCCGCCACGCGCCCGCGCGCTCGACGGCGACCGCGACGAGCGCCGCGATCGCGAGGCAGGCGATCGGCATCAGTCGCTCCGGCACGCGCGGGAAGCGGAGCGGTGGCACGTGCTGCCAGAGGGTCTCGTACAGCGGGAAGTTCGTGCCCAGGGCGAGGATCACGGGTACGAGCAGTCCCAGGCCGAGCACAATCGCCAGCCCTCGCCGGCGGCTGCGGATCAGCAGGGCCAGTCCGGCGAGCGCGACGATGGGCGTCGCCCAGCCCAGCAGGACGTAGCTCTCGCTGCCGTGCCGCTCCGAGCGGGCGAGGAAGTCGAGCCACTGCGCCGAGTAGAGTCTCACCTCGTCTAGCGAGCGGCCCTGCGCGGCGATCGACCCGGCGATCACTCCACGCTGTAGGGCGACGCCGGCGGCGACCGCCAGCACCACCGCCACGCCGGCGCCCGCCAGCGGTCGCAGCGCGCGCGACCGGCAGAGCGCGTAGAGCGCGAAGAACGGGATCGCGCCGAGCGCAAGGTGCACCTGCCCCGACAGCGGGATCGACACGAGTGCGAGCGCGGCGAGCCCCTGCCAGCGGCGCGCCCGCCTCCTTGCGGCGCGCGTCGTCCCGGCGCTCGCCGCAAGCCCCTTCTCGAACGCCCACAGCGCCACCGGCACGAGCAGCGAGATCGGCCCCAGCAGGTGCCCCACCGACTGCTGCACCCGGTACGGCGCCAGCGCGAAGGCCAGCCCGCCCGCGAGTGCCGCGCCGCGGCCCAGCCCCAGCGCCCGTAGCCACGCGAGCGCGGCCACGCCTGCCCCGAAGATCGTCAGCAGCACGAACAGGTTCCACGCCTTCACCGGCCCGAACAGCGCGTACAGCGGCCACGCAGGCAGCCCGAACGGCCAACCCGCCGGATTCAGGGTGCCGCTCGTCGCGGGGCGGAGGCTGTACGGGTCGCGCCACGGTGCGGCACCCCGCCCGAGCTGATGCCCGACGAGCCAGAGCCGGTAGCCGGTCTGCAGATGGTCGCCGGCGGCCGCCTCGCCGTTGCCGTTCGCGCCGCCTGCGAGGAAGGCCGTGTCGAAGCTCTTGACCGCGGGCCAGGTGGCCGAGACCGCCCCTGCGATCAGGAGGACGCAGGCGAGAGCGGCAAAGCGCGCGCGGCGCTCAGCACCGCGTCGAGGTCGGGTACCTCGGTGATCTCGTAGAGCCATGCGCCGCGCACGGTACCGTCCGCGGCGACCAGGAATGCGCTTCGCTGGCTGACGCCCTCGAAGCCGCGAAACGTGTGCTCCAGGCCGAAGGCCCGCGTCGCCTCGCGATTCCAGTCGGACAGCAGCGGGAAGTTGAAGTCGAGCGCGCTCGACCAGGCGATGTGCGTCCACGGCGAATCGCACGAGATGCCCATCGGCCGGATGCCCAGCGCGTCGAACTCGGCCTTGCGGTCGCGCAGCAGCTCCAGCTCGTTCGTACAGGTCGACGACCAGTCGAAGAGATAGAAGAGCAGCAGGACGGGGCCGTCCTCGAGCACCTGGTGCAGGCTCAGCGGTTCGGACGGCCCGAGCCAGACCTGCGCGTCGGGGATGGCGTCGCCGATCTGCAGCATGCGGGCCACCCTAGCGCCCCGCTGCAGTGCCGGCCGTGGCCTCGGTGCCGTCGGCGATCTCGCGGGCGACCTCGATGATGTCGCGGTTCGTGTTGAACACCCGCAGCTGCCGGTCGGCGCCGTTGCCGCCGGCCAGGATCGCCTTGACGCCCTCGAGCTCGCGCTCGCCGCCGAGCTCCTGCGCGTGCCCGGCGAGATCTTTCAGCGACCGCCGGATCAGCTGGGCGATCGGAACACGGTTGCGGCGGCCGGTCGCGAGATCCATGACGGGCGCTTCGAGGCCGTGGCGCGCGGCCAGCCAGAGGTTCTCGTTGGTGAGGACGCGGTGGTGGCGTGGGAGCTCCCGGCCTGCCTCGACCTGCTCGGCGAGGGCCTTCACGGCGGCCTGGCAGTACGCGGCGATCGCGACGGCGTCGTCGGCACTGGTAACGGCGTCGCAGATGCGGATCTCGACGCTGCCGAGCGGCGGGTTCGGCCGGATGTCCCACCAGAGCTGGGAGGTGTCGGTGATGCAGCCGGTGCGCTCGAGCTGGCCGACGACCTCCGCGTACTCCGCATAGTCGGCGAAGCGAGGCATCGCTCCGGAGCGGGGGAGGGCGGCCACGACCATCCGCCGGCTGGAGGCGAGGCCTGTCAGCTCGCCGCGCCAGAACGGGGAGCTGGCCGAGAGCGCGAGCAGCGGCGCCAGCTCGATCGCCAGGCCGCGGGCGACGTGGATCGCCGTGTCGGGAGTCGAGACCGCGACGTGGATGTGGAGGCCGAACACCAGCTCTCGACGAGCGATGTACTGGAGCTGCTCGACCAGCGAGCGGTAGCGGTCGCGCGTGGTGATGCGCTGGCTCTCGAACAGGCTGAAGGGATGGGTGCCGGCGGTGCCGAGCCGGAGGTCGCGCTCGTGGGCGACGGCGGCGAGGCCGGCACGAACACGGCCCAGCTCGGTGGCGAGCTCGCCGGCGGTCGCGCAGGTCGCGGTGGCGACCCCGATCGACGACTGCATCAGCTCCGGGCCGACGTTCTCCGCGAGGTCGGCGCTGGCGCCGGCGAGCATCGAGTCGACTCGCTGGGCGAGGTCGAACGTCTCGGGATCGAGCAGCATCGCCTCCTCGGCGATCGTCAGCGCAAAGGGCGCTGCCTGGCCGAACGCGTGCTCGAGGGCGCTGCTCTTGCCGGTGCTCACCCCTGGAGTCTAGACATCCGGCTGGCCGGGGATGAGCGCCTCGGCCTGGATCTCGACGAGGTAGCGCGGGTCGACGAGCGCGGCGACGACGACGGTGGTGTTCGTGGGCCGGATCGTGCCGAGCAGCTCCCCGTGGACGCGCCCGACGGCGTCGAAGTCCTCGAGCCGCGTCAGGTACGCGCGGATGCGCACGACGTCGGCAAGCGCCGCACCGGCCTCCCCCAGCGCTACGCCGATGATCTCCCAGCAACGGCGGGCCTGCGCCGCGGCATCGGTGGGCGGGGGTGCGCCGTCGGGCATCGCCGCGCACGTGCCGGAGACGTGGACGCGGTTGCCGGCGACGACGGCGCGCGAGTAGCCGTACGCAGCCTCCCAGGGCGAGCCGGACGAGATCAGGCGTTGGGTCATGCGGCTAGTATCGCGCCCGGTGGATGCCCTACGCCAGATTTCTGCCTGGCCGTCGCCGACGGCGGCGGCCGCGCTCGTCTCGGCCGGGGGCGTCCTGGCCGCGCACGGGCCGCAGGAGCAGGCGTTTCGCTGGGCCTCCGTGACGAAGCTGGCCACGGCCCTGGCGACGCTCGTCGCGGTCGAGGAGGGCAGCGTCGATCTCGACCAGCCGGCCGGCCCGCCGGGCGCTACGCTGCGCCATCTGCTTGCCCATGCGGCGGGCTACTCCTTCGACGAGGCGACGATCCTGGCCCCGCCCGGGCAGCGCCGGATCTACTCGAACGTGGGCATCGAGGCCGCTGCCGCCGTGGTCGCCGAGGCGACCGGCATGCCCTTCGCCGACTATCTGCGCGCGGCCGTGCTGGAGCCGCTGGGCCTGCGGGCCGAGCTGCAGGGGTCGCCGGCCTACGGTCTGTGCGGCGCGGTGAGCGACCTTGCCCGGCTCGGACGCGAGCTGCTGGCGCCGACGCTCGTCGCCCCGGAGACCCTCGCCGAGGCGACGACCGTGGCCTTTGCGGGCCTGGCCGGGGTGCTGCCCCTCTTCGGCCGCCAGGAGCCGTGCGACTGGGGCCTCGGCTTCGAGCTCCGGGACGGCAAGGCGCCCCACTGGACGGGCTCTCGCAACTCGCCGCGCACCTTCGGCCACTTCGGCGGCAGCGGGTCGTTCCTGTGGGTCGACCCGGAGGCGCAGGTGGCGCTTGCCTGCCTCACCGACCTTGACGCGGGGCCCTGGATCCGCGAGGCGTGGCCTGTGCTCTCGGATGCGGTGCTGGCCGGGCTCTAGACGCCCGCCGCCGGCGGCGTTGCGGCCTCCCGCGCCGCCAGCACCCGCTCGAGCGCCGCGATGCCGTTCAGCGACGCCGGGAAGCCCGCGTACACCGCCAGCTGGAGGAAGATCTCGATCAGCTCCTCCTGCGTCACGCCGACATTGAGCGCCCCGCTGAGATGCACCTCGAGCTGTGGCGTCGCCGTGCCCAGAGCCGTCAGCGCGGCGACGTTGACGATCTGGCGCGTCCGCAGGTCGAGCCCCGGCCGCGAGTAGACCTCCCCGAAGACGAAGTCGACGATCCAGCGCCCCAGGTCGGGCGCCAGCGCCGTCAGTTGCTCGACGACCGCCTCGGCGTTCGGCCCGGCGAGCTCCTTCAGCCGCTCCAGGCCCCGCTCGTGCTGCTCTGCGCTGGTCATGCGCCTATCCTGCCACGGATGGGACGTCTCGACGGCTGGCGGTTCTGCCCGCGCTGCGCCGCGCCGCTGGCGGCGGTACCCGGACGGGTGGACTGCGCGGCCTGCGGCTTCGTGGCGTGGGCGAATGCGGCGCCTACCGCGTCGGCGCTGCTCGAGGATAGCCGGGGGCGGCTTCTGCTCGGCCGGCGTGCCCGTGCTCCGTTTCTCGGCCTCTGGGACACGCCCGGCGGCTTCCTCGAGGAGGACGAGCATCCGCTCGCGGCGCTCGTCCGCGAGGTGCGGGAGGAGACGGGCCTGGAAGTCGTGCCTGGCGCCTACGTCGGCTGCTGGCTGGACACGTACGACCAGGGAGGTGCCGGCCGGCTCCATACTATTAATCTCTACTGGAGGGTGAGAGTTTCCGAAGGGCAGGGCGACCCCGTGCCCGCCGACGACGTCGCCGAGCTCGCCTGGTTCCAGCGGGACGCGCTGCCGCCCCGGCGGGAGCTCGCCTTCGACTGCGTGCCGCGCGCGCTGGAGGCCTGGAAGGCGCTGAGCCCCGGCTAGACAGCCAGGGCTGAGAACTCATTGCAGAGTGAGCGCCGTCCACGGCTTGCTCGGATCGTCCTTCGGCCCAGAGTCCGGCCGCTGCGCGTCCGACCTCCGGGCCTGCGGCGACCTGAAGTCCGCTCCCTGAGCGGCCTCCAGGGCTTTGCGGCTGCGCTGCCCGACTCTTGTCCAGACGGCCAGCCTGGCCAGCGGCCCGGTCAGGTTGGCCGCTCGCTTCGAGGGCCCCGAGGTTCAACGCCCATTCTGAAATGAGTTCTCACGCTACGACTGCTGCGCCGCGCGAGCGCGGGGTGCCCCGCGGGGCTAGGCCTCGACGAGGCCGAGCGACTTCTCGAGCGCGCCCTTGGGCTGCGCGCCGACGGTTGCCTTGGCGGGCTCGCCGTTGCGGAAGAGAATCATCGTCGGGATCGACTGCACGCCGTAGCGCTGGGCCAGCCCGGGCTCCTCGTCGATGTTCACCTTGACGACGATCAGCTCGTCGCTGCGCTCCTCGGCGATCTTGTCGAGCACCGGGGCGACAGCGCGGCACGGCCCGCACCACTCGGCCCAGAAGTCCACGATCACCGCCTTGTCGCTCTTGATGACCTCGGCGTCAAATGTCTGCTCCGTAACTGCGTGCGCCATCTCGTCCTTTCGGTTCGCTCCGTCGAGAATGAAGAACGTCGCGCCGGCCAGAACCCTTCCCGCTGCTGCCGGGCGAGCACTCAGCCTGAATCCGGCGCTTGGCGCGGGCGGTGCATCCCGTCCGACCTCGCCAGGCCGCTTCCTGCCAGGGTTCCGGCCTGTCCGCGGCTGCGGACGGGCTTACACCCTGGCGGTGCGCTCCGGGTTCCGT
>CANFDS010000006.1 GCA_947445525.1 Actinomycetota bacterium | reverse complement strand
CTGGTAGCCGACGGCGCTCGGCATGCGGCCGAGCAGCGCCGACACCTCGGAGCCTGCCTGCACGAAGCGGAACATGTTGTCGATGAACACGAGCACGTCCTGGCCCTGCTCGCGGAAGTACTCGGCCATGGTGAGGCCGGCCAGGGCGACGCGCAGGCGCGCTCCGGGCGGCTCGTTCATCTGGCCGTAGACGAGCGCCGTCTTGGCGATGACGCCCGACTCCTCCATCTCGATGTAGAGGTCGTTACCCTCGCGGGTGCGCTCGCCCACTCCGCAGAAGACGGAGAGGCCCGAGTGCTCCTGGGCGATGTTGTTGATGAGCTCCTGGATGAGCACCGTCTTGCCGACGCCGGCACCGCCGAAGAGGCCGGTCTTACCGCCCTTGACGTACGGGGCCAGCAGGTCGATCACCTTGATGCCGGTCTCGAAGATCTCGACCTTCGGCGACACGTCACGGAAGCTCGGCGGGGCCCGGTGGATCGGCCAGCGCTCGCCCGGCGCCATCGCGGGCAGCTTGTCGATGACCTCACCCAGCACGTTGAAGAGGCGCCCGAGCGTGGCCTCACCGACCGGCACCGTGATCGGTGCGCCGGTATCCACAACCTCGACGCCACGGGCAAGCCCGTCGGTCGAGTCCATGGCGACGGCGCGAACGCGGTCGTCACCCAGATGCTGCTGCACCTCGGCCACGAGCGTCGCCCCATCGGGCATCGCAATCGAGAGTGCCGAGTAGATCTCGGGGAGGCTCTCGGTGAATACTGCGTCGATTACGACGCCTCTGATCTCGATCAGCTTGCCGACGTTCCGGCTGTTCGACTCTGCCATGTCTCTCCTGAAAACCTGGGGGCGGAAGCGAGGTCGGGCGCGCGTCGGCGCCGGACGAGCGACCGTAGTCTATCCCATAGGGACGGTCGGGGTGGAAGGTACGGCAACCACTGCAACCTGGCGATGGCAGAGGCGACACGCGCCTCGTGGTCGAGCCGTCAGACGTACGAGCTGAGCGGCGACGCGCACATAGACGGAGTCTACGCTGCGGCCGGGACACGGGATGCACTCGCATGTCGCCCCTACGAGGTCGTCGGCCCGTCAGGGCGCGGGCGGTGCCGTGCTCGCCCGCGCTGCCGCAAGCCGGGCGCTGTCGAGCTCCGCGCGGCCGTTGTCGGCAGAGAGGACGACGTCGGAGTAGGGCACTCCGTGCGGTGCCGGGCCGGACGCGACCATGCCGATGGCCACAGCGGCCGCGATCACGGCGAGCGTTGTGCCGACGGCGGCGAGCTGGAGCGCGCGCTGCCGCGGCCGCCGCACGACAGGGAAGTACACGGGCGAGGAGAGCCGCGCGATCGGCGCCGACCGCAACGATCCCACCACCGCGTCGAGCTGCGCCGCGAAGGCCGCGCACGCGGTGCAGCGGGCGAGGTGCCGCTCCAGCCGCATCGCCTCGAACTCCGAGAGGTCGGCGTCGGCCCGCTCGGACGCCAGCTGGCGCGCGCGCTCGCAGGCTCGTGGGCGCACGGACTCCATATCGTGTCTGACGCCTGCCTTCCGGCGAAGTTAGGGAATCAGCAGCCCGACCGGCAGTTCAGACGATCTGGAAGCGCGAGTCGATCGCCAACCCGATCACGACCAGCACGAGGCCGACCGTCACGAACAGCGCCGAGGTGGTGATCGCCTCGGCCTGCTCCTCCGGCCGGGCCCAGCGCAGCTTGCGCTGCCCCGGTAGGGAGGTCGCCGCCGAGCCTCTCCCCCGGGCCGGCCCGCGGTTGCCGATGAAGAAGCCGCCGACGAGCGCGAAGGAGCCGATCGCGTAGAAGCCGACCGAGAGGGCGCGGGCAAGCGGCGCCCCGGTGATCGCCCCGGCAGCGAGCGACGCCACGGCTGTGCCCGCCACGATCGCGGCCAGCAGTAGCGCCAGGCGCCGGAGCCCCGCACGGAGGATCTCGCGACGAGTCACCGTCAGCGCCCTGACCGCTACGCGGCGTCGGGCCGCAGACTGCCCGTCATCTCAGCCGCCGACATCGGCCAGCGCTCGAGCGGGTAGTGGCAGGCGACCTCGTGCCCACCCACGGCAGTGGCGGCGAGCTGCGGCTCGCGCACGTCGCACTCGCCCGGGTGGTGGCGCGGGCAGCGGGTGTGGAACCAGCAGCCGCTCGGCGGGTTCATCGGGCTCGGCACGTCGCCCTCGAGCAGGATCTGCTGTCGGCTGCGGGCGGCCTCCGGGTTCGGCACCGGCACGGCCGACAGCAGGGCGCCCGTGTACGGGTGCAGCGGCTGGTGGTAGAGCGTGTCCTTGGTGGCGAGCTCGACCGCGTGGCCGAGGTACATCACCATGACGCGATCCGAGATGTGGCGGACGACGTTGAGGTCGTGCGCGATGAAGATGTAGGTGAGCCCGAACTCCTTCTGGAGATTCTTGAGCAGGTTGAGGATCTGGGCCTGCACCGAGACGTCGAGCGCCGAGACGGGCTCGTCGCACACGATCAGCTTCGGGTTGACCGCGAGCGCGCGGGCCACGCCGATGCGCTGACGCTGGCCGCCCGAGAACTCGTGCGGGAAGCGGTTGTAGTGCTCGGGGTTGAGGCCGACGATGTCGAGCAGCTCCTGAACGCGCTCCTTGATCTCGGCGGCCGTGCCGAGCCGATGCACCTCGAGCGCCTCGCCGACGATCGCACCGACCCGCTTGCGCGGGTTGAGCGAGGCGTACGGATCCTGGAACACCATCATCATCTCGCGCCGCAGCGGCCGCAGTTCGTGCCGGGAGAGCCCGGTGATCTCACGGCCCTCGAACTCGACGCGGCCCGCAGTGGGCTCGATCAGGCGCATGATGCAGCGCGCCATCGTCGACTTGCCGCAGCCCGACTCGCCGACGACCCCCAGCGTCTCGCCGCGCTTGACGGTGAAGGAGACGTCGTCGACGGCCTTGACCGCGGCGATCTGCCGCTGGAAGACGATCCCGCGCGTGACCGGGAAGTACTTCTTGAGACCCTCAACGACGAGGAGATCGTCCGCCATCACGTCACCTCCGCGAAGTGGCCGGACTCGAGCTTCTTGATCTCGGTGTCACGGGTCGCCTGGTCGAGGTGGCAACGGCTGAGGTGAGATGCGCTCCCCCCGGCCGCCTCCAGCGCCGGCACGTCGGACTGGCAGACGCTCATGGCGTACTTGCAGCGGGGGTGGAAGCGGCAGCCCGTCGGCGGGTTGAGGAGCGACGGCGGTGAGCCGGGGATCTGGGCGAGCCGCTCGACGTCGTGGTCGATGCGCGGCAGCGAGCCGAGCAGGCCCCAGGTGTACGGCATGCTGGGGCGCGCAAAGAGCTCGTTGACCGTGGCGCGCTCGACGACCTGCGCGCCGTACATCACGACGACGTCGTCGGCGATCTCGGCGACGACGCCGAGATCGTGCGTGATCAGCACGATCGCGCTGCCGAACTCCTTCTGCAGCGTCCCCATCAGCTTGAGGATCTGCGCCTGGGTCGTCACGTCGAGCGCCGTGGTCGGCTCGTCGGCGATCAGCAGGTCGGGGTTGTTGATGAGCGCCATCGCGATTATCACGCGCTGGCGCATGCCGCCCGAGAACTGGTGCGGGTAGTCGTCGATGCGCTGGTCGGCACGCGGGATGCCGACCGCCTTCAGCACCTCAAGCGCGCGGGCCCGCGCCTGCGCCCGCGAGACGTCCTGGTGCAGGTGTACCGCCTCGATGAGCTGCCAGCCGATCGTGTGCACCGGGTTCAGCGACGTCATCGAATCCTGGAAGATCATCGCGATCTCGTTGCCTCGGATCGAGCGCAGCTTGCTCTTCGGCATCGTCAGCAGGTCGTCGCCCTTGAAGATTGCCTCGCCCGTCATCACCGCCGAGCGCCGGTCGTTGAGCCCCATGATCGTCAGGCAGGTGACGCTCTTGCCGGAGCCGGACTCGCCGACGATGCCCAGCGTCTGGCCCGGCTCGACCGAGAAGCTCACGCCTTCGACGGCCTTGACAAGCCCGTCGTCGGTACGGAAGGTCGTGCGCAGGTCCTTGACGTCGAGTAGCGCCATCTTGCTCCTAGGCCAGCTTGATCCGGGGGTCGATGAATGCATACAGGATGTCCACGATCAGGTTGACGATGAGGACGGCGGTCGTCGCGAACACGACGACGCCCATCGTCACCGGCAAGTCGAACGTCTCGAGGCTCTGCACCACTACCTGGCCGAGACCCGGCAGGCTGTACACCGACTCGGTGAAGACCGCTCCACCCATGCCCAGCGCGATGTCCATGCCGAGCATGGTCACAATCGGCAGCATGGCGTTGCGCAGGATGTGCGAGCGCATCACGATCCACTCGGCCGCGCCCTTGGCACGCGCGGTGCGCACATAGTCCTCGCTCATCGTCTCGATGACGCTGGCGCGGATCATGCGCACGTACAGCGCTGCGAAGAGGATCGCAAACGTGCACCAGGGTAAGAACATGTGCCAGGCCCACTGGATCGGCCCGCCAGGCTGGCCCTCGGTCGGGTTGAAGAAGTCGGCATAGCTCCCGATCGGGAACAGGTGGAGCTTGAAGCCGAAGATGTAGAGGAAGATCAGCGCCAGGAACACCGGGTGCGCCGAGATGCCGATGAACACGAAGATGGTGGCGCCGCGGTCGGCGAGCGAGCGCGGCCGCAGGGCAGAGTAGATCCCGATCGGCACCGAGAGCAGCATCCAGAACACGGCCCCGCCGAACACCAGCGAGGCGGTGACCGGTGCGCGAGCCCTGATGACCTCGCTGATCCACTGGCGGTTGGCGTACGAGAAGCCCATCGCCTCCTGACCGATGATCCCGTTCGTCACGAGGCGTGACAGGAACTTCCAGTACTGCACGTAGAACGGCTGGTCGAGCCCGTAGTAGGAGACCGCACGCGCGATGTCCTCGGTGGTGGCCTGGCGGCCGGCGAACAGCTTGGCCGGATCGGCAGGGATGAGGAAGAAGATGACGTACGAGACAAACGTCACGACGACGAAGAGCACAAGTGCCCAGAGGATTCGACGGATGACGTAGCGGGTCATGGCTGCGGCTGGGTGTGGGCGTCAGACGGTGGCGCGAGGCGATGGGACGGGTCCTGCAGGTTGGGGGCGCGCCGTTGCCGGCGCGCCCCCAACCTGCAGGACCGACTGTCTCCTTCCCCTCCCTACTTGAGGCAGGCGGTAGCCAGGCTCATCTTCGCGTAGATGGGCTGGAAGACGAAGCACGCCGGATCCATCCGTGTCGAGATGAACGTGCGCTCGTTGCGGTTGTCGTAAGCGACCCACGGCGCGTGCTTGGCCGTGATCATGATGTCCAGTGCGCCGTAGGCCTTGTCGCGGACAGGGCCGGCGAGCACCGCCGCCTTGTTCAGCGCCGCGTTGACCGCGGGCACGTTGAAGTACGCGAGGTTGTTGTTGTTCTTGTCCTGGATGTTCTGACCGTTGAGGAGCACGTCCAGGAAGTCAGAGGCATCCGGGTAGTCGGAGCCCCAAGCCACGGCAGCGGCATCGAACGGCTCACCCTTGCTGCCGGCCTTCGAGTAGAGCACGGCCGAGGTGAACTGCTGGATGTCGGTGTCGACACCGATCTGCTTGAAGTTGTACTGCAGCACCTGGGCCTGGACGAGCGCAGCGCCACGGTTGCCGGTATAGATCGTGATCTTGCCGCCCTTGTTCCAGAGGGCCTTGGCCTTCTCGACGTTGGCGCCCGCGATCGGGTAGATCCTCTCGTCGCGGAAGCCGGCGATGCCCGGAGGCAGTACCTGGTCGGTGCTCTTGCCGGCGAAGGCGCCGCGAGCGCGGAGCATCGCCGGGCGGTCAACCGCGTAGTTGGCGGCCTTGCGCGCGTTGACGTCCGAGAAGAAGCGGCCCGCCGACGTGTTGAGGGCGACATAGTCGACGACGAGCTGGTTGTCGACGAAGAACTGCTTCCCGAGGAGCGGGGCGAGCGAGGCGACCTGCGCCGGCGGCAGCCCACCCGCGTCGTAGTCGGCCTGACCGGACTTGACCTGGAGGAAGCTCTGGTCGAGGTCGGTGTTGATCGTGACGACGACCCGGTCGAGGTTCGCGACCCGGCCGCCCTTGTAGTTCGGGTTCTTCTCGAAGACGGCCTGGCGGCCGACCTCGTAGCTCTTGATGTAGTACGGGCCGGCCATGGGCGGCGTACGCTCGCCCTTGTCGTTGATCGGGAGTCCCCTGGGGATCGCCGAGTAGAAGGGCAGAGAGATCTTGGAGAGGAACGCCGGATCGATCTTCGCCAGGTTGATCGTGAGCGTGGCACCCTTGACGGTGACGCCGGCGAGATGGGTCGTCTTGCCACCCACGACGTCGGCGTAGCCGACCACGGCACCGAGGAAGATGTCCTGGGCACCCGGCGACTGCATCTTCGGGTTGAGTGCCCGGTCGATCCCGTCGGCGAAGCTCTGCGCCGTCACGACCTCACCCGTGTTGAACTTGAAGCCGGGCTTGATCTTGAACGTGTAGGTCTTGCCGTCCGCCGTCACCGTCGGCAGGTCGGAGGCCTCGGCGACGAGCTGTGAGCCCTCGGGCCGCGGCTTGTCGGCGTAGTTGAGGAGCTTCAGGTTCGTCATGTACGTGAACTGCCACGTCCACGACGAGTACGAGAGCGCGGGATCGAGGTAGTCGAAGTCGGTCGCCGACAGGTTCACGTTGAGCGTGCCACCCGTCTTACCCGCCTTCCCGGCAACGCCAGAAGCGCTGCTCGCAGCACCGGCGAAACCGGCAGCCACGAGCAAGCTCAGACCGGCCGCAATCGCGACGATCGAGAGCCAGAGCCTTCTCTGCATCGGACACCTTTCAGGGTACGACCCAGCGGAAGCCAGAATCGGAGAGACATATCGTATTCTCGACAAACGACGCTGGCCGCCGGAAAAGTTGGCGGTCGTGACGTTCTGTCGATGGTACTCCTCACCGCGACGACCGCGGGTCGAAGGCATCTCTCAGGCCGTCACCGAGCAGGTTGAACGCCAGCGTGGTGAGCAGCACGGCCAGCCCTGGCCACAGCATCAGCAGGGGCTGGTTGAGGTAGTACGTGGCACCGGACTGGAGCAGGTTGCCCCAGCTCGCCGTCGGCAGCTTGATGCCCAGGCCGAGGAACGAGAGGCCCGCTTCGGCGAGGATGTACTGCGCGACGATCACGGTGCTGTAGACGATCGTGGGCGCCACGAGATGCGGCAGCAGGTGCGAGCGGATGATGCGTGCGTCGCTCGCGCCGACCATGCGCGCGGCCTCGATGAACTCCTTCTCGCGCAGCGACAGCACCTGCGCGCGTACGATGCGTGCGGGGTAGAACCAGCCGAACAGGCCGATCACGAGGATCAGCGTGAGGACGCCGTTGCCCAGGAAGCCGAACGTGATGTTGTCGATGCGCGAACCGACCGTGCTGGCCAGCGCGATCACGAACAACAGGTACGGGAAGGCCATCACCACATCGGTGAGGCGCGAGATGGCCGAGTCGATCCAGCCGCCGAAGTAGCCGGCGACGGCGCCGAGCAGGACGCCCAGCGACATGCTGATGATCATGGCGCCGACGGCCACCTCGAGCGACGCCTGCGCGCCGTAGAGCAGCCGCAGGAACTCGTCCCGCTGCAGCGTCGCGTCGTCGCCGCCAAGGATCAGCAGGTCCTGGCCCGACGCCCCGGGCACATATGTCCAGGGCCCGACAGGCGTGAAGGTCTCGAGCCCGAAGTGCGGTTCGTTCGGCCCGTGCCCGAGGAAGTAAGCGGCAACCGGGGCGCCGATGAACGCGACGAGAATCAGCAGCACGATGAAGACCAGGCTCCAGAGCGCGCCCCTGTCGCGCCGGAAGCGTTGCCAGACGAGATCCCAGTAGCTGCGCGCCGCGACGGCTGGGACGTGCTCGATCGACAACGAGCCGCCATGACCCCCGCCTTCGCTGGTCAGTGGACCGGCTGGCTTGTCAGTGACTGCCACAGGACTCGGATCGGAAGCGACGGCATCTCACGCCGACGGAGGGTAAGACGGCGCCGCAGGCGTTTGGTTAGCGGCCGGATCCTCTGCGGATCAGCTGGTCAGCGCGTCGGCGCCGGCTACGACCTCGAGGATCTCCTGCGTGATCTCGGACTGGCGTGCACGGTTCATCGCGAGCGTCAGGCTGTCGATGACCTCGCCGGCCGACTTCGACGCGTTGCGCATCGCCGTCATCTGCGCCCCCTGGAAGGAGGCAGCCGACTCGAGCAGGGCTCGGTAGAGCTCCGTCTCGACGTAGACCGGCAGCAGCCGCTTGAGGATCTCCTCGGGCTCCGGCTCGTAGATGAGGTCGCCGAGGAGGGCGCTCTCTTTCTGCTCCGACGCGTCGTCGGCGGCGAGCAGGTTCTCGGGGATCGGCAGCACGTCCTGCGCCACGACATCCTGCGCGAGCGCGGAGATGAAGTGGTTGTAGACGACGACGACCCTGTCGACCTCGCCCTCGGCATAGAGGGTCGAGAGGCGATGGGCGACCGCCTGGGCGTCGGCGTAGGCCGGCGCCGAGGAGTAGCCGGTCCAGGCCTGGGCGACCTCATAGCCGCGGAAGCGCAACGTCGAGCCGCCCTTCTTGCCGACGACGAGCCACTTGACCGTCTTGCCCTCGGCCACGAGAGCACGCTCGAGCGCGAACGCCTGCCGGAGCACATTGGCGTTGAACGCGCCGGCAAGGCCGCGGTCGCCGGTGAGCGGCACGATTGCGACCGTCCGCACCTCGTCGCGCCGCTGCAGCAGCGCGAGGCCGCGCATGGACGAGCTCGCCCGCGCCGTGCCGACCATCAGCTCCTGCATCCGATCGGCGTAGGGACGCATCGCCTCGATCCGCACCTGCGCCCGCCGCAGCTTGGCCGCTGCGACGAGCTCGAGCGCCTTCGTGATCTTACGCGTGTTCTTGACCGAGCGGACGCGCCGCTTGATGTCCTGGACGGAAGCCATCGGGGGTTAGACGATGCCCTTCACTTCGCTGACGTTGAAGCTGCCCGCGAACCGCGTCAGCTCGGCATCGAGCTTGGCTTTGGTGGCGTCCGTGATCTGCTTCTCGTCGCGGATAGCGGTGTAGATCGACTTCTCTGTCCGCATCGACTCGCGCAGCTCGTCCTGGAACCGTGGCACCTGGGCGACCGGCACCTCGTCGAGATGGCCATTGATGCCGGCGTAGATTGCGACGACCTGCTCCTCGACCGGCCAGGGCGAGTACTGGCCCTGGTTGAGGGTGGCAATCATGCGTTCGCCGCGCGACAGCGTCTGCTGCGTCGCGGCGTCAAGCTCGGAGCCGAACTGGGCGAATGCCTCGAGCTCACGGTACTGGGCGAGGTCGAGCCGGAGGCGGCCGGCGACCGACTTCATCGCCTTGGTCTGCGCGTTCGAACCGACGCGCGAGACCGAGATGCCGACGTTGATCGCCGGGCGGACGCCCGAGTAGAACAGATCGGCCTCGAGGAAGATCTGGCCGTCGGTGATCGAGATGACGTTCGTCGGGATGTACGCCGACACGTCGCCGGCCTGCGTCTCGATGATCGGCAGCGCCGTCAGCGAGCCGCCGCCGAGCTCGTCGCTCAGCTTGCAGGCGCGCTCGAGCAGCCGCGAGTGCAAGTAGAAGACGTCGCCGGGGAACGCCTCGCGGCCCGGCGGGCGGCGCAGCAGCAACGACATCTGCCGGTATGCGTCCGCGTGCTTGGTGAGGTCGTCGTAGATGCAGAGGGCGTGCTTCCCGTTGAAGAGGAAGTACTCGCCCATCGCGCAGCCCGCGAACGGGGCCATCCACTTGATCGGGGCGGCATCCGAGGCGGGAGCGTTGACGATGATCGTGTACTCCATCGCGCCGGCATCCTTCAGCCGCTCGTACACCTGCGCCACGGTCGAGGCCTTCTGGCCGATCGCGACGTAGATGCAGATCATGTCCTGACCCTTCTGGTTCAGGATCGTATCGATGGCGATGGCGGTCTTGCCGGTGCCGCGGTCGCCGATGATCAGCTCGCGCTGGCCGCGGCCGACCGGGATCATCGCGTCGACTGCCTTGAGGCCCGTCTGCACGGGCTCCTTGACGGGCTGGCGAGCGACGACGCCCGGCGCCTTGAACTCGAGCGGGCGCAGCTCGGTCGTCGCGATCGGGCCCTGGCCGTCGAGCGGCTGGCCGAGCGGGTCGACGACGCGCCCGAGCAGGGCCTCGCCGACGGGGACCGAGGCGACCTTGCCAGAGCGACGCACCGGCTGGCCTTCCTTGATCTTCTCCCACTCGCCGAACAGGGCGACGCCGACGTTGTCCTCCTCCAGGTTCAGAGCGAGGCCGGTGACGCCGTGGTCGAGCTCGAGCAGCTCCATGGCCAGGCAGTTCTCGAGGCCGTAGACACGCGCGATGCCGTCACCGACGGAGAGCACGGTGCCGACCTCGGAGAGGTCTGTCTCGGCGTCGTAATCGGCGATCCGGGACTTGAGGATCGAGGTAATCTCATCAGGGCGAAGCTTCACATCAGCTCCTTGTCGTCAAATCTTGGCGAAGACGGGTAAGCCGGCCGCGCACGCTCGCGTCGAGACGGAGCGAGCCGACCTGGAGGACGATGCCGCCGACGAGTGCCGGGTCGACCTTGCGGGTCGCATCGACGTGCCGTCCGGAAGCCTTTTCGATCTGGGCGAGGATGGTGCGTGCCTCCTCGTCCGAGAGCTCGTACGCGGTCGTCAGCTCAACGTCGAGCCGACCTTCCTCGGCGGCGGCGAGCCGCTCGAACTCGCGAGCGATCTCCTCCACCTCACCCACCCGATGCTTCTCGACGAGCAGGAGGAGGAAGTTGCGGACGATCACGTCGGAGCCGTCGAGCAGCCCCTCGAGCGCGCTGCGCTTGAGGCGGGCGTCGATCTTGGGATTGACGAGGAGGGCACCCAGCTCGGGCACCTCCCCCATCGACGAGACGAAATCGCCGAGCTGCTCGCGCACGGCCGGAAGGCGTCCTGCCTCCCGGGCCGCCTGGAACAGCGCCCGCGCGTACGTTCTGTGGACGACGGCCAAGCCCGACCCCTACGCCCGTCCCCGCTCCAGGAGCGAGAAGTCGAGCTCGGAGATGGCATCCTCGATCAGCCGGCGATGGTCGGCCGAGTCGAGCACCTTGCCGGTGACCTTGGCGGTGGCAGCGAGCGTGAGCTCGGCGACCTCGTTGCGGATCTGCTCGAGCGCGCGGGTGGTCTCGGCCTCGATCTGCCGCTTGGTCTCCTCCATCCGGCGGGCCCGATCGAGATCGGTCTCCTCGCGGACACGCTCGCGCTGAGCGTCGGACACCTTGCGGGCCTCGGCCAGGATCCCCTCGGCCTCGGTACGGGCCTGGGCGATGAGGCTCTTGTGCTCCGCGAGCAGCTGCCTCGCCTCGTCACGGGCCCGGTCGGCCTCCTCGATCGACTCGAGGATGCGCAGCCGACGGGCGTCGATCAGCTTCTGGATCGGCCCGAACGCGAACTTCCACAGGACGAAGAGCGTGAGCGAGAAGCACACGAGCGTCCAGATCATGAGACCTGGCTCGACCTTGATGAGTGGACTGACGGCTACGAGCATGGGAATCCCTGGGTAGTGATCGACAAGCTCGGACTACGCGAGAACGAAGCCGAGGAGGCCACCGAGCAGGCCGTAGAAGACGACGGCCTCGGTGAGGGCGAAGCCGAGCCACATGATGCCCTGCAGCTCGCCCTTCAGCTCGGGCTGCCGGGCGACCGACTGGATCATGGCGGCGAAGATGTTGCCGATGCCGACACCGGCGCCGAGCGAGCCCAGGCCGATGCCGAGCCCGAAGGCGATTGCCTTGCCGGCCTTGCGGGTACTTTCGTCGGCCAGCAGGCCGAAGACGGTAGCGAGCACTCTGCGCTTCCTCCTAGTGTTCGGGCTCGACTGCCGAGCCGATGTAGATGGCGGATAGGGCGGCGAAGATATACGCCTGGATCGTGACCACGATAACAACCTCGAACAAGTAGAAGATCAGCGCCCCGGGGAGACCGAGGAACTTCATCGGCGAGTCGAGAATGAAGATGAGGCCGATCATGACGAGGATCAGCATGTGACCCGCCAGCATGTTGGCGTAGAGGCGAACGGAGAGGCTGATCAACCGCATGAACTGGGAGAGGATCTCGATGGGGACGATCAGGACGAGCGCAGGCTTGGGTGCGTCCGGGATCCAGCTGGCGAAGTACTTGCGCGGGCCGTTCCAGCGGATGCCCTCGACGTGGGTGACGAAGAAGGTGATCAGCGCCAGGACGAGCGGCACCGACAGCTGCGATGTGGCCGCGTAGACCGAGAACGTGGGGATCTCGAGGCCGCCGATGTGGAACTTCTGGTCGGAGAGCGGCAGCGGGACGAAGCCGATCATGTTTACCACCCAGATGAACAGCATCACGGTGGCGACGTAGGGGAACCAGGTGCCGATGGCCTTCGCCGGCAGGCCCTGCTCGGCGACCTGCACCTGCGCGACCTCGTAGATGGTCTCGCCCAACGCTTGGCGCTTGCCGGGCGTGCGGCCGATCTTGATGCGCATCAGGGAGATCCCCAGCAGCATCGTCAGCACCGACGCCAGCATGATGTAGGCGACGGCCTTGTTGATCGAGAGGTTGAGGCCGCCGGCGTGGATCGGCACCCAGTCTTTGAGCTCGAACTCCTCGTCCGGCTTGAAGCAGCCGAGCGGTAGCTTCGCGCCGTGCGGAACGTCGCACTTGTCGACGACGGCGCCCACGCTGGCGGGCGGGGTGGCCGGCTCCTCGGAGCCGCGCGCCCCGAGCGCACCGGACGGCGCGGCAACCGCAACGGCCAGCACGGCGATGAGCAGGAGCAGGTACCTGAGACGCATCACTTCTTTGAGTCTCCGAAGTACGTGATCACCGAGACGCCGAGCTCCATCGAGTAGGCGAGGGCGTAAAGGATGGCAGCGCCGAGCCCGAGCTGCTTGTTGGACACCGCGACGACGAGCAGCACGACCATCACGGCGACGGCCCGGAACATCATGCCGAAGGCCATCACACCGGACTGCGCGAGCTTGTCGGTGCCGATGCCGAGGCGGTTGAGCAGCAGGCTCAGGCCCTGGCTGCCGGCGAAGAGCACCGCCGCCAGGCCCCAGGCGCCGATCGGCCAGCCCACGACGAGGAAAATCGGCAGGGCGAGCAGCACGACGCCGCCCGCTGCCACCACCGGCAGGAACTTGCCAGGCATGGGCCGGGGAGAGCCGAGGACGCCGATGCGGGGTGGCTCTTCCAGGGTCACGGGCACCTAGAGCGTTCCCCGGTAGCGCAGGTAGACGGCGGCCACGCCGGCAGGAACGCCGATGACGGCGCCGCCGAGCACGCCGAAGCCGATCCTGCCGCTTGCCCAGCCGATAAGCGCGCCCAAGCCGAGGCCCGCGCCGGTGGCCGTTGCGAGCAACGCGCCGGCGCCGGCGGGGTCAAACGTGGTGCGCGCACTTCCCTCCATCGCGAGGGCGAGCATACCAGAGCCAGCGGGTGAGTTTGTGACAACCGGAAACGGCGGATCCACGCGGGAATCCCTCCCACCCAGGCAGGAGTTTGTACATGCACTCACAAACAGGGGGAGCGTGCCCTTCAGGCCGAGACCCCGGCTCGTTCTCGTCCACGGCAGCGTCGTCGACGCGGCGGCGACCTGGCGCGCCCAGGAGCCGCTCGCCCGGGAGTTCGAGATCGTCGTGCCGAACCGCCGCGGTTTCCCGCCCGGGCCGGAGGTCGCTGCCGTCGACTTCGAGGACGAGGCCGGCTCGCTGCTCGAGCGGATCGGCGTCGGCGTCTACGCGCTGAGGCGGGACTGCTCGGCGTCCTGGCGGCGGCGCTCCTCGGCGAGCCGGCGCTTGATGTACGGGTTCGCCAGCTTGACGATCTCGAGCAGGTAGATCATGTAGACGGACGCCGCCAGCGCGACGAAGGCGATCAACCCGACCGCGACCGTCGGGCCGGTGTGCCAGCTGCCGTGCTCGCGGAACGGGATGAAGCGCGTGGCCAGCGCGGCCGCCGCCAGGACGGCGACCCACGCCCAGATCGTCACCGCCGCCCGCCGCTGCGAGAAGCCGATGTTGAGGAACCGGTGGTGGAAGTGGCTGCGGTCGGCGGCATAGATCGGCTGCCCGTGCTTGAGCCGCTTGAGCACGACGAACGAGGTGTCGAGGATCGGCACGGCCAGCACGAGCAGCGGGAAGGCGAGGGCGACGGTGGCGGCGGTCTTGAGCAGGCCCTGCACCGACACGGCGGCCAGCACGAACCCGAGCAACATCGCGCCGGAGTCGCCCATGAAGATCCGCGCCGGATAGAAGTTGTGGCGCAGGAAGCCGATGCAGACGCCGCAGATGGCCGCGGAGACGACCGCCGGCCCGACCTTGCCGAGCGAGAGCGCGACGACGCTGAAGGTGCCGCCGGCGATGCCGCAGACGCCGGCAGCGAGCCCGTCGAGGCCGTCGAGGAAGTTGACCATGTTCATGATCGCCAGGATCCAGACGACCGTCAGCGGGATGCCGACCCACGGCGACAGCGTGTGCACGCCGACGAACGGCAGCGTGAAGTGGTCGACCCAGACGCCGAACGCGGTCGGGATCGCCGCCGCGGCGGCCTGGCCGGCGAGCTTCGGCAGCCAGGGGAGGCCGCGGAAGTCGTCGATCGCGCCGACCGTGGTGGCGACGGCGGCGCCGAGCAGGATCCCGCGCATCTCGCGCGTCAGATCGAGGAACGCCAGCGAGGGCACAAGGAAGCCGAGGAACATCCCGAGGCCGCCGAGCCGCGGGATCGGCCTCCGATTGATGCGCCGGCCGCCCGGATTGTCGACGACGCCGAGCAGTCGCGCCATGCCGCCGACGGCGGGCGTCAGCGCGACGACGATGCCGAGGGCGATGAGCGCCGCCCAGAGAACCTCGAGATGATCTCGAAAGACCTCCCACATAGGAAGCTATTTCGTCCCGTAGAGCCGATCGCCTGCGTCGCCGAGGCCGGGCACGATGAAGCCCCGCTCGTTGAGCCCCCGATCGATCGAGGCGACCACGATCGTCACGTCGGGGTGGGCGTCCTGGATACGCTGCACACCCTCCGGCGCCGCGATGATCCCGATCAGCCGGATCGCTGTGGCCCCGGCCTCCTTCACCTTCTGGACGGCGGCGGAGGTCGAGTTCCCGGTTGCGATCATCGGGTCGAGCAGGATCACATCACGGTGCGCGATGTCATGCGGCAGCTTGATGAAGTACTCGACCGGCTGCAGCGTCTCCTCGTCGCGGTAGAGCCCGATGAAGCCGACCCGGGCGCCGGGAATCAGCGAGAGCACGCCGTCGAGCATGCCCATGCCGGCGCGCAGGATCGGGCACACGGCGACCTTCTTGCCGGAGACGCGGCGGGCCGGCGTGCGCTCGAGCGGCGTCTCGACCTCGATACCCTCGGTGTGCAGCTCCTTCGTCGCCTCGTAGGCGAGCAGCAGCGTGATCTCGTTGACGAGCTGCCGGAAGAGCTGGGTCGGCGTCGTGACGTCGCGGAGCAGGCCGAGCTTGTGCTGGACGAGCGGGTGCGTGACCTCGACGACGGGCATGGCGGTCTCCTGTCTCAGGCCTCGTAGGTGGGCCAGCCGCGGAACCCCGGATAGAGCGGGTAGCGGTCGCAGAGCGCGCTACTGCGCGCGGCCAGGGCGGAGAGGTCGGCGCCCTCGACCAGCGCGGCGCCGATGATGCTGCCGACCTCGGCGAAGTCGGCGGCGGTGAGGCCGCGCATCGTCATCGCCGGGGTGCCGAGCCGGACACCGGACGCCACCGTGGGCGGCCGCTCGTCGAACGGGACGGTGTTGCGGTTGGCGGTCATGTGCACCTCGTGGAGCCGCTCCTCGGCGTCCTTGCCGGTGAAGCTGGAGTTGCGCAGGTCGACCTGGACGAGGTGCGTGTCGGTGCCGCCGGTGAGCACCTCCTGGCCGCTGGCGATGACGGCGGCGGCCAGCGCCTGGGCGTTGTCACGGACGGCGGTCGCGTAGTCGCGGAAGGCAGCGGTGCCGGCGATGCGGAAGCAGGCGGCCTTGGCGGCGACTGCATGCATCAGCGGGCCGCCCTGGAGGCCCGGGAAAATCGCCTTGTCGACCGCGGCGGCGTGCTGTTCGCGGCAGAGGATGAAGCCGGAGCGCGGCCCCGCCAGCGTCTTGTGCGTGGTGGAGGTGACGAAGTCGCAGTGCGGCACCGGGCTTGGCACGACGCCCGCGGCGACGAGCCCCGAGTAGTGCGCCATGTCGCACAGCAGCAGCGCGCCGACCTCGTCGGCGATCGTGCGGAAGCGCTCGGTCTCGACGAGCCGCGGGTACGCGGAGCCGCCGCAGACGATGATCTTCGGCCGATGCTCCTTGGCCAGGGCGAGCACCTCGTCGTAGTCGACGCGCATCGTCTCGCGGCTGACGCCGTAGTGCCTGAAGTCGTAGAGCTTGCCGCTGAAGTTGACCTTGTGGCCGTGCGTGAGATGGCCACCGTGATCGAGGCGCAGGCCGAGGATGGGGTCGCCCGGCTGCAGCATCGCCATGTAGACGGCCATGTTCGTGGCCGAGCCGGCGCTCGGCTGCACGTTCGCGTGCTCGGCGCCGAACAGCTCCTGCGCGCGGGCGATGGCGACGCGCTCGATCTCGTCGACGACCTCGCAGCCGCCGTAGTAGCGCTTGCCGGGGTAGCCCTCGGCGTACTTGTTGGTGGGGACGCTGCCGATGGCCTCGAGGATCGAGGGCCAGGTGAAGTTCTCGGAGGCGATCAGCTCGATCTGGCCGCGCTGGCGCTCCAGCTCCCGTCCCAGCAGGGCCGCGATCTCGGGATCGACCTCGGCGAGGCCTGCGGTCTTGAGAGTCTGGAGGGAATCCTGCGCTGCGGCCATGCGTTCGAGCTCCTCGTTCGTGTCGCGGGTCAGTCGGATCGTACTCGGCGGTGGGGCGGCGGGGCGGCGCCGGGCGGCGGGCGGCGGGCGGCCGGCGAGCGCCGTCGGAGGCCCGGGGCACCTAGTCGGCGAGCGCCGCCGCGACCCGCGCGATCGCCTCGGCGGAGGGGGCTGCGCCCTCGCGGATGACCCGCGGCTCGGGGCCGCCGAAGTCGATCACCGTGGACGGCAGGCCAGGCAGCAGGCCGCCGTCGACGACCGCGCCGCACGCCGCGCAGATCTCCTCCGGCACGTCGGCGAGGGTGAGCGGGTTGGGGCCGCCGTGGAGGTTGGCGCTGGTCGAAACGACGGCGCCCACCTGCGCCAGGATGGCCTGGGCGGCGCCGGTCAGCGCCGGCACGCGCACGCCGATCGCCAGCGGACTGTCGCCGTTGAGCCAGGGGAACCGCCCTGCCGGGTTGGCCAGCACGAGCGTGTACGGGCCGGGCAGCAGGGTGCGCGCGATCAGCTCGGAGCGGCCGTGCAGCTCGGGCACGCAGTCCAGCAGCGCGTCAAGGTCGCTCGCCAGCAGGGCGAGCGGCTGGGCCGTCGCGCGGCCCTTGAGCCGCTGGATGAGGAGCGTAGGCTCCTCGCGGTGCGGCGTCGAGACGAGCCCGTACACCGTGTCGGTGGGGATGACCACCGGCTGGCCGAGCTCGATGGCGGCGACCGCAGCCTCGGTCAGGCCCATCTTCCCTCGACGACGCGCTCCCGGCCGGCCAGGTCGGGAGTGATCCTGACGTCGGCATAGCCGAGCGAGCCGAGCTCGTCGGCCACCTCCTGCGCCTGCCCGTCGCCGACCTCCAGCACGAGCCAGCTGCCCGGCACCAGCAGCGGCAGCGCGCGCCGCGCGACCGCGGCCGTCTGCCCCACTCCGACGACTGCTTCGCGCGGCTCGTAGAGGCGGATCTCGGGCTGCAGCGAGTCCCAGTCGCCCGGCGGGACATACGGCGGGTTGGAGACGACGAGGTCGAAGGCGCCGTGCACGTGCGCCGTCAGGTGCCCGCGCACGAGCTCCACGCGGTCGGCGACGCCGCAGCGCTCCGCGTTCTCGCGCGCGACCGCGAGCGCGCCCTCGGAGATGTCGGTGGCGACGACCCGGGCACCGGGGTGCTCGCTGACGATCGAGAGCGCGATCGGGCCGGAGCCGGTGCCGATGTCGAGTACGACCGGCGACTCGAGCTCGCGGATCAGGGCGAGGCAGCGCTCGACGACGATCTCGGTCTCGGGGCGCGGCACCAGCACGTTCGAATCGACCTTGAGCATCAGCTTGCGGAACCCCCACTCGCCAAGGACGTAAGCGAGCGGCTCGCGCCGACCCCGGCGCTCGACGAGCGGCCGGGCGGTGGCGAGCTCCGCCTCGGTGAGCGGGCGGTCGTGCTGGGTGTAGAGCTCGATGCGGGGCAGGCCGAGCGCCTGCGAGAGGATCAGCTCGGTGTCGAGGCGCGCGTTCTCGACGCCCTTGCCCTCGAGGTAGCCGGTCGTCCGCGCGAGGACGTCCGCGATGGTCACCGGGCGGTCGATTGCGCTCATGCCACGTCCTCCTCGAGCGCGCGCCGGCGCTCCTCCGAGACGATCGTGTCGGTGAACTCCTCGAGCTCGCCGTTGGCCAGGATCTGCTCGAGCCGGTGCACCGTCAGCTTGATGCGGTGGTCGGTGAGCCGGTTCTCGGGAAAGTTGTAGGTGCGGATCTTCTCGGCGCGCTCGCCGGTGCCGATCTGGGCCTTGCGGTGCGCGGCGAGGGCGGACTGCTGGCGCTGCCGCTCATACTCGTACAGGCGCGCACGCAGGATGCGCATCGCCTTGTCGCGGTTCTGCATCTGCGAGCGCTCGTCCTGCATGGCAACGACGACGCCCGTCGGGATGTGCGTGATGCGCACCGCCGAGTCGGTGGTGTTGACACCCTGGCCGCCGGGGCCGGTGGCCCGGTAGACGTCGATGCGCAGCTCCTTCTCGTCGATCACCACCTCGACCTCCTCGGCCTCCGGCATCACCGCGACGGTCGCCGTCGAGGTGTGGATACGGCCCTGCGACTCGGTCTCGGGCACGCGCTGCACGCGGTGGGTGCCGCCCTCGTACTTGAACACCGAGAACGCGCCCTCGCCCTTGATGCCGAAGGTGACCTCCTTGAAGCCGCCGCCCTCGCTGGGGCTGCTGGAGAGCACCTCGACCTTGAAGCCGCGGCGCTCGGCGTACTTGGTGAGCATGTGGAAGATGTTGCCGGCCCAGAGCGCCGCCTCGTCGCCGCCGACGCCCTGGCGCACCTCGATGATGACGTCCTTGCTGTCGAGCGGGTCGGCCTTGACGAGCGACAGCTTGAGCGCCTCCTCGAGCCGGTCGACCTCGAGCTGGAGGTCGGCGGACATCGTCGAGAGCTCCGGATCGCCCTTGGCCGCCGCGAGGTCGTCCACGGCCTGCCGCCACTCCTGCGAGAGCTTGTACGGGCCCTCCAGCTCCTTGAGGCGCCTGCCGACGTCCGCCGCTTCGCGGTGGTCGTTGTAGACGGAGGGGTCGCTCATGCGCTCCTGCGTCTCGCGGTAGCTGCGCTCGAGCTCGGAGATGAGCTGATCGATCCTGGACACGACTTCACAGGGTAGACGACAGTTACCCTTCGTCCCTGCCCATGCCGATCAACGTGCTCCACGACCTGCTCGACGCGAACGAGCACTACGCCGAGACCTTCCACTGGGGCGAGCTGACGCGTGAGCCTCGCCGCGGCTACGCGGTCGTCACGTGCATGGACGCGCGCATCGTGCCCACGCAGATGCTCGGCATCGCCTACGGCGACGCGAACGTGCTGCGCAACGCCGGCGCTGTCGTCACCGAGGACATCCTGCGCTCGCTGATCGTCTCGCACTACCTGCTAGGCACCAACCAGGCGCTGGTCGTCGGCCATACCGACTGCGGTCTGCAGGCGTTCAGCGACGAGCAGATCGCCGACCGGATCGAGGCCGAGCTCGGCGTGAGCGTGCCGACCCGCTTCCTCGCCTTCGACGACGTCGACGCGAGCGTCGTCGGCAGCGTCACGCGGATCCGCGGCTGCGAGCTGCTGCCGAGGACGTACGCCGCGTCGGGCTTCGTCTACGACGTCCGCACCGGGCGCCTGCGCCAGGTGGCGTAGCACGGCGCGGGCCTGCGCCCCTAGAGGCTTGATGTGAGTTGGCGCGGCACCGGTTGCCGCCCCGTCAGGGGCGCCAACTCACATCAAGCCTCTACGCCATCACTTCGACGTTCTTCGCCTCCGGCCGCGCCTGCTTCTCCAGCTCGAGCACCTGCTGGAGCGCCCGGATCGAGACCTCGCACTGGTCGAGCGTGCACTCGCGCGTCGTGAGCCGCTGCAGCCACAGGCCCGGCGCGAGCGCGACCATCAGCCACCGCTTGTCGGTGTGCTTGCCGGCGTAGCGGATCAGCTCGTAGGCGATGCCTGCGATGACGGGCAGCAGGAGGATGCGCTCGACGATGAGCCAGTACCAGACCGGCTTGCCGAAGAACGCGAAGACGAAGATCGCGATTACCATCACCCACAGCAGGAACGCGGTGCCGCAGCGCGGGTGAATGAGGCTCTGGCGCTGGACGTTGGCGGGCGTCAACTCGAGTCCGGCCTCGTAGGCGTTGATCGCCTTGTGCTCGGCCGCGTGGTACTGGAAGACGCGCCGGAGGTCGGGGATCAGCGAGATCGCGGAGAGGTAGATCACGAACACCGTGACGCGGATCAGCCCCTCGACGATGACGAACCAGCCGGCGTCGATGCCGATCCAGTTGGTGATGAGCGCAGGGCCGACCTTGAAGAGCAGGATCGCGAAGCCGATCGCGAGCAGGAACGAGAAGATGATGGCGCCCCGGGAGAGCTCCGTCGTGATCGGCCCGTCGGCGGCGTCGGCGTCGGCGTCGCCCGTCGTCGTGCCGTCCGCAGCGAGGGTGCCGCCCTGCTTGTCGTCCTCGGACTCGATCTGGGCGGCGTACTGCGCCGACACGGAGAGGGCCCGGAAGCCGATCGAGAGCGACTCGCCGAGCGCGACGACGCCGCGCACGACGGGGATGCGCAGCCAGCGGTGCCGGGCCATCGCCGAGTCGACCTGGCGCGAGACCTGCGCGATGTCCCCGTTGGGCTTGCGCACGGCAACAGCCCAGACGGACTGTCCGCGCATCATGACGCCCTCGAGGACGGCCTGTCCTCCGATCGCTGCGCTCAAAGCGGCGCGGGGCCTAGCGGCCCTTGGGGGCGGCCGTGACCGCAGCGGTGCGCTCGAGCCGCTTCTGGAAGCGCTCGACGCGGCCCGCGGAGTCCATCAGCTTCTGCTTGCCCGTGTAGAACGGGTGGCAGTTCGAGCACACCTCGACCTTGATCTCGGACTTGGTCGAGCGCGTGACGAACTCGTTGCCGCAGGAGCAATGCACCCTGGTCATGACGTACTCGGGATGGATTGCCGTCTTCATCGTCGGGGCAGGATAGCAGAGCATCTCGAGGCGGCCGGCGGAGGAAGGCGCCGGGGCAGGCGCCAGTATCGGGCGCCGCCGTCAGCTCAGCGACTGCCCGCGCTTCGTCTAGCCGCGGCATGACAACCCGGACGACCTTGCTGCGTCCCTGGGTTTGCCGGTGCTCAGGCGGCGGCGTGGCCGACCAGCGGGAGAATCCCGGCAAGGATCTCGTTCCCGTGGCCGAAGTAGTTGTCGTGTGTGCGCTTCAGCGTCTCGATGGAGTCGGCACCCAGCAGGACGATCTCGATGTCGTCGCCGCGGTGGGCGAGCTCGAGCTCGGCGTACCGGACTCCCGCTTCACCGGCGCTCGCGTACTCCTCGTGGCCGACGAGCACGCCACACGCAGCATTGTAAACGAGCAGAAAGTGCGTCAGTCCCATGAGATCACCTTATCGTCTTGTATCCGGCTCGAAGTAGGCCCGCACCAGCGGCCACAGCTCGGCGAGCTCGTTCTCGGTTCCATTGTCGGCGACCGCGCCAGTATCACGCGCCGTTCTCCACTACGACGAGGACTACGTCCGGATCGCCGCCATCACGGGCCAGCCGATCGAATGGCTCGCACCGCGGGGCAGACTCGCGTAGAACCCGATCCGGCATCGCCGACGACCGCCTCCGTCAGCCCAGCGCAGCCTCGAGCTGCGCGCGAACGCTCGCCACGGTCGGCCCGGCGACGAGGCCGGGTGAGACGACCGCCGCCGTCTCGGTGGCCTCGCGCAACAGGGCGTCGCGATCGCGGGAGAGCGTGCCGCCCACGACGAGCAGCCCGGCGCGGGCGCGCGACCGCCACTCGACGACGCCCGGCAACCCCGCTGCCGGGCTGCCGGCCGCGCTCTTCGAGAGCCCCACTATCCGCCCGAGCTCCCTGGCCAGCCCGGCGGCTTGCCGCTCGAGCAGAGGCGCCTCGAGCGCTGCAGCCTCGACCTCGGCACCGTGGCGCTCGAGCGCGACCCGGGCGCGGGCAGAGGCGTCACGGGCACCGCGCAGCCGGTCGGCGGCGAGGCTGGCCTCGAGGCGCAGGGCGGCCGCTTCCCTGGCCTGCCGGGCCTCGGCGTCGCGGGCGGCCTTGTCGGCGGCGTTGCGGGCCCGCTCGGCCTCCCCGACGGCGACCTCGGCGGCCGCGAGCGCCGCGGCGAGCCGCTCGTGCTCGTCAGGCGCCGCCAGCAGGAACGCGTCGACGACCGCGGCGCGGGCGCCCACCTCCTCGGCACCGTGCTCGAGCCGGACGACAGTGTCGAGCGCGGCTCCCAGAGCCGCGTCACGCAGCTCGAGCTCGCGCAGCGCGTCGAGCGCGGGATGCGGCACGGCAGCCACCGCCTACGTGAGCTGGTACTCCGGCCCGGAGCCACCCTCTGGCGGCGTCAGGCGCCCGCCCTTGGCGGTGATCGCGCCGCACTGGACGCAGTTCGACGGCGCCATCAGCACCTCGACAGTGCCGTTGCCACAGTCGGCGCCGATCTCGTAGACCTGCGCCGGGCACAGCCGCACCCACATTTCGGCGACGTCGCGCGGCACCGTCTCCTGGATGCGGATGTGGTTCGGCTGGTCGTCGCGCGTGCGGTTGCCCGACGCGAAGACCGAGGAGAGCTTGTCGAAGGTGAGCTTGCCGTCGGGCACCGGGTAGCTCGCGGCGCGGTTGGTGCGCAGCAGCGGCTGCTCGGCATCGGCGTGGGTCGGCACGTCCCTGCGAGGGAAGTTGCCCTTCGAGCCGATCATCGCGCTGGCGAGCGCGCCGCCCACGAACATCCCCTTCGAGAAGACCTGGCGGATGTTGCGCACCTCGTGCAGGTCCTTGCCGATGAAGCCGCTGCGGACGGCCGCGTCGTAGGAGGCGAGCGCCTTGCGCGGCCCCTGGCCGCGGTCGAACGAGGCGACGATCGCCTCGGCGGCGAGCCGGCCCGACTCGATCGCGTAGTGGATGCCCTTGAGCCGGGGGATGTTGACCATGCCCGCGCCGTCGCCACAGATGACCATGCCCGGCGCGTACAGCCGTGTGGGCATGGCGAGGTAGCCGCCCGACGGGATCGTCTTGGCGCCCCAGGCCAGCCGCTCGCCGCCCTCGAGGATGCCGCGGATCTTGGGGTGGGTCTTGAACTCCTGCAGCAGGTCGTGCGCCGAGATGTCGACGTCGCGGTAGTCGAGCCCGATGACGAAGCCGAGCGAGACCAGGTCCGGCCCCATCGGGTACAGCCACGACCCGCCGAACTCGCGGTACTTCGCCTGCGGCCGCAGCGGCCAGCCCATCGTGTGGACGATGCCGCCGAGCGGCTTCGCCACCTTCCAGACCTCCTTGACGCCCAGTTCCCACTGCTGCGGGTGCGGGCTGCCGAGGCCGAAGCGGTCGATCGCGCTGCCGGTGAGGTAGCCCTGCGTGCCCTCCGAGAGGACGGTGACGCGCGCCTCGATATCATTGCCGGGCTCGAAGTTGCCCAGCTCCTGGCCTTCGCGGCCGCGGCCCTTGTCACCGGTGCGGATGCCACGCACGGCCTCGCCGGTGACGATCAGCCGGTCGGCGGCCGTCTCCGGCAGGATCATCGCGCCTGCCTCCTCGGCCTGCTCGGCCAGGAAGCGGCCGAGCTGCGACATCGAGACGACGACGTTGCCGTGGTTCTTCATCACGGGCGGCGGCGGGATCGGGATGGCGAGCTTCCGCGTCATGAAGTAGACGGACTCGCCATGCACTGCCCCGTAGTTGGGGACGTCCTCGATGCCGAGCCGGCCCTGGAAGAGCCGGCGGATGGAGCGCGGGTTCATCACCGCGCCCGAGAGCAGGTGCGAGCCGGGCGCCTTGCCCTTGTCGACGATCGCGATCGGCACCTCGCCCAGCTGCTCGGCGACGTCGGGGCGCTCCTCGAGCAGCTGCCCCAGCCTGATGGCGCAGGCGAGACCCGCAGGCCCGGCGCCGACGATCAGCACGCCGACCTCGATGCGCTCGTCGGCCGGGTCAGTGAACCCAGCGATCGCCTCGCTCGAGCGGAACGGCGGCGGGTAGTCCACCGGGCGGATCTCCACCGGCTGCGCCTTCGCCTTGCCGCGACCCCGGGGCGCCATCTGCCTAGCCCGCCTTCCGCGCCTTGACGAGCTCGGTCAGCTTTGGCACGACAGTCGTCAGGTCGCCGACGATGCCGAAGTCGGAGAACTCGAAGATCGGGGCGTTCGCATCCTTGTTGATCGCGACGATCACCTGGGACGACTGCATGCCAACCTTGTGCTGGATCGCGCCCGAGATGCCGGCGGCGACGTACAGCTTGGGCGCGACGCTTTTGCCGGTCTGGCCGACCTGGGTGGCGTACGGGTACCAGCCGGCGTCGACGACCGCGCGGGTCGCGGCGACGGCGCCGCCGAGCTCCTTCGCGAGGCTCTCGAGCAGCGCGAAGTTCTCGGCCTGGCCGAGGCCGCGGCCGCCGGCGACGATGATGTCGGCCTCCTCGATCGACGGGCCCTCGCTCGTCTCGCGGAGCTGCTCGACGAGGGTGACCCGCGAAGAGAACTCCTCGAGCGCGACCTGCACGGGCACGGCCTGCGCCGAGCCACCGGTCTCCTTCGGCTCGAAGCTGCCGGAGCGGACGAGGCCCAGGGCCGGGCCGCCCTTCCAGCCGACCTGGACGTATACGGAGTCGCCGAGCACCGGCTGGGTGCCGACGAGGCGGCCGCCGTCGACGGCGAGGTCGACGAGGCCCCAGTTGAGGCCGGCGTCGAGCCGGGCCGCGAGGCCGGAAGCGATGTCGGCTGAGAGCACCGAGCTGGCGAAGAGAATCGCGTCGAACGACTGCTCGCCGGCGAGCCGGGCGATCACGTCGACGCGCGGCTGGGGCAGCGGCGACGCCAGCGCGGCGTCGTCGGCGACGTACACCGTGGTCGCGCCGAAGCGGCCGGCCTGCTCGACGAGGCCGGAGACGCCCTGACCGACGACCACGCCGGCGACGTCTGCACCGAGCGAGACCGCCTTGGCGAGCACACCGAGGTTGTTCTTCTGGATCTCCGAGCCGGAGTGCTCGAGGAAGACGAGGATGCGCATCAGACCAGCTTCCTTTCCACCAGGAACGCGAGGATCTTTTCGGCACCCGAGCCGTCGTCCTCGATCTTCTGCGAGTTGCCGCGCGCGGGCGGCGGGGTGAGCGCGAGCACCTCGGTGCGGGAGCCGGCCTCACCGGAGCGCGCGGCGTCGGCTCCGAGGTCGGCCAGCGAGAGGGTGTCCTGCGGCTTCTTCTTAGCGCCCATGATCCCCTTGAGCGACGGGTAGCGGGGCTCGTTGATGGCGTCCGAGACGCCGATCACGGCGGGCAGCGCCGCCTCGACGACGTCGTAGCCGAACTCGGTCTGGCGCTTGGCGCGCGCCTTGCCGCCGGCGATCGTCAACTCGGCCGCCTGGGAGATGACGGGAAGCTTGAGGCGGTCGGCGACGGCGGCCCAGAGCACGGCGCCGTCCGAGTCGGACGACTGCTGGCCGAAGAGGATGATGTCGGCGCTCTCGCGCTCGAGCGCCCGCGCCAGCACGTAGCTGGTGGCGACGAGGTCGGAGCCGGCGGCAGCGGCGTCGGAGACCAGCACGGCGCGGTCGGCGCCCATCGCCAGCGCCTTGCGCAGCGCGTCGAGCGCCCCTTCCGGGCCGAGCGAGACGACGACGACCTCGCCCGCGTCGCCGTTGGCCTCCTTGATGCGGAGCGCCTCCTCGACTGCGTTGACGTCGTACTGGTTGAGTGCGCCCTCGCCGGAACGGTCGAGACGCTTGCTGGACGGGTCGAGCTTGCGCTGGCCCGTCGCTTCGGGAACCTGCTTCACGCAGACGGCAATCTTCATGATTCGACATTCTAAACTGTACCCCGGGTCGGAGCGGTCGGTTGTCTGGCATTCCTGGCCCGCTGGCTTGACGGATCGCGAGCACACCGTTTTGGTCTGCCCTCCGCGCTTCCGACCCCTGCTCTCCATGCTCGGCTCAGGGACGGCATCCCGCGGCTTCCTCGCCGGAGCCATCGTCCTCATCGGCGCAGGAAATTTCGCGCTGCCCGCGCACACGGCAGCGGCGAGTCACCGGCAGGCACATGGCTCGGTACCGCAGCTCGTCTTTCCCGTCGTCGGCCCGGTCTCCTTCCGCGACGACTTCGGCGAGCCGCGCGTCCGCTGATCGCACCCCGGCAACGACCTCGTCGCCGCGAAGCGCTCCGTCGTGCTCGCGGTCGAGGACGGCTCCGTGCGCACCTACGCGCGCTCGACGTCGGCGGGCCGCATGCTCTACCTCTACGGCGACAGCGGGACGCTATACCAGTACATCCACCTGAACAACGATGTCGGCCCCGGCAACGACAACCGGGGCGGCTGCGTGGCCGGGGTCGCCTGGGCAGCAGGGTTGAAGGACGCCCAGCGCGTCGAGGCGGGCCAGCCGATCGGCTTCACCGGCGACTCGGGCGACGCCAACGGCGGCAGGGCACACCTCCACTTCGAGGTGCACCCGGGCGGGGGCGGCGCGGTGACGCCGTACCCGTACCTCACGGCCGCGCGGCGAATCAGCGAGCCGATCGCCCTGCCACGGGTCGCGTGCCTAGGCCTCGCACCGCGCTAGGAAGCGCCGCCGGCCGGGCCGAGCTCAGCGGCCCGTAAAGCCGGGCGTGCGCTTCTCGATGAACGCACCCATGCCCTCGCTCTGATCCTCGGTGGCGAAGAGGGCGGCGAAGAGCGTCGCCTCCTGCGCGAGGCCGTCGGCGAGCGCGCCCTGCAACGAGAGGTTCGTCGCCTGCTTGGCGAAGGCGAGTGCGGCCGGGCTCTTGGCGGCGAGCGACTGCGCCAGCTCGAGCGTTTTGCCCAGCAGCTCCTCGGGCTCGAACACGGCGTTGACGAGGCCGATGCGGTGCGCCTCAGCGGCATCGACCATGCGGCCGGTGAAGATCAGCTCCTTCGCGATGCCGAGCCCGACGACGCGGGCGAGCCGCTGGCTGCCGCCCCAGCCGGGCAGGATGCCGAGGTTGATCTCGGGCTGGCCGAGCTTTGCGCGGGTCGAGGCGTAACGGATGTCGCAGCCGAGCGCCAGCTCGCAGCCGCCGCCGAGCGCGAAGCCGTTGACGGCAGCGACGGTTGCCTTGGGCATCGTCTCGAGCAGCGTCGCGCACTCGTGGCCGAGGGCGCCCCAGGCGCGGGCCTCGAGCACGGTGAGGGTGCTCATGTACTTGATGTCGGCGCCGGCGATGAACGCCTTCTCGCCCGAGCCGGTGAGCACGACGGCGCGCACGCCGGCGTCGACGGCGAGCTCGCGGAGGCGGTCGCGGAGCACGGTGATCGTCTCGAGGTCGATCGCGTTGAGCGCCTCGGGGCGGTTGACGGTGACGACGGCGACTGCGCCCTCGCGGCTGACCTCGACGCTCATCTCGGAACGGCTCCCTTCACGACGATGGTGAGTACTGGCGGTGACCCGCAGGGCGCGCCTGGCGCGCGGCCCCGGGCCAGGACGACGAGTATAGGCAGGGCGGCGCGAGTCGCGTCGGTCGCAGCCAGGCACCGCAAGCAGGCCACAGGTTCATCCTCTGGTTGAGCTTGATGCTTTGTAGCTGCGAAGGGCCCGCCGGTGGCGGTGCCAAGCACGCGCAGCGAGGCCCAGGCCGAGCAGCCCGGCGGGGAGTGCGAGCCAGGCCGCCCCGAGCTGGCCCTGGCCCGACGACGTCGGCCGCAGGTCGATGCCGTCGACGCGCCTGGTCGCGCGCGGGCCGGCGACGCCGAAGCCGTTGGGCAGCCAGGACGTGACGAGCCAGCGCCGGGCGCCGGGCGGGCCGCTCCGGCCGAACACGAGATCAAAGCTCTGCTCGCCCACCTGGGCGCCATCCTTCGGCAGGAACCGCACCTGAAGCGAGACGCGGTCGGGGTACAAGTAGAGCAACTTGCCGCGGATCGCCTTGACCGCCTCGGCCGGATAGGACTCGACGGGGATGGCGCCGCTGGCCTACTGGGCAAGCGTGATGGTGCCGCGGAGGGAGGGCGCCACAAGGTCGAGACCGGGCGCCGTCGAATGGGACGCCGCGGAACCACGTGGAGGGACACCTTGACGCCCGCGTGCTGGGCGAGCTGCTGCGAGGTGCCGGTGTTCGGCCAGACGATGCCGACGGCAACGATGCCGCCGACCAGCGAGGCCGCACCCGCGCCCCAGGCTAGACGCCGGCGCCGGCGCGGCGACGAGAGGAGGCCCGCCACGCCAGGCTCCGCGGGGTCAGCTCGTCCCGAGCGGGATCGCCGGCGGGTTGAACGGCACCCACGTCGACACGAACCAGCGCGTACCCATCTTGTCGAGCTCGATGATGAAGATCTGCGGCTTGATCTCGACGCCGGGCTTGGGGTCGAGGAAGACCATGATGTTGGCGTGCGTGCCCGTCGAGATCTTGACGGACATCCGCACGGGCTTGAGCTCCTCGGTCGGATACGGGACGACGGGGATGTTCCCGGTCTTCCACTGCGCGAGGGTGAGACCCTGCCGGAGCTTCGGGGCGGTAAGCGCGTAGGACTCGGCAAGGTTCTTGCGCGCGACAGCAGTAAGGATGAAGCGACCGGCGACACGTCGAGCCTCAGGCTCAAGTGGAACCTTAGGTAACTTCTTCACGACGGTCGCCGGCTCGTTCCGCGTTGCCGGGCCAGGCTCGGCGCTACCACGGATCCCGCCGACGTCGAACGCCGCGAGGATCGCCACCACCCCGCCGACGAGCACGGCGCCGCCGATACCGGGAAGCAGCCACTTGCCACTGCGCGGGGTGCTGGGCCTGCGCGTACGCTGCGATCCGTCCATCGAGTGGTTAGACGCCGGATCGGAGCCGCGGTTAGCGGAATCCGGGGTGCGCTTCCTACGCAATTCATACGGGAATGCACGGCGTTTCCCCTGCGCGCAGCCGATGCTTGAAGCGTGGGCACGACTCTCGACCCGAATCCGACCCGACCGGCCCGCCGACCCTCACCCGGTCGACCGCCGGTGACGATGTCACGTGTAAAGAGTCTGCAAATGTACGGGTTTTCCCCTGTTTGTTCGGCACCATTCCCGGGTACAGTCCGACAGGAGCAGGTCGCCATCGGCGCGCGCTCTGGCTCGGCGCGGCGTGCGTGCTTGGCGCAGGTGTCGCGCTCGGCGTGGTGCTGTCGCTGACGGGAAGCCGGACGTACCAGGCGGCGCAGGAGCCCCGGCAGGCGCAGCAGCCCGTCGTACAGCCCTCGACAACTCCGCAGGCGGCCGGTGCCGCACGCCTCGCCGCTGCCGACCGCTGGCTGCGGGCTGCCCTCGGCGCGAAGCCGGCGACGGGCCCGAAGACGACGCCGAGCGTGGCGGCCGCCCGCGTCGGCAAGATCACGTCGATCGTCGTGCAGACGCTTCCGCGCAACGTCCGCGTCACGCTGGACGGGGCCGGCTACACGGTCGCCCACGGCACCAGCAAGGTGCGCGTCGCGTCCACAGGCATCGCCGGCGCCGGCGCCTGGAGCACCTACGCCAACGGCATGACGCGCACGACCGCGACGGGCGCCGAGACGGTCGTCGTCCGCGGCGAGCGCACCGAGCTGTACACGCGCGTCGACACGCGCCAGGGGGTGCGTACCTGGACGTGGCGGATCGAGAGCGACCTGACGCCGCAGCTCCAAGCGAACGGCGACATCCTCTGGCGCAGGAGCACAGCTCTCGTCACGCATGCGCCCCGCATCGCCAAGCTCGACGGCAGCGACATCACGCCGGCCGGATCGCGCTGACAGCTGCAGCAGGTCACCGGCGGCTGGCAGTTCGGGCTGCGCTTCGACGACAGCTCCCTCCCCGCCCCGAACCTGATCGACCCGGACACGTCTGCGCCGTCGCAGTACTTCGACACGATCATGAACGACCTCCCGTTCCGGCAGACCACGCTGAACGGCGCGATCAACAACTCGACGACCACCGTCGTCGTGGCGAGCGCCACCGGCTGGCCGAGCTCGGGCCAGTACCTGGTTCAGATCGACAACGAGATCATGCGCGTCACCGCCGGCCAGGGCACCACCAGCTGAACCGTCGTTCGCGCCGTCGGCGGCTCCTCTGCCGCCAGCCACCTGAACAGCGCCACCGTGAGCGAGCAGGGCGGCTACTGGCGGATGGATCAGGCCAAGACCGGCAACTCGAACACGACCTGCCCCGTCGCCACGAACGCGATCACCGACTCATCTGGCTACGGCAAGAACCTCGAGCCCCGCCCGACCAGCAGCAACGCACCCGTCTGCGCGAGGGCAGGAGCCATCAGCGAGACAACCTTCGGCGCGGCCAGCGAGACGGCGATCCAGTTCGAGACCGCGAAGAGCAACTTTCTGCGGCTCAACAGCGCGACCGCCGGCCTCACCGGCAACCTCGCGTTCACCGGCAACACCCCGTTCTCGCTGGAGGCCTGGATCAAGGTGGCCAGCGTGCCCGGCACCGGCGTCACGGCGTCACTGATGCAGCGGCAGGCGAACTCGGGTCGCAACCAGGGTTGGCGGCTCGTCCTGTCCGATACCGCGCTCACCCTGCAGCGCTAACTCAACGGGACGACCGAGGCCGCCAGCCTCGGGGCCTTCCAGGGCGGCAGCGTCATCCAGACCGGTACCTGGCTACGACCCCTCGGTCGGCTCCAACCAGCTGAAGCTCTACGTGAACGGCGTGCTGCGCTCCCAGGGCACCGCCACCCAGGCACTGCTCGACTCGTTCAACAACCCGGTCGCGATCGGCGGCGTCGGTGGGACGTCGGCCTTCCCCGGTGACCTGGACGAGGTTGCGATCTACCCGCTCGCCCTCAGCTGCGGGACGACCACGCTCAACGTGTCCTGCACCGGCGGCAGCCAGATCGGCACCCACTATGTGCGCGGCCTCGACGCCGGCATCACCGCTAGCGAGAGCAGCGCTGCGACCCACGTCCTCGCCGCGACCGACGCGACCACTACCGCCACCCCGAACCCGGCAGTGGTGTGGTACCAGCCCGGCCAGAACGGCACGTTCACCGTCACGTCGGCGGCGACCGACACCATCGACGGCACGACCCGCGGCGCCGCCACCAGCGTCTCGAGCGTCCTGTTCCAGACGGCGAGCCTGCTGGCAGGCCTCAGCAGTGGCGGCACCGATTCCAGCGCGCCCTACACGGGCGCCTACACCTGGAGCGCCTCGCTCTCCGGCGACCAGCTCGTCAACGTGACGGTGAGCAACAACAACTCGCTGAGCGCCGTCAACCAGTACCAGCTGAAGACGGACTCGAGCGCTCCCAGCGGCGGCTCGATCTCGTACACCGACGGCAACAACACGACCGGCTCGATCGCGCTCACGCTGGTCAACGGCACCGACGGGGCCGGCTCCGGCGTGGACGCCGCCTCGCCCATCCTCGAGCGCGCCTCCGCGACGCTGACGAACGGGACATGCGGGGGCTTCGGCGCGTTCGCCTCGATCGGGGTGGCCGCCACCGACGCGTCCGTTACGAATGAGAATTGTTCAAGTACCAGTACAAGGTCTCGGACAACGTCGGCAACCAGACCACGTACACCTCGGCGAACGTGGTCAAGGTGGACACCGTCAACCCGGCGAACGGCCTCGCCCTGTCGAGCATCACCCCGGCCGGCAGCGCCAGCCTCTCGGGCACCACGGTGTTCTACCGCGGCAGCGGCGGCGGCTCGGGCGGCTCCTTCACGGTCACGAACACCGTCACCGACAACGGCTTCGGCCCGGTCTTCTCGACCTTCGACAGCCTCGACGGCACCACGACCGGCTGGACGTTCACGGGCAGCACGGTGTGAACTCCCTCTGGCGGCCCGTACGTCTCTACCGCAGTGGCCTGGGCCGAGGGCGCCACCACCTCGCCGACACTCGCCAACGGCACGGCGGTCACGAGCTTCCCCTGGGCGACCCCGTTCGAGATCGTGTTCGCCGGAATGACCGCCGACTTCGTACCCTCCCGCTCCTCGGACGGCGGGCTCACCTACAGCGGCATCCCGCTGATCCCCGGCCCGACTCTCCCGGTCGGCTACGTCGACGGCTACTGGTTCGACGCGACGACAGGCAAGCTCCACATCCTGACGACGCACCTCACAATCTTCGCCGTGCAGCGCGACACGCAGGCGCCGTCCGCCCCGCGCAGCCCCACCGGCGTGATCGCGGGCGACGGCCTGACCCTCCGCTGGGAGCCGGCGAGCGACAACAGCGGCGCGATCGCGCACTACTACCTCTTCATCAACGGCGAGCGCATCCAGACCTTCGGCGGCGTCACCTTCGCCTCGACACCGACACCGGTCGGCAAGGACGTCGACGTCGTACTCGTGAACGGCCCCGCCGTCAGGGTCGGCAGCTCGCTCAACCTACCGGCGAAGGCGACCGTTCAGAGCGTCCGCAAGGGCCCCGATGTCTACGACGTCAGCGGCACGAAGGCCGCCAACGTCCAGGTGGTCGTCGTCGACCTCGACACGAAGGGCATCGACACCGTCCACCTCATCCGCAACCTGCGCGCCGTGTACCCCGACTCCGTATCGTCGCGCTCGCATCCACTCCAGCCCAGGTCGAGCAGGCGCGGCGCGAGGGCGCCACGATCGTACTGATGAAGCCCGTCTCCGTCGAGATCCTCTCCTCGGTCGTCAGCGACCTGATCCCGACGACGACACCCGATACGCGGGTGACCGCTGCGGTGAGCACGAGCAACCAGCGCCCCCGCACGAAGTAGCTCGCGCTAGCGTGAGCCGCCAGGCTTCCAGAGCGGCTCGTCCCCGCCGGCGTTGGCGCCGCGAGCGAGGATGAAGAGCAGGTCGGAGAGCCGGTTGAGGTAGACGATGGCCAGCGGGTGCAGCGGATGCACGGAGTCGGCTGCGATCGCCTCACGCTCGGCACGGCGGCAGACCGTGCGCGCAACGTGCAGCCGGGCAGCGGCCTCGCTACCACCGGGGAGCACGAAGCTCTTCAGCTCCGGCAGCGACTCGTTGAAGGCGTCGCAGAGCGCCTCCAGCCCGTCGATCTGCTCCTGGGTGACCCGCAGGCGGCCATCGTTCTCGGGCGTGAATGGCACGCAGAGATCTGCGCCCAGGTCGAACAGCTCGTTCTGGATGCGCACCAGCGGCTCCTGCATCGCGGCCGGCACTCCGCCCGCGAGGGCGAGCCCGACGTGCGCGTTGAGCTCGTCCACAGTGCCGTACGCGCCGATCAGCGGATGCGTCTTCGGCGCACGGGACATATCCCCGAGCGACGTCTCGCCCTGGTCGCCGCCACGCGTGTAGATGCGGGTCAGGCGGACGGGCTCGTCACGGTCGCGGCTGCTCATGGCTCGCTCCTCTCGCGCAGGCCGAGCAGCTCGCGCGCGATCACCAGGCGCTGGATCTCGCTTGTGCCCTCGTAGATCTCGGTGACCTTCGCATCGCGGTAGTAGCGCTCGGCCGGAAACTCCTTCGTGTAGCCGTACCCACCCAGGATCTGGATCGCCTCGGAGGTCTGGCGCTGCGCGACCGCGGACGCATACAGCTTCGCCTGCGCCCCCTCGGCCGTGTGCGAGAGCCCCTGCTGACGTCGCCACGCGGCGCGCAGGGTGAGCAGGCGCGCGGCGTCGATCTCGGTCGCCATGTCGGCGAGCTTCCACTGGATCGCCTGGAACTCGGCGATGCGCCTGCCGAACTGCTCGCGCTGGAGGGCGTAGTCGCGCGCCAGCTCATACGCGGCGCGCGCGATGCCGACCGCCTGTGCGGCGATGCCGATACGGCCACCGTCGAGCGTGGCCATGGCGACGGCGAAGCCGCGCCCCTCCTCGTGCAGCAGCCGGTCGGCAGCGACCTCGGCGCCCTCGACGACGAGGTCGACGGTGGACGACGAGTTGAGCCCCAGCTTCTCGGTGTGGCGCGCGACCTGGACGTGCTCGGCGTCGAGGACGAACGCCGAGACACCGCGGGCGCCGGGCTGCGCCGGGTCGCTGCGGGCGAAGAGCAGGATGGTGCCGGCGGCGGCGCCGTTGGTGATCCACTGCTTGCCACCATCGATGCGCCAGCCGGCACCGTCGGGGAGGCGCTCGGCGCGGGTGCGCAGCGCTGCGGCGTCCGAGCCGGAGCCCGGCTCGGTGAGCGCGAAGGCGCCGATCGTCTCGCCGCGGGCGAGCGGCGGCACGAAGCGGCGACGCTGCTCCTCGCTGCCGAACATCAGCAGCGGCAACGTGGCAGCGCTGGTGTGAACCGCGACCGTGACGCCGACACCGGCGTCGGCGCGCGAAAGCTCCTCGAGCACGAGCACGTAGGCGATGAAGTCGGCACCGGCACCGCCGTACTCCTCGGGCACGCAGACGCCCATCAACCCGAGCTCGCCCAGCCGTGCGAACAGCTCGCGCGGGAAGGTGCGCTCGCGATCCCAGGCTGCCGCGTGCGGATCGATCTCGGCGACGGCGAACTCCCGGGCGAGGCTCTGGATCTCGCGTTGCTCGGAGGTCAGTCCCAGGTCCATCGGCGGCGAGTATAGTCCCGTCGCCTTGGTTCACCGTACGGCTCTCCTGGCGGCGACCGGCCTCGGCGCCACGTTTCTCCTCTCCGGCTGCGGCGGCAGCCCGCTACCACCGGAGGCGGTCGTGCGCGCGTGGAACGACGCTGTCATCTCCCGCGCCGACGAGCGTGCAACAAAGCTGATCGCGAGAGGCGCGATCGTGACCGGGGCCGGCGGCGCCGAGCAGGTGCTGCGGACGCCGGAGGATGCTGTCGCCTGGACGCGCGCACTCCCCTGCGCCGGCCTCGTCCAGAAGCTCCAGACGCACCAGGACATCGTGACGGTGACCTTCCTGCTGGGCAACCGCGAGGCCGGCACCTGCGCCGCTGCCGGCGGCACCATGACGGCCGAGTTCGAGGTACGCGACCGTCGGATCGTATTCTTCCGGGAGCTGTCGCGGGCGGCGAAACCGACACCTGCGCCGGCAGCGCCCGGCAGCTAGATCGGCTAGACCTCCAGCAGCAGCGCGTCGCCGTGCCCGCCACCCGAGCAGATCGCGGCGAGCCCGAGCCCGCCGCCCTGCCGGCGCAGCTCGTGGATGAGGGTGCCGACGATGCGTCCGCCGGACGCGCCGATCGGGTGGCCGAGCGCGACCGCGCCGCCGTTGACGTTCACCAGGTCCGGGTCGGCGCCGAGCAGCCGCGTCGAGTGCACCGCGACGGCCGAGAAGGCCTCGTTGATCTCGATGCGCCGCACATCGGCGATCGTCCTGCCGGCCCGCGCCAGCGCCTTGAGACCGGCCCCGGCGGGCGCCTCCGGCAGGTTCGCGAACTCCCCGGCGACGCACGCCTGCCCGATGATGGTGGCGAGCACCGTCAGCCCGTGGCGGCGCGCGAACGCCTCGCTGGTGACGACGAGGGCCGAGGCCCCGTCGTTGACGCCGGGCGCGTTGCCAGCGGTGATCGTGCCCTCGCGGTCGATCACCGGCTTCAGCGCAGCGAGCGACTCGGCGGTGGTGTCGGCCCGCGGCCCCTCGTCGGCCTCGAGCTCGCCAACCGCGACGATCTCCTCGGCGAAGACGCCGGCAGCGGCGGCGCGCACAGCGCGGGCGTGAGAGCGCGACGCCCAGGCATCCTGCTCCTCCCGCGTGATGCCGAGCTCGCGGCAGACCAGCGCCGCCTGCTCGACCATGTGCCTGCCGTCGAAAGTGGAGGTGAGGCCGTCGTGCACCATCAGGTCGACGAGCTTGCCGTCGCCCAGGCGGTAGCCGAAGCGGGCGCGGTCGAGGAGGTACGGCGCGTTCGACATCGACTCCATGCCGCCCGCGACGACCACGTCGTGCTCGCCGGCGCGGATCATCAGGTCGGCAATCTGGATCGCCCGCATGCTGGACGCGCACACCTTGTTGACGGTGTCGGCGGGGGTCTCCCGGGGGATCCCGGCGCCGATCGCCGCCTGCCGCCCGGGCGCCTGCCCCGCCCCGCCCTGAAGCACCTGCCCCATCACTACGTACTCGACGGCGGCCGGCTCGACGCCGGTACGCTCGAGCGCCGCGCGGATCGCGATCGCCCCGAGCTGCGTGGCGCTCTGGCGGGCGAGCCCGCCCCCGAGCTTGCCGAAGGGGGTGCGGACGGCGCTGACGATCACGGAGTGGCTCATGGCACCAACCGTAGCGAACCGAGCGCACGCGGTTTGACGTGCCTGCGGGCGTTCCCGTACCCTTGTGGACGTGACTCCCGTCTCCCGCACCTCCTGGGCCTGGTCGTGGCGCAGCGAGCGCGGCGGGAGCCGTGCCTGACCCGCTCAGGCCGAACAGCCCGCCCGCTCCCAGACCCGACGCACGCCGGGTCTCTCTGCCCATGCACACACTCATCCCCACAGACCTCGTCACCCCGCTCGGCGCGTACCTGCGCCTGCGCGGGCCTGGCCGCGCCTCGTTCCTGCTGGAATCGGTCGACCAGGGCCGCCTCGGCCGCTACTCGCTGATCGGCAGCGGCACGCGCGTGGTCGACCTCGCCGAGGCCGAGCGCTGCAACGAGCCGGTGGTCGGCCACGTCGGCTACGACTGGATCGCGCAGCTCGAGCCGACGGTGCCGCTGCCCGGGCCGGGGCGCGGGCTGCCGGAGAGCCAGTTCGTGGTGGCCGACCAACTCGTCCGCTTCGACCACGTGCGCGGGGTGGCCGAGGTGCGGCGCGGCGACGCCGACCAGATCGCGGCGCTGCTCGACGCGCCGGTGGCGGCGCCGTCGGGAGCGTCCGGGTACCCGTCGGGCCCGATCCGGCGCACGCCGTCGCAGGCCGAGCACGAGGCCGGCGTGCTGCGCTGCAAGGAGTACATCCGCGCCGGCGACGCGTTCCAGATCGTGCTCTCCCAGCGCGCCGAGCGGCCGACGTCGGCGAACGCGCTGGCGATCTACCGGGCGCTGCGCCGCGTCAACCCGTCGCCGTACCTCTTCCTGCTCGAGCTCGAGGGGATGGCGCTGATCGGCTCGTCTCCCGAGACGCATGTCAAGCTCGAAGGCACACGCGCCAGCCTCAACCCGATCGCCGGCACGACGCCGGTCGGCGACGGCGACGCCGAGCGGCTGCTCACCTCCGAGAAGGATCGCGCCGAGCACGTCATGCTCGTCGACCTCGGTCGCAACGACCTCTCGCGCGTGTGCAAGCCGGGCACCGTGCACGTCGAGCGCTTCCTCCAGGTGGAGCGGTTCTCGCACGTCACGCACCTCGTCTCGGAGGTGGCAGGCGAGATCCGCGACGGCTTCACCGCCTGGGACTTGCTGCGCGCGACCTTCCCCGCCGGCACCGTCTCGGGCGCGCCGAAGGTGCGGGCGATGCAGATCATCTCCGAGCTGGAGGGCTTCCGGCGCGGCTTCTACGCCGGCGTCGTCGGGTACCACATCCCCGGCGTCGGCCTCGACACCTGCATCGCGCTGCGGACGATGCTGCTGCACGACGGCGTCGCCCACCTGCAGGCCGGCGGCGGCCTCGTCGCCGACTCCGACCCGACCGCCGAGCACCTGGAGTGCCTCAACAAGCTCGCCGCGATCGAGCGCGCGATCGACCTCGCCGAGACGGAGATCCGATGACCGGCCCGATCCTGCTGATCGACAACTACGACTCGTTCACCTACAACCTGGCGCACCTCTTCGGCGAGCTGGGCTGGGAGGTCGACGTGCGCCGCAACGATGCGATCACCGTCGCGGAGGCGCTGGCGCTGGAGCCGTCGCACCTCGTCATCTCGCCCGGCCCCGGCCGGCCCGAGGGCTCGGGCGTGTCGCTGGCGCTGATCGAGGCATTCGCCGGGCGCACGCCGATCCTCGGGGTGTGCCTCGGCCACCAGGCGATCGTCACCGCGTTCGGCGGCACCGTCGGCGCAGCGCAGAAGCTCGTGCACGGGAAAGCGACGACGGTGCGCCACGACGGCAAGGGCATCTTCGCCGGCATCGAGCAGGACTTCGAGGCGGGCCGCTACCACTCGCTGGCAGCGACGCTGGTGCCGAAGGTGCTGGAGGTCACAGCCACTGCCGCCGACGGCGAGGTGATGGCGGTGCGCCACCGCACGCTCGCGATCGAGGGCGTCCAGTTCCACCCCGAGTCGGTGCTGACGCCGTGCGGGTCACGACTTGCGCGGAACTTCCTGGGCGAGCGCCCGTGACCTCCGCCGCGCCGCCGCCCGGCCCGCCGGTGCCGCCCGGGCAGCAGCCGCCGTCCGGAGCGCCCGCTCCGCCCGCGCACTCGGCGGCCATCCAGCGCGCGATCTCCCGCGTCGTCGGCGGCGACGACCTGACCCGTGCCGAGGCGCGTGCCGCGATGGGCGCGATCATGGCCGGCGAGGCGACGCCGGGGCAGGTCGGCGGGCTGCTGATCGGGCTGCGCATGAAGGGTGAGACGGCCGAGGAGATCTGCGGCTGCGCCGAGGCGATGCGCGAGCACGCACTGCCCGTGCGCCCCGTCCGCACCGACCTGGTGGACACGGCCGGCACCGGCGGCGACGGCGCCCGCACGTTCAACATCTCCACGGCAGCCGCGCTGCTCGCCGCCGCCGCCGGCGCGGGCGTGGCCAAGCACGGCAATCGCGCCGTCTCGTCGGCATCCGGGTCGGCCGACGTGCTGGAGGCGCTCGGCTTCCACCTGGAACTGCCGGCCGAGCGCGTGGCGGCGTCGATCGACGCGCTCGGCTTCGGCTTTCTCTTCGCACCGAGCTACCACCCGGCGATGCGCCACGCCGGCCCGGTGCGCCGCGAGCTCGCCACCCGCACCGTCTTCAACGTGCTCGGCCCGCTGACGAACCCGGCCGGCGCGCGCGCCCAGGTCGTTGGCGTGTACGAGGACCGGCTGGTGCGCACGATCGCCGACGTGCTCGCCTCGCTGGGCGCACACCGCGCCTACGTCGTGCACGGCGCCGACGGCATCGACGAGCTCTCCCCCACCGGCCCCAACCTCGTGTGCGAGGTGCGAGACGGCGCGGTGCGCGAGCTGGTGATCGACCCGCTCGACCTGGGCGTGCCCCGCTGCTTGCCCGGCGAGCTGGTGGGTGGCGACGCCGCAGCGAACGCCGAGACGATCCGCCGCGTGTTCGCCGGCGAGCTGCGCGGCGGCAAGCGCGCTGCGATCGTGCTCAACGCGGCAGCGGCGCTCACCGCAGCCGGCCACGCCGACGATCTGCGCGAGGGGCTCGCGCTCGCCGGCGCGACTCTCGACTCGGGCGCTGCCGCAGAGCGGCTCGCTGCGCTCACCGCGTTCTCTCGACAGGAGGTCACCAGCTAGTGGGACGGTTCCGTGACGCACTCGCCCGCCCGGGCCTGCAGGCCATCGCCGAGGTGAAGCGGCGCTCGCCGTCGATGGGCGCGCTGCGCCCCGGTGCCGATCCGGCCGAGCTGGCAGCGCGCTTCGCCGCGGCTGGCGCCGCCGCGATCTCGGTGCTCGTCGACGCCCGCTTCGACGGCACGATCGCCGACCTGCGTGCGGCCCGGGCTGCCACTGACGCGCCGCTGCTGGGCAAGGGCTTCTTCACCTCGGAGGAGCAGATCCGCGAGCTGAAGGACGCCGGCGCCGACGCCATCCTGCTGCTGCTGCGCGACCTCGACGACGCGCAGACGGCGCACCTGCAGGCGTTCGCCCGCTCGCTCGGGCTCGACGCGCTGGTGGAGGCGCACGACGCCGCCGAGGTGGCACGCGGCGTCCGGCTCGGCGCCGACCCGTTCGGCATCAACTGCCGCGACCTGACGACCTTCGCGCTCGACCGTGGGACGCAGCTGGAGCTGCTCGCCTCGGTGCCCGCCGACGGCCGGGTGCTGATCGCCGAGAGCGGCGTGCATACCCGTGCACAGGGCGCGGCGGCCGAGATCGTCGGCGCCGACGCGATCCTCTGCGGCACCGCACTGATGCAGGCGCCCGACCCGGACGTGAAACTGCGAGAGCTGCTGTCGAGGCCGCTGGTGAAGGTGTGCGGGCTGACGCGCGAGGATGATGTCGCCGCCGCCGTCGAGGCCGGCGCCGACCTGCTCGGCTTCGTACTCGCCGAGGGCAGCCCGCGCCGCGCCGCCGGCGTCCTCCCCACCCCCGAGGGCGTGCTCTCGGTCGCGGTATGGGTGGGCGAGGCAGGCGACTCGGCGGCCGATCTCGACCAGGTGCACGGGCGTGCGGAAGGCACCGTACGCGGCCGCGAGGCGACGCTGCTGCGCCGCGGCGCCCCCGTCGCCCGCGTGCTCGACCTGCCCTGGGAGGGCAGCGACCCCGGCCACTGGGAGGCAGCGGCCGGAGCGGCTCGCAGCGAGCGCATCGTCCTCGCCGGCGGCCTCGGCCCCGACAACGTGCGCGCCGCGATCGCCGCAGTCCACCCGTGGGCGGTGGACGCCGCACGCAGCCTGGAGAGCGCTCCCGGCATCAAGGATCACGACCTCATCCGCTCATACGTGGAGGCAGCCCGATGACCACAGCAGACACCGCCGTCCGGCGCACCTACGGCGGCTACGGCGGCCGCTACGTCCCCGAGACGCTGATCCCGGCGCTCGACCAGCTCGAGGCGGGCTGGGCGGCTGCGAAGGCCGATCCGGCCTTCCGCGCCGAGCTGCACCACCTGCTCACCACCTACGCGGGCCGGCCCACGCCGATCACGCTGGCCGAGCGCTTCTGCCCCGGCAAGCGGATCTACCTCAAGCGCGAGGACCTGCTGCACACGGGCGCACACAAGCTCAACAACGCGCTGGGCCAGGCCGTGCTGGCGCGGCGGCTGGGCAAGCGGCGCATCGTCGCCGAGACGGGTGCCGGCCAGCATGGCGTCGCCGCGGCCACCGTGTGTGCGCGCTTCGGCCTGGAGTGCATCGTCTACATGGGCTCCGAGGACATCCGCCGCCAGCAGCCGAACGTCCAGCGCATGAAGCTGCTGGGCGCGGAGGTACGCCCCGTCGAGTTCGGCACGAAGACGTTGAAGGAGGCGACCTCGGAGGCGATCCGCGACTGGATCACCAACGTCGAGACGACCCACTACATGATCGGCTCGTGCGTCGGCCCGGCGCCGTACCCCGAGATCGTCGCCGAGCTGCAGTGGGTGATCGGCCAGGAGGCCCGCGAGCAGCTGCTCGCGGGCGAGGGCCGGCTGCCCGAGACGGTGGTGGCCTGCGTCGGCGGCGGCTCGAACGCGATCGGCATGTTCCACGCCTTCGTCGACGACCCCGGCGTCCGGCTGATCGGCGTCGAGGCGGCGGGCGCGGCGAGCCTCGGCTCCGGCCGCACCGGCGTGCTGCACGGCTCGCGCTCGTCGATCCTCGCCGACGTCGACGGGCAGATCGCCGACGCCCACTCGATCTCGGCCGGGCTCGACTACCCCGGCGTCGGCCCCGAGCACGCGTACCTGCGCGACACCGGCCGCGCCACTTACCTCCCGTGCACCGACGAGGAGGCCCTCGACGCGCTGCAGCAGCTCGCCCGCAGCGAGGGCATCATCCCGGCGCTCGAGACCGCCCACGCGCTCGCCCGCGCCCGCGACTGCGACTCGGAGTACGTCGCCGTCTGCCTCTCGGGCCGCGGTGACAAGGACCTGCAGACCCTGATCGAGAGGCTGGGGTCGTGAGCGCCTCCCGCAAGCAGCTCGTCATCTACCTGATGGCGGAGCGAGGCACGCCGGAGCTGGCGGCCGCGGCGGTCGAGGGCGGCGCCGACATCGTCGAGCTCGGCTTCCCGTTCTCCGACCCGCTCGCCGACGGCCCCGTGATCCGGCTCGCAGGGGAGCGCGCGCTGGCGGCCGGGATGCGCACGAAGGAGTGCCTGGAGTGTCTCGCACGTACGCGCGCGCTCGTGGGCCCGAGCGTCCCGCTCGTGCCGATGACGTACGCGGCAATCCTCGAGGCGTACGGCTACGAGCGCTTCATCGCCGACGCACAGGCGGCCGGCATGACGGGCCTGATCGTGGCCGACCTGCCCGCCGACGAGCGCCCCGACGTGAAGCGCGTGCAGCTCGTCGCGCCGACCTCGACCGACGAGCGGATCCGCCTCGCTGCCGAGCTGAGCGACGGCTGGCTGTACCTGGTGACGCTGACAGGGACGACCGGCGCCCGCGAGGAGGTGTCGAGCCAGCTCGACGGCCTCGTGGCACGGACGCGGAAGCTCACGTCGCTGCCCCTGTACGCCGGCTTCGGCATCTCGACACCCGAGCAGGCCGCTGCGGCGGCGGCGCAGGCAGACGGCATCATCGTGGGGTCGCGGGCGATCCAGGTGGCCGATGCAGGCGGGCCGGCGGCGCTGCGCGAGTACGTGGCGTCGCTGCGGACGGCGATCGACGCGGGCTAGGACACCGGCTCCACGGCGCCGCGCGGCCCCTCGAGCTGCCGGAGCTCGCCCGTCAGGCCGTCGAGCAGCTCCTGCCGGCGCGAGCCGTCCGGCCGTTGCAGCTCGTACGCGTAGCAGGGGTAGTACACGACCGTCAGCGTCCTGACGGCGGTGTCCGGCACGAGCGCCTCCAGCGCGCGCACGATGCCGGCCTGGCTGCGGGCCGTGCCGTCGACGGTGGTCGACTCCCGCTGGAGCGGCTCGAGTTCGAACGCGTCGGTGAGGGCCTGGAGTCCGATCGGCAGCGGCAGGAAGCCGGTGATGCGATAGGCGGCCTTTCGGCCCTCGCCTAGCTCGCTCGCCAGCAGCCCCTTGGCCTGCAGGGTGGCGAGGAGCTGCTGCGCCTTCGCCGGCCGGTAGCCGCGGCCGAGAAGATCGTCGCGAGTGAACGGGGCGCCGCCCAGCGCTTTCACCGCCTCCGCCTCTTCGGGGGTCAGCTCGGGCAGGGTATGCGGTGTCGGCTGCAGGCGGCCGGCCGCGTCGACGCTGACGACCGCTCCCGTATGCGCGTCGACGCTCAGCCGCGCGGCGGCGATCGTACGGACGACCTCCCGGGCGCGCAGCCCACGGCGCTCCTCGCTGAAGGTCGCGACGTCGAGGGTGATCTCGTAGTACGGCTCGTGCACCAGCGCGATGCCGACCAGCTCTTCGTCGACCCGGCCGACCCGGAAGAGGCCGCCGCGCCGCCGCCGCTCGACGGCCGCCTCGACCGACCACCGGGCCTCGTCGAGCGAGAGACGGGGGACGATCGTCTGCGGTGCCTGGCCCGCGAGCCGCCCGCCCGCCGGGTGGGCCTCATCGCCGGTCGCCGACGGCCCGGCGAGCGCCAGCTCACCGAGCAGCCGGGAGACGCGGTCGCGATCCCACAGGTCGACGTTGCGGCTCTCGGCCATCTTCAGCGCACCCGTCGTGAACGCGCTGGTGGTGGCGAGCACGCCGCGATCGGCACCGAGGTCGTCGACGATCTGCTGGAGCTTGAGCAGCGCGTCCTTGTCGACCGGCTGGCCGTGGGCCTTGGCCTCGACGATCACGCGCACGACCTGGAGCGGCAGCTCGAGCTCGGCGTAGACGTCGATCTGGTGCTCGGCGCCCGAGCGGCCCGTCATGCGCACGTTGTGCGACGCGCGATAGCCGTGGGCCGCGAAGAGCGCATGCAGCTGCACCTCGAAGTCGGTGCCCCGCTCGAGCGACGTCGTCATGGGCAGAGTGTCCGTGAGGCACCGGTCGGCTCACCGGCATCAGGGCGCCGACGCGGCGGCCGGCCTTCATCCCCTAAACGTGTGATTCGCCGCGCCGACTACTGCACTGCACCACCCGGCTGTGCCCCGTCGCGGACTCGCCCTGGAGAGGGAGCGGGACCGCGATGGGCCGGTCGGCTCCCGAGGCATGGACGCCAACGGCATCTACAGAGAGATCCAGGCAATGAGAACCAGCAGACACCTCTCGATCGGGCAGAAGCTGCTCCTGTCGGCCGTCCTCGTGGGCGCAGCCGTGAGCGTCGGCGGCCTCGGCACGTTTGCCTCCTTCACGAGCACCACCTCGGCCAGCAGCACACCCGCGACCGGTACGGTCACGATTGCGCTGGGCGCCACAGGCGCCTCGACGAACCGCCTCAACATCAGCGCCAGCGACATCGCTCGCGGCGACACGATGCAGCGCTCGTTCGACCTCACGAACGCCGGCTCGATCGATCTCGCGGGAGTGACGCTGACGACGAGCGCGCTGGCTTCGCGCGCCGTCATCGGCTCGACGATCGCGCTCTCCAACCTCAGCTCGCTGACGGCCGGCGCGACTGATCACCTGCGGCTGACGCTGCCCGGAGCCGCAGGCAACACGTTCCAGAACATCACCTCCACCGTCACCTACGCCTTCACCGGCGTGCAGCGGACAGCGACGAGCAAGTAGCGATGAGTGCAGTGACAGCTCACGGACGGGGCGTCCTGGAAGGGGCGCTACGTGCGCTCACGGCCCTGTCGCTGCTCCTGCTGCTGCTCGCAATCGGGCCGCGCACCGGCCTGTACCGACCCGTCACCGTGCTCTCGGACTCGATGGTGCCGATGTTCTCGCGCGGCGACCTCGTGATCTCGACCACGGTTCCGCTCTCACGCCTTCGCGTCGGCCATGTCGTCTCGTTCCGGATTCCGGTGGGCGACCACCGTGTCGAGAGCCACCGGGTGATCGAGATCGTCAGCGGGGGCAGCGAGCCCATGGTGCTGACCAAGGGCGATGCGAACGAGGGCCCCGACCCCTGGAACGCGCAACTCACCGGCGACCGCACCTGGGTGGTCACGTATACCGTGCCAGAGCTCGGGTGGGTGATCCTGCAGATGCGCAATCCGCAGCTCCGCCTGCTCGCCCTGCTCCTGGCGCCCGCGCTGCTCGTCCTCCGCCTGCTGCTGCGGATCTGGCTGTGCCGGGCGGCCTGCGCCTGCGCGCCCGCCTGCACCTGCGCCGGCCGCGCCGCGACGCCCAGATCGTCTGATCACTCGGACGAGGGAGAAATTGTCGGAGCTCCCGGACAATGACCGCAGTGAGGCTCCTCCATAGCAATGCCACCGCCTCAGGGATCGAGGCGACAGGGAGCCCGGCAAGAATGCCAACTCAGGAGGTTTGAATCGTGCATTTCTTCCGCGACCTATCGCTGGGCGCGAAGGTTGCTACGTCATTCGCAGTCGTCGGTGTCGCATCGGCGGTCGCGGGGCTCGGCACGTTCGCAACGTTCACCAGCTCGACGTCTGCGTCCACCAGCGTTGCGACAGGCACTGTCGTGATCGCCCTCGGAGCGACAGACACATCGACGAACCGGCTCAACATCAACGCCACCACCGTGGCGGCCGGCGACACGATGCAGCGCTCGGTGACACTGTCGAACACGGGGACGATCGACCTGTCCGGCGTGACGCTGACGACGACCGCGTCGCCCAGCTCGCTGCTCGACACCGACGTCACCGACGGGCTCCAGATGCTCATCGAGAAGTGCTCCGTCGCCTGGACGGAGGCCGGCTCGAGCCCGCCTTCACCTACACCTGCGATGGCTCGACCACGACGGTGCTGGCCTCGCGGGCCGTGATCGGGGCGTCCATGGCCCTGTCCAGCCTGTCATCGCTGACGGCGGGCTCCGCAGACAACCTGCGGATCACGCTGACGCTGCCGAGCACGGCCGGGAACACGTTCCAGGGCCTCAGCTCGACCCTCACGTTCGCCCTCACCGGCACACAGCGGACGGCGACGAACAGGTAGCGCAGTAGCACCAGCTTCCGCTTCCCGTGGCGGCGGTGAAGCGGACGAACGGCGGGGTGGGTCGCAGGGGACGGCGACCCACCCCGCCTCTTTTTTCGAGGTCCCTCAGGGGGCCTCGACCAGTTCCAGGCGCAGCCCCTCGGGGGTGGCGACTGCACTGGCCCGCGGCTGCCCCCAGGGGGCGAGCGTGACCGGCGCCGGCGCCACCCGCACCTCCCCGCCGAGCCCGGCGAGCCTTGCGCAGACGGCGTCGAGCTCGCGGACGACGAAGCCGTGGGCGAGCATGCCCAGGCGCGGCGGCCACGACTGCCCGGCCAGCGAGCGGCCGGCGGCGGTCGCGCCGTACTCGATCAGCCCGACCTTGCCGGTGGTGTACCCCTCCGGCGCCATGATCGTCATGTGCAGGCCGGTGCCTTCCGGCAGCCCGACGAGCGAGTCGACGCCGGGGCCGGTCAGCTCCGCGTCATAGTGGACGGTGAACCCGCAGCCCTCGCCGAAGAAGCGGGTGTGCGCGGCCAGGTCGCCGACGATCTGCGACGATGCGCCGACCTCGCTGAACAGGCCGTCGGCGCGGGCGAAGACGGCGCGCGGCGCACCGTGGATCTGGATGATCGCGAGCAGCACGTCGTCGGGGGCATGGATGTGGCCCTCGGTGGCGGAGATGTCGCCGGCGGGATAGGTGCGCGGCTCCGTCTCCCACTGGAATCCGGCGGCGAGGAGGCGCTCGGAGGCGACGGCGTAGTCGTCGACGAAGACGTCGAGCGTCTTGATGTGGCCGTGGTCGACAGCGGTGGCGCTGTCCAGCACGCGCCCGGTGGCGGCGGCGCCGAAGTCGAGCAGCTGGAGCATGCCGTAGCGGACGTCCTGCTGACCGAGCATCACCTGCCTGACCGAGCCGCCCGGCGGAAGGCCATAGTAGCGCTCGACGGCGGCCCCGGAGACCGTCTCGTCGCCGTGCACCGTCATCCCCAGCGCATCGCGGTACAGCCTCAGCGACAGCTCCATGTCGCCGCTCCCGATCGCGATGTACGCCAGCCCGTCCACCTGCATGCTCGCTCCTCTGCCTGGAATCGTCCGAGTGTCGCGGTCGGGCCGACAGCCTGTCAACGCCCCACCGCTGAGCTGACCTGAGCGGGAGCGGCGAGGCCAGATAGCACCGTGGCACGCTGCCCGTCCGCACATCCAGGACGCCGCAGCTCTCGGGCTAGACCCCGCCCGCAGCAGCGGCCTGCGCCACCTTGCGCTTGATGATCCCCAGCAGCGCGCTCATGCCACGCAGGCGCAGCGGTGAGATCAGCTCGCCCAGCTTCATCTGCACGTAGAAGTCGGCAGGGGTCGCCAGCACCTCCGCGACCGTGGCGCCGTCCAGGCCGGCGGCCAGCACGCTCGCGTAGCCGCGCGTCGTCGGCGCCTCGGGCGGCGCGTCGAAGTAGAGGCGCACACGCCCGTCCTCGGCCTCGACGGCGACGTAGAGCGGCGTCTGGCACTCCTGCACCCGCTCGAAGCTGCCGCGGTCGGCGAGCAGCCGCTCCGGCAGCGGCGGCAGCGAGTCCGCGTACTCCAGCAGCAGCTCGAGGCGCAGCTCGCGCTCGTAGTCGGCGAACTCGTCGACGATCACCTGCAACGCGGGACGCAGCGTGCCCTCCATCCCCGCTACTTCTCGATGGGGACACGCACTGCGTTGCCCCACTCGACCCACGAGCCGTCGTAGTTGCGGACGTTCTCCAGCCCGAGCAGGTGCTTCAGCACGAACCAGGTGTGGCTCGAGCGCTCGCCGATGCGGCAGTAGGCGACGACGTGGTCGGCGGCGCCGATGCCCTGCTCGGCGAAGTAGATCGCCTCGAGCTCGGCGCGCGTGCGGAAGCTGCCGTCGTCGTTGGCGGCGCGCTTCCAGGGGACGCTCCGCGCGGTGGGGATGTGCCCCGTGCGGATCGCGCCCTCCTGCGGGTAGTCGGGCATGTGCGACAGCTCGCCCGAGTACTCGCCGGGCGAGCGGACGTCGACGAGCGGCCCCTTGCCGATGTGCGCGAGCACGTCCTCCTTGAAGGCGCGCAGCGTGCGGTCGTCGCGCGGCACGACGGGGTACACGGTGGGCGCCGGCTGCGGCACGTCCCGCGTCACAGCGCGCCCCTCGGCGATCCACTTGGCACGGCCGCCGTCGAGCAGGCGCACGTCCGCGTGGCCGAACAGCGAGCACACCCAGAGGGCGTAGGCGGCCCACCAGTTGTTGTTGTCGCCGTAGAAGACGATCGTCGTGTCGCGACTGATGCCCTTCCGCGCCATCAGCGCCGCGAAGCCGTCGGCGTCAACGTAGTCGCGCGCAACCTGGTCGTTGAGGTCGTTGTGCCAGTCGAGCTTGACGGCGCCCGGGATGTGACCGGTCTCGTACAGCAGCACGTCCTCGTCGGACTCGGCGACGACGATGTTCGGGTCGTCGAGCCGGGCGGCGAGCCAGGCCGTGGTGACCAGACGCTCCGGATGGGCGTAGGACGCGAGCTTGGCGTCGGGATCGCGCTCGACGGGCATCGGTGCTCCTCTCGTGCTGCGGCAGGGACGCCCGTTAGCGTAGTCGCGCCGGTGAGGGCTGCGCCGACCGCTACCCTTCTGTCGTGAGTCTCGTTCCCTCCGCCGCGGGCGTCGCGGTCAAACCGGTGCTGCGCGGCGTGTCGCACGAGGTGGCGTTCTTCGTCGCGATCGCCCTCGCCGTGCTGCTCGGGCTGAAGGCGCAGGGTGCCGCGGGCATCTCGGGCGCAATCGTGTTCGGGGTCAGCGTCGCCGCGATGTTCGGCACCAGCGCGCTCTACCACCGGCGCACCTGGTCGGCGCCGGCCCGCCGCTGGATGCGGCGCATGGATCACGCGATGATCTACACGCTCATCGCAGGCACCTACACGCCGTTCGCGCTGCTCGTACTGGACGGCAGCTGGAAGATCGTCGTGCTGGCGGTCGTCTGGAGCGGTGCCGGAGCCGCGATCCTGCTGAAGATGCTCTGGGTGGATGCGCCCAAGTGGCTGGCCGCCGTGAGCGCGATTGCGCTCGGCTGGGTCGGTGTCATCGTGGCGCCGCAGCTGTTCAGCGGCATCGGCATCACCGGAGCGCTGCTGCTGGTGACCGGCGGGGTCGCCTACACGGTCGGCGGGATCGTCTATGCGCGCCGGCGCCCCGACCCGTTTCCGACGATCTTCGGCTACCACGAGGTGTTCCACGCGCTCGTGATCGCCGCGGTCGCGCTGCAGTACGCCGTGGTCGCCTTCTTCGTGCTACCGCTCGGGCAGTGACGGCGACCGCGATGCCACACCGCCTGATTCTCCTGACGGGCGCCACCGGCTACATCGGCGGTCGGCTGCTGAGCGCGCTCGAAGCGCGCGACGAGCGCGTTCGCTGCCTCTCGCGGCGCCCCGAGCTGCTCGCGCCGCGGGTCGGCGCCGGCACCGAGGTCATCGGCGGCGATGTGCTCCGCCCCGAGACGATCCCGGCCGCGCTCGCCGGTGTCGACACCGCTTTCTACCTCGTCCACTCGATGAGCTCGACCCGCTCCTTCGACGATGCCGACCGGGCCGCCGCCGAGGCGTTCGGCGCGGCCGCGCTGGTGGCGGGCGTCCGCAGGATCGTCTATGTCGGCGGCCTCGGCGAGGGGGGCGAGCTGTCGAAGCATCTCGAGTCCCGCCAGGAGGTCGGGCGGATCCTGCGCGAGAGCGGCGTGCCCACGATCGAGCTGCGGGCGTCGATCGTGATCGGCTCCGGCAGCGCCTCGTTCGACATGCTGCGCGCGCTGGTCGACCGCCTCCCGTTCATGATCTGCCCGAAGTGGGTCAACACGGAGGCCCAGCCGATCGCGATCGAGGACGTGATTGCCTATCTGCTGGCCGCGCTCGACCGTGAGCCGAGCGGCAGCGAGATCTTCGAGATCGGCGGGGCCGACACCGTCACCTACCTCGAGCTGATGAAGGAGTACGCGCGGCAGCGCGGCCTCCGCCGCGTGATGCTGCCGGTGCCGGTGCTCAGCCCGCACCTGTCGAGCCTCTGGCTCGGCCTCGTGACGCCCGTCCACGCCGGGATCGGCCGCAAGCTCGTCGATTCGCTGCGCAACCGGACGGTTGTCCTCGACCCGGCGGCGCTCGCAGCCTTCCCGGTGCGGCCGCTGGCGTTCGCTCAGGCAGTGGCACGGGCGCTCGCGAACGAGGACCGCGCGTTCGCCGAGACGCGCTGGTCGGACGAGGCGTTCGCGCAGGCCCAGCCGTACGGGGGCGAGCGACGGGGATCGCGGCTCGTCGACTCACGGTCGGCGATCGTTGCGGCACCGCCCGCAGCGGCGTTCGCGCCGATCCAGCGCATCGGCGGTGAGACGGGCTGGTACGCGGGCGCGCTGCTGTGGCGGCTGCGTGGCTGGCTCGACGTGCTCGTCGGCGGGCCCGGCCTACGGCGCGGGCGACGCGACCCGATGGGCATCCGCGTCGGCGACACGATCGACTTCTGGCGCGTCGAGGCCTTCGAGCAGGACGCGCTGCTGCTGCTCGCCGCCGAGATGAAAGTGCCGGGCCGCGCCTGGCTCCAGTTCGAGGTGCGGTCGAACGGCGCCGGCTCCGCCGAGATCACGCAGACCGCCGTCTTCGAGCCCAACGGCCTGTTCGGGCTTGCCTACTGGTACGCCCTCTGGCCGATGCACGGCTTCATCTTCGGCGGCATGCTGCGCACGATCGCGGCGGCCGGCGCGCCGCGCCCCCGCCAGGCCCGCTAGCCCCGCAGGCGCCGGCCCGCGCCTAGCTGCGCCTGACCCGCGAGCGCAGCGCAAGCAGCGCCAGCCCGAAAGTGACGACGCCGACCCCGGCGAGCGCGCCGAGCCCCTTGGCGATGGCGGACACGTCCCAGCCATCCATCAGGATGCTGCGCAGCGCCGCCAGCAAGTACGTCACGGGGTTCGCGTCCGCCGCCCCCGACAGCCACCCCGAGAGCGCCTCCTGCGGCACGAACGCGGTGGTCAGGAACATGAACGGAAAGAAGATGACGAAGCTCGTGTTAACGGCCGCCGGGTTGCCCGTCTTGAGCGCGATCGCGTAGGGGAAGCCCGCGAACACGAGCCCCCAGAGGCCGGAGATCAGCACGAAGGCCACGGCCCCGCCCACGCCGGTCGCGAACGAGACGCCGACGATCAGCCCCATCACGATCACCGGGATCGTCAGCGCGACGACGAGCACGAAGTCGGCGACCATCATCCCCACGAGCAGCGCCAGCCGGTTCACCGGGGTCATCAGCAGCCGGTCGAGGTAGCCGGTCTGGATGTCGGTGACGACGGTGTTCGCGCGCGAGATCCCCGTCACGGCGAAGAGGATCGCGGTCGGGATCTGGAACGCCTTGTAGTCGAAGCCGGCGCCCCCGTCCCCCGTCGCGCCCGTCAGCTTGGACAGCGCGCCGACGTTGACGAAGAAGAAGAACACCGGGATGATCAGCGCGGGGATGATCACCTCGGGGTCGCGCGGAATCGAGCGCAGGGCGCGGATCGCCACGCTGACGACATCGCCGGCGAAGCCGACCTTGCGGGCGTGGACGGGAGCGGGAGTGGCGGCCGCCGTGGACGGCGTGCCCGTGCTCACGCGACCTCCTCCCCGGCGCGCAGGTGGCCTCCGGTGAGGTCGAGGAAGACGTCGTCGAGCGTCGGCGTGCGGAGTGTCAGGCTCTTCACCCGGGCACCCGAGGCGTCCAGCGCGAGCGCGACGGGCGAGAGCGCCTCGGAGCCGTTGCGCGTGCGGATCGTCAGCTCGTGGTCGTGCACCGCGACGTCCTCGACGCCGGGAATGCGACGTACCGCCGCCGCGGCCACCTCCGGGTCGCCGGCGATCTGCGCCGCGACGACGTCGGAGCCGACCCGCCGCTTGAGCTCCGCCGGCGAGCCCTCGGCGGCGATGCGGCCGCTGTCGATGATGCCGATGCGGGTGGCGAGCTCGTCCGCTTCCTCCAGGTACTGGGTGGTGAGAAAGATGGTCATGCCCTCGTCGGCGTTGAGCCGGCGCACCTCGTCCCAGATGCGCACCCGGCTGGCCGGGTCGAGGCCGGTGGTCGGCTCGTCGAGGAAGAGGATCGTCGGGGTGTGGACGAGGGCGAGCGCCAGGTCGAGGCGGCGCCGCATGCCGCCCGAGTACGTCGAGAGCCGGCGATCGAGCGCGGCGCCGATGTCCACGAGCTCGGCGAGCTGTATGACCCGGCGGGTGATCTCGGCGCCGCGCAGGCCGTAGAGGCGCGCCTGCAGCCGCAGCAGCTCGCGGCCGGTCTGCTTGGGGTCGACGGCGGCCGACTGGAGCGCGGCACCGATCGAGAGCCGCACGCGCTCGGGGTCACGGGCAACGTCGTGGCCGGCGACGAGCGCGCTGCCCGACGTCGGCAGCAGCAGCGTGCAGAGCATCCGCACCAGCGTCGACTTGCCGGCGCCGTTCGGGCCGAGGAAGCCGTAGATCTCACCCTCGGGTATTGCCAGGTCGACGCAGTCGACGGCGCGTACTTCACCGAAGGTGCGGGTGAGGTCGCGGGTCTCGATGGCGAGCGTCGGCACGGCCCCGAGCCTAGCGGCCGCGGCTAGCCCGGCCGCCGTGCCGTGCAGCGCCCGGTCGGCGTCGGCGACGTCCCGGGCGACCGAGCGCGCATGGCGGTACAGGCGGGCGGCAATGCGGACACGCCGGTCGAGGCTCGCCACCGCGGGCGCGTCGCGGCGGCGCAACGGGTTGAGCCGGAGGGCGCGTGCAGCACTCTCCAGGTCGAAGGTCATGCGGACGGCGTCGAGCGAGTTGGCGCGCAGGTCGGCGAGCGCGGTCGCGGCCGCACCGCTACCGGTGGCGAGGTCGTCGGCCACGGCGGTGAGGTCGGTCGCGAGCGCCTGCCGCAGCCGCGAGAGCCGCAGGCGCAGCTCACGGGCCAGGTCGGGCGGCCACAGCAGCGCCGCCACGACGATCGCGACACCCGCACCGATCGCGGTCTCCCAGATGCGCGTCACGCCGACGTGCGCCACGTCCAGCCGGCCGAGCCCGATTAGGAAGAGCGCGCTCACCGCCGCCTGCACGTTCGGCAGCCCGCCCACCCGCAACGGGATGCCGGCCACGGCGCCCGCCAGCAGGCCGAGGCTGATCTGCGCGTAGAGGCCGAGCCCGGTGTGCAGCAGCGCCACGCCGATGCCGACGCCGGCGAAGACCCCGAGGATCCGGCCCAGCGAGACGCTGACGGCGCTGAACGGGTCGCCGCTCATGGCGACGAACGGAACGAGTGCCGCGAAGATCGGCCGCGGCTCGCCGGCGAACACGCCGAGCCGCCAGGCGAGCGCGCCCGCGAACGCCATCTTCAGCGCCAGCCGCCCCTCGGCGACGAGGTCGCGGCCGACCGTGAGCCGGTCGAGCAGCCGGAAGCGGTCGCTGCGAGTCAGACCGCCCCGAACTTCGCGAGCGCCGCCGACAGCGAGAGCCCGGCCGCGAGCTCCTCGCGGATCAGCACCTCGCGAACCCCGAGCGCCTCCGCCTGCTCGAGCACCGTCTCGACGACGGCGCGCGGGATGCAGATGGCGCCGTCCTCGTCCGCCAGGATGAAGTCGCCTGGCGCCACGGTGACGTGCGCGACCGTCGCCCCGGGCATCGGCACGGGGCTGTCGCAGCCCGTCACCTTCCAGCGGCCGATCGACTGCACGGGCGTCCGGTGGCGGGCGTACACCGGGAACTGCTGCTTGCCGACCCAGGCGACGTCGCGGATGCCTCCGTCCACCAGGGCGCCGACGCAGCCGCGCTCCTTCATCCCGATCGCGATCAGCTCGCCGAAAAAGCAGACGCCCGCGCCGTCGCCGCTCCATACCGAGACGGTGCCGGGGGTGAGCCGCGCGTACGCTGCCATCTTGTCGGGATCGCCGCCGCCGGCCGGATAGGGCTTCAGCTCGCCCCTGATCGTGAACGCCCAGCCGGCGAGCTTGCCCGCCTGCGCGGGGAACGGGGCGAACGACGGCGCAAGGCCCTGGTCGGGCAGGCCGAGCGTGTCGAGGACGTCAGCGACGTTGGAGGCATCGACGGCGAGGAAGCGCTGCCGGATCGCCTCGGCGGTGGCGGGATCGAGGGTCGAGGTCATCGGCGGGCTCCGGGAGGTCGGGTGGAAGGCGCGACAGGGCGCGCGGGCGCGGCAGGGCGCCCGGGGGCGGCAGGGCGCGCGGCCGCTCTCACGAGCCTACGCTCAGCGGCGCGGTGCGCCGGCGCAGCAGGCTGATCACCGAGAGAGTGGTGATCCGGCCGGTCTTCGGGTTCTCGGAGGGTACGTTCTCGATCGTCATCGCGAAGTCGGCGACAGCGGAGCGCACCACGATCGTGTGCGTGTTCCTGGTGACGGCCGGGTCGGCCCAGATCTAGACCTCGGTGCGATCGGGGCCGATGCCCGCGAGGGCAAGGGCGACGGCGATGTTGAGGTTCGCGGGGAACCCCCTGGCGGCGCCGCGAGCGGTGCCCGAGAAGACGCGCACCGGCTCCTGTAGATCGTCGAGCGAGAGGCCCTCGAGGTGCGGCGCGCCGGCGAGGCCGCGCGGCGGCTTGCGCGTGGTGAGACGCACCGAATCGATGTGGCCCTCGGCGGCGGCGCGCACCGCGTCCAGGCCGAGCAGCGCCCCGGTGGGCACGGTGATCTGCTCGCCGCGGCCAGCTCGACGAGGCCCGGCTGGTCGAGCAGCGCGCCGACGCTGAGCACGACGACCTCCTTGCCGGCGCGCAGCACCGGCTCCGCGATCGCCGCGAGCAGCGCTGCCGGAGCGCACTCGATGACGATGTCGGCCAGCGGTTCGAGCTCCTCGATCGTGACGACCGGCACCTCGACGCCGACCTCGCGCAGGGCGGCGGCGGCGCGGTCGCGGTCGCGGGCGGCGACCGCCGTCAGCCGATAGCCGGGGACGCCCTCGGTGAGACGCCGGGCGAGCTCCTTGCCGATGGCGCCGAGGCCCGCGATGGCGACGCACGCATCTGCGCTGCCGGTCGCGGCAGAGCGGCCCGCGGCCGTCACGCGGCGCTTCCGGCAGGCGGCGGCGGGACGATCCCCGCGTAGTGCTCGGCGATCTCGCCGGCCGTCGCCAGCCAGACTCGATCCTGCAGCCCAGCCAGGTGCTCGAGCGCGGCGCGAAAGCGGCGCAGGCGGAACGGCTAGCCGACGATGAACGTGTGCACGGTGATGCCGCAGACGAGCGGCTGGTCGACCGACTGCTCCAGCATCTCGTCGATCGTGTCGACCGTCATGTCGGCGAACGTCTGCGACGAGCCATGGTGAAAGACGATCATCGGCACGTCGTTCACCTCGTGCGGGTACGGCACGCTCAGCAGCGGGCCACCGCGGGTGCCCAGCCACGTCGGCTGGTCGTCCATCGGCCAGTCGAGCGTGTAGCGGTACCCCGTCTCGGCCAGCAGATCCTCGGTGACGCGGCTCGGGTTGGCGCCGGGGCTCATCCAGCCGCCGGGCGGCCGCCCCTCGTTGCGCTCGATCACGTCGTACACCTCCTGCACGACCGCGCGCTCGGCCGGCTCGTCCATGCTGTTCGGCTGGCGCGCGTTGGTGGCGCCGTGCCCGACGAACTCGCTGCCGGCAGCGCGAAAAGCAGCGACCAGCTCGGGGCAGTGGTCGTAGCACTCGGTGTTGAGCAGCACGGTGGGCCGGACGCCGTTGGCCGCCAGCGCGTCGACCATGCGGAAGCCGCCGACGCGGTTGCCGTACTCGCGCCACGCCCAGTTGTAGGTGTTCGGGTGCTCGAGGCCGGGCGAGTAGGGGATGCCGAGGCCGCCCTCGCCGTAGGGGAAGTGCTCGACGCAGACGGCGATGTACACGGCCAGCCGCCGACCGCCGGGCCAGCTGAAGTCCGGCCTGCCGGTGATCGGGGAGTACGCGAAGCGGTCGTGACTCGGCAGCATCGCCTGCAACACCTCCTGCGATTGGCCGGAGCCCGGTGGGTCAGACGGCGACGGGCTCGCCCGCGACCGGTTGCACGACTCCGACGAGGCTGTCGCGCGTGACGATCGCAGCGAGCTGCTCCTCGCTCCAGCCGTCGGTGCCGGCGGGCCTGCGCGGCACGACGAGGTAGCGGATGTCGGCCGTCGAGTCGACGACGCGCACCTCGACCTCGGCCGGCAGCTCGGTGCCGAACTCGGCCATCACGGCGCGCGGCTCGATGACGGCGCGCGAGCGGTACGCGTTGCTCTTGTACCAGGCAGGCGGCGGGCCGAGCAGGGCGCGCGGGTAGCACGAGCAGAGCGTGCACACCACGAGGTGGTGGACGTCCGCGGTGTTCTCCAGCGCAACCACCGTCACCGACTGCGCGGCGTCGATGCCGAGCTCGCCGGCGGCCACCTTCGCGTCGGTGAGCAGGCGCTGCTTGTACGCCGGGTCGACCCAGGCGCGGGCGACGATGCGAGCGCCGTTGGTGGGAGTGCGCGACACGAGCCAGTCGACGCCGCGGGCGACGGCCTCCGCCGTCAGGACACCCTTCTCGACGAGCAGCGACTCGATCGCGCGCGTCCGCAGGGCGGCGGCCGGGAGGGCGCCCTCGACGGGCTCGTCGTGATCGTGGTCGTGGTCGTGATCGTGGCCGTCGCTCATGCTTCCTCCAGCCAGTGCTCGTAGAGGTCGAGATACAGGGTGTCGGTCGCGGGCCCCGCATAGTCGGGCCACAGGTCGGTCTGGCGAAAGCCGACGTAGTAGAGCGGCCTCGCGGGCTGCCCGTCGCCGCCGAAGGCGAGCGTCTCGGGGTTGCCGAAGCTGCCCCACACGCCCGCGATGGCGCCCTGCTTGCCCTTGACGTAGGCCGGCGTCCGCACGTGGCCGACGGACGGCCCCTCGAGCACGCGCACGCGCCGGCCGGGCTCGAGCGTCACGCCCGCCGCCCGCTCACGCGCCGAGCTCCGCGACGCGCCGGTCGATCTCGGCGCCGGTGAGCACGCCCTTCTCGACCAGGACCTTCTCGATCGAGGTGATCCAGCGGTCGTAGTACGAGGCGTGCTCGTAGCGCCAGCGCTCCATTGACTCCACCCCGCGTCGCAGCTCGTCGACGGTTATCACGCCCCCGCTCGTCAGTGCCTGCATCAGCGCGTCCGCGGTCAGCTCCCAGTCCTCGAGCTCGTGCTCGGCACGGTCGATCGGACGGTCGTCCGGCAGGCCACCACGGTCATGGATCAATGGCATGAGCGAAATCCTATGCGATCGCGGCCTCTCCCCCCACACCGCGCAGTACCGGCACGGCCCGGGCGGCGCCAGCGATGATGCCCGGCGATAGAGATCGGCGTCTACACGTTCGCAGAGCTGCACCCCGTGCCCGGCAACGGGCTGGTCATCGACCCCGCGCAGCGCCTGTGCGACCTGATCGAGGAGATCGAGCTGGCCGACCAGGTCGGCCTCGACGTGTTCGGCGTCGGCGAGCATCACCGCCCCGACTTCGCCGTCTCGGCGCCCGCGGTCGTATTCGCCGCCACAGCCGAGCGCACCAGCCAGATCCGCCTGACGAGCGCGGTGTCGGTGCTCAGCTCGGACGACCCGGTGCGCGTCTTCCAGGACTTCGCGACGCTCGACCTGCTGTCGGGCGGCCGCGCCGAGATCATGGCCGGGCGCGGCTCGTTCATCGAGTCGTTCCCCCTGTTCGGCCACGAGCTGGCCGACTACGACAGCCTCTTCGCCGAGAAGCTCGAGCTGCTGCTGCGCCTGCGCGACGCCGAGCACGTCAGCTGGTCGGGCCGTCACCGGGCGGCGCTCGGCGGCCTCGGCGTGTACCCGCGGCCGCTGCAGCAGCCGATCCCGGTGTGGGTCGCGGTGGGCGGCAACCCCGAGTCGGCGCAGTGTGCCGGGGCCCTCGGCCTGCCGATGGCGCTGGCGATCATCGGCGGGCTGCCGGAGCGCTTCGCGCCGTTCGCGGAGCTGCACCGGCGCGCCGCCCTGGCCGCCGGTCACGACACCGTCCCCGCCCTCAGCATCAACGCGCACGGCTACATCGCCGACACCTCGCAGCGCGCCGCCGACGAGTCGTTCCCGGCCGTGGCGGCAGCGATGAACAGCATCGGCCGCGAGCGCGGCTGGGCGCCGCTCACCCGCGAGCACTTCGACGCCTCCAACACGCCACGTGGCGCGAACTTCGCCGGCAGCCCCCAGCAGGTGATCGAGAAGATCCTCTTCCAGCACGAGATCTTCGGGCACGACCGCTGCCTGTTGAAGTTCAGCGTCGGCACGCTGCCGTACGCGCAGGTGACGCGCTCGATCGAGCTGCTCGGCACCGAGGTCGCGCCGGCGGTGCGCCAGGCGCTGGCGCGCGCCACCGGCCGGTAGCCTCGCCGCCCGGAGGGCGTTAGGATTGAAGCCATGGCGGCCTCGCTCGACACGGCGCGAGCGCTCGCGGCCCGCTTCGCCGTGGAAGCGTCGGCGCGCGACCGCGAGCGCCGCTTCCCCCATGCCGAGCTGGCCGAGCTGAAGGCGAGCGGCCTGCTCGGGCTGCTCGTGCCTGCGCGGCACGGCGGCACCGGCGCGAGCATCGGTGACTTCGTCCGCGTCGTCGCAGCGCTCGCCGAGGGCGACTCCAACATCGCCCAGATGTTCTCGATCCACTGCGTCGGCGTCGAGCTGCTCGACCTGATGAGGACGAGCGACGAGGCGAAGGCCCCGCTCTACCGCAAGGCGCTGGACGGGCTGATGTTCGCGAACGGGTACTCCGAGCGCGGCACCCGCACGGTGTTCGAGATGAAGACACGGATCGAGCCCGACGGTCGGGGGAACTGGCTGCTCAGCGGGCGCAAGTCGTACTGCACGGGCAGCCTCGGCGCGGACGTCCTCTACGTGTCGGGGCTCGTCGGCGACCCGGCCGGCACAGGAGTACCGGCCAACGACCTCGGCGCGGTGCGGATGGCGTACCTCGACCCGGCCACCCCGGGCGTGACGATCCACGACGACTGGACCGGCATGGGCCAGCGGACGACGTCGAGCGGCACGATCGACCTCGAGCAGGCGCCGGTCGCCGCCGACATGGTGTTCTCGACGGAGGGGCTCGACGGCCAGGACAACCTGATCGGCGCGTTCCTCCAGTCGCCGTTCGCCGCAGTCTGCCTCGGCATCGCGAAGGCGGCACTTGCCGCCGCCGGGCCGTTCGTGCGGGAGCGCGCGCGGCCGTGGGCGCAGAGTGGGGTCGACCGGGCCGCGGAGGATCCGTACGTGCTGCAACGGTTCGGCGAGTTGGCGATCGCGATCTCGACCGCAGAGGGAGCCGTCGCCCGCATGGCGGACGCGCTCGACGAGGCGAACGAGCGGCGCGATCTCGCCTCGCGCTCGGCGGCCGGGGTGGCGGTGGCGATCGCCCGCGCGGTCACGACAGACGTCTCGCTGAAGGTCGGGCAGGGGATCTTCCAGGTCTGCGGCGCGAGCGCGACCACTATCGAGCACAACCTGGATCGCTTCTGGCGTGACGCGCGCACGCTGACGCTGCACGACCCCGTGGACTACAAGCTCAAGCTCGTCGGCGACTGGGCGCTCAACAGCACGCCGCCGCCGGCGACCGGCTACTCCTAGGCCGGCTGCGCCGCGGCCGGCGCCTAGACGAAGCGCGGCTCGCAGTGCGGGTCGAGCCCGAGCGCGATCTTGCCCGAGTACACCGACAGGTCGGGCCAGGCAAGCGGATGGAACTCACCGGCGCGCACGCTGCGGTACCAGCGCTCGAGCGGCGAGCGGCGGTGGTAGCCGGCCCCGCCGACGAGGCTGAGCGCCTTGTCGACGACCTCGACGGCGTTCGTGGTGACGAACTGCTTCGTCCGCCAGCCCTCGACCATCTGATCTCGCCCCCAGTTGGGGTCGGCCTCGCGGTCGAGCGCGGTGCAGCGCAGCGCGTGATCCATCGCCTGCAGCAGCACGTCCATCTCGGCCACGGTGATCTGCGCGTTCGGCATCAGCGCGTACGGCTTCTTGTCGAGGCCCATCGGAAACGGGAACTTCTCGCGCCCGGCGGCCCACTCGACGGCGTAGTTGCGCGCCGCCTCGGCGATGCCCCCGTAGACGGCCGCGACGCCCTGGCCGAACCAGATGCCGCCGATCGCTCCGACGGCGTCGCCGTAGCGCCCGGCCGGCAGCTCCCACACCCACTTGTCCGAGATGAACGCATCCTCGAACACGGCGCCGTTGCTCGAGGTCGCCCGCATCCCCATCGTGTTCCAGTCCTCGACGACGCGGAGCCCCTTGATCTCGGCGAGCGGGCCCATGTAGAAGAGCAGCGTGTCGCGGTCGCGCAGCGCGGAGGTCGAGACGAACGCGGCCCCCGGCTGGTTGCTCCAGAACAGCTTGCGGCCGTTCAGCCGGTAGCCGCCCTCGACGGGCTCGGCGGTGACCTCCGAGACGGTGAAGCCGAACGTGCCCGGCTCGGCGAACATGCCGGAGGCGAGCGCCCCGCCGGCGAGCTCCTCGAGAATCGCCTCCAGCCGCAGCCGTAGCTCGCCCTCGGAGCCGCGCCACAGCGTGGCGACCATGCCGGCGAACCAGTTGTGCATCACCCAGCCGAGCGCACTCGACTCGCAGCCGTGGGCGAGCCGGCGTGCGAAGAGCGCGTAGTCGTGGAGGCCGGCGCCACGACCGCCGTACTCGACCGGCAGCGCGAAGTTGAGCAGGTTCTCGCGCCGCAGCAGCTCGACGTTCTCGTGCGGGAAGGAGGCGTCGCGGTCGTGCTCGGCCGCGCGGGTGGCGAAGTCGTCGGCGAGCCCGGACGCGAGGTCGAGCAGCTCGGAGCGGGTGAGCGGGCCGGTCGTCGTGGTCATCGTGTCCCCCTGTCGCGTGCGTCGTCCGTTTGATTCTGACCCATCTCGCGCGCGTCGCGCTCAACAGGGACAGCCCGTCCCTCTGCGGACGTCCCCGTCCTGTGAGCCGTTTGCTTCGCCGACCTCGGCGCGGGCAGTCTCCGCCTGAAAGCTACTGGATTCGCCGGCGCAAACCTGCCGTGCCCCCTGGGGTCGGCGGGTCGGCACGAGAGTCTCTGTTGCCCAGCTGGCCCTCAGACGACAGCACCCCCAGGAAGCGGACCTCTGAGGGTGCTGGTCGAAGCTGGCGGGCCATGAAGGCCCAACGTGTGAACGAGCCAAACGTGATAGCGGGGGCAGGATTTGAACCTGCGACCTCCGGGTTATGAGCCCGGCGAGCTACCT
>CANFDS010000005.1 GCA_947445525.1 Actinomycetota bacterium | reverse complement strand
CCACCCTTCGGCCGTTCGAGCAGCGTCGCACCGGCCTGCGCTGCAAGCCTGCCGGCGATCTCGCTCATCGGCGCGAGCAGCGGCAGGCGGCCGGCGGCGTCCTCGACGGTCTCGTACGCGACGCACGAGGCGCCGCTCGCCGCGAGCGCGGCCGTCAGCCCGGCGTCGGCGGCCAGATGGAGGTAGGTGAAGAGGACGAGCCCCTCATGCAGGCGTGGCACCTCGACGGCGAGCGGCTCCTTCACCTTGAGCAGCAGCTCAGCCTGCCCCCAGGCCTCGTCGAGCGTGACGATGCGAGCGCCGACGGCCACGTAGGCCGCGTCGGAGAAGCGTGAGCCGAGGCCGGCGCCCGTCTCGACGAGCACGTCGTGACCGCGCCGCACGAGCTCGCTCGCACCGGCCGGGGTGAGGGCGACGCGGTACTCGTCGCTCTTGATCTCTCTGACGACCGCGACTCTCATCGAGCGGGAACGCTACCTGTCGGGCCGCTGCGGTCACGCAGATAGAGCAGGAGGCCGGCGAGGGTCTTCAGATCCTCGATCTCGCCGAGCCGGGCAGCGACCTCGGCGAGCGGCCAGCGCACCACCTCGAGCTCCTCGTCGGGGTCGGGCTCCGTCCAGCGCTCGCCCGGCTCGACGCCCTCGGCGTAGTAGAGCCACATCAGCTCGCGGCAGAACCCCGGCGTCGTCCAGAACGTCGTCGCGTGCGTCCAGAGGCCGCCCACCAGGCCGGTCTCCTCGGCCAGCTCGCGACGGCCGCACGGCAGCGGCTCCTCCCCGGGCTTGAGCCCGCCGGCCGGCAGCTCGAGCAGCCGGCGCCGCGTCGCCTCGCGCAGCTGGCGGACGAGCACGACGTTGCCGTCGCGGTCGATCGGCACGATCGCGACGGCGCCGGGGTGGCCGATGATCTCGCGCTCGTTCGAGCCCCACTGCTCGACCGTCAGGTCGATGATGTGTCCGGCGAAGAGCAGCTCTGCGGAGTCGGGCACAGGGCCTCCGTCGGCCAGGGCAGGGCTGCCTGGGTACGGTGGCGGAGCGGAGGGCGCCAGGCGTGAGCCGCGGCCCGGAGGCGCGCCGTCGGCGCTCATCTGGCGAGCTCCCCGGCGAGCTCCCGGGCGAGTCGGCCGGCGGCGTACGCCGCCGCGAAGAAGTCCGGGTCGTCGTCCGGCCCCCGGCCCATGTGGGCGAGCGGCAGCCCGGCACAGGCCGCGGCCCACCCGGTCGCATCGACCTCGCGCAACGTGGCCCGGCCCGGCAGCGCGGCCGGATGCGGTGCCCCGGCCGGCCAGGCGACGAGGGTGTCGCCGAGGCTCAGCTCGAGCGCCGAGCGGGTGTGGTGCGAGAGCCCCCGATGCCGCTTGCGCGGGTCGGCACCCGAGACGCGCGCGGCGACGACGGCGCGGCCGCGGAGCGCGACGGCAGCGTTGGCCGCCTCGGCGACTGCGAGGCCGCCGTGCCCGTAGCGGCTGCCCGTTCCGACGACCCCGGGGCCGATGCCACAGACGGCGACGTCGAAGCCCTGCGCCCCGGCCCAGGCAAGCGCCGTCGCCACCGACACCGCCTGAGCGTCACCGCCGAAGCACGGCGCGACGGCCACCACGGCCTCCAGCAGCCCGCGCGCCTGCAGCGTCCGCACAGCATCGGAGAGCGCCACCGGCAGCGCCCCGCCCCCGAGCTGGACGTACGCGACGCGCAGCCCCTCGCCCAGGCCCGCGCAGACCGGTACCAGCTGGGCGTGCAGCGAGCAGCACACCACGGGCAGGCCGTCGAGCGGCGCCCCCGGCCCGGCTCCCTCGTCGATCCGACCACCGGGCTCGTCCTCCTCGAGCTGGCGTACGGCTGCCTGCAGCGGCGTGTACGGCAGCGTCATCACGTGCGCGCCGGCGTCGGGGGCGAGCCCGAGCCCGCGCGTCAGGTTGACCACGAGCACGTCGAACCCGCCCGATCCCAGCCGGAGCTGGCGTGCCTGCACGTTGACGACAACTTCATCACCGACCGCGACCGGCCCCGTCAGCGGCGGATACGCGATGCAGGAGACACCGTCAACGGTGAGGCGCACGAACCCGGGGTGACGCTCTGCGATCGTGGTGACCCTTCCGCGGTGAAGGGTCGCGGCCACTCAGCCGCCCTCGCGGGCGACGTCCACGAGCGCGAGCGTGACCTCGATCATCCCCTCGAGGTCGGCGACCGCGATGTGCTCACCAGGAGAGTGGATGTCGGCCATGCCGTTGGAGAGGTTTACACACTGGCGGGCGCGCTGGTTGAAGGCGTTCGCGTCGGCGCCGCCGCCGGTGAGGGCGAGCCGCGGCTCGTACCCGGCGCGCGTGAGCGCGCTCTGCGCGAGGCGGATCGCGGGGATGTCGGGGGCAAAGCGGTAGCCAGGCGCGGTCTCCTGGACGTGTGCGTCCAGCGTGCACCCCGCGGCGTTGGCTGCGAACGCGGCGGCGTCCATGACCTCCTGGACGAGCGCCGCCAGCTTGGCCGCGTCGTGCGAGCGGACGTCGACCGAGACGGAGCAGCGTTCCGGCACGACGTTCCGCGCGGTTCCGCCGGCGATCAGGCCGACGCTGGCAGTCGTCTCGTCGTCGAGGCGGCCGAGGCGAAGCGCCGCGATCGTGCGCGCTGCCGCCGCGATCGCCGACCGGCCTTCCTCGGGGGCGATGCCCGCATGCGCAGCGCGGCCGTGAAAGGTGAGGTCGACGGCGCCCTGGTGCGGTGCGCCGAGGATGATCTCGCCGATCGGCCCTGTCTGGTCGTAGACGAAGCCCACCGTTGCAACGACGCTGTCGAGGTCGAGCTCGCGCGCTCCGCCGAGTGAGACCTCCTCCTGCAGCGTGAACAGCAGCTCGATGCCGGCGTGAGGCCGCCGCTCGACGACAATGCGGCGCACCGCCTCGAGCATCGCGGCGATCGCCGCCTTGTTGTCGGCCCCGAGGATCGTGCCGCCCGCATTGCGCACGAAGCCGTCGGCGACGACCGGCTGCAGCGGCCCGGCGGGCGGCACGGTGTCGAGGTGCGCGCACAGGAAGATGGGCGTGCCAAGTGCGGTCGCGGGCAGCGTGCAGATGAGGTTCCCGCAGTTGGAGCCGATCCGGCTGCCCGCGTCGTCTTCCCTGACGGTGAGGCCGAGCCCCCGCAGGTAGCGGGCGACAGCCTCGGCCGCGGCGCGCTCTTCCCCGCTCGGGCTCGCGATCGCGGCGAGCTCGACGAAGAGGTCGACGACGTCGCTCAGCGCGGCGCCCCGGGCAGGACGTCACGGCGCGCGGGGATCTCGTATCGCGGCGTCGTGCCCGCGTAGGCCTCGCGCGGCTCCGGGGTCTCGGCGGCGACCGATGCACCGTGGCGCGCTGCCGGCTCCGACACCGGGTAGCTGATCCCGACGGTCTCCGGGCGGGCGCCGACCATCAGCAGCAGGCACGGCCCGCTGCCGGCGCCGACGAACACGTGCTCCGTCCACGACGGGCAGTGCACGAAGTCCCAGGCCCGCAGGTGGCGCTCCTCGCCGTCGATCACGACGATGCACTCGCCCGACAGCACGAGGAAGTCCTCCTGGGCGCTCTCGCCGTGGTACTTGCAGCTCGGCTGGCCGGGCTCGAGCACGTGGAGGTTGATGCCGACCTCCTTGAAGCGCGCAGCGCCCGTGCCCTCGAACGTGCACCAGTCACCGTACTCCTCGAGGCGGCGCCACACGGTGTCGGCGGCGTTGACGACGAACCAGCCTTCGCCCTCGGGTGCCACCCCGTGCTCGGCCAGGACCAGCTTCGCCTGTGCCGGCACGGGCCGCTCCACCGGGGCCTACCCTGCCGCGATCGAGGCCGCGTGGCCGCGCGAGCGCGCCCGCGTCAGCGCGGCTCCGACGAAATCGCGGAACAGCGGCGCCGGGCGGGTCGGCCGCGACTTGAACTCGGGGTGGAACTGGCTGGCGACGAACCACGGATGGTCGGGCAGCTCGACGATCTCGACGAGGCGTCCCTCCTGGAACGTCCCCGAGATGACGAGCCCGGCCTCGACGAGCCGCGGACGGAAGTAGTTGTTGACCTCGTAGCGATGGCGGTGGCGCTCGTGGACGACCGCCTCGCCGTAGGCCGCGCGCGCCAGCGTGCCCTCGCTCAGCTCGATTGCCTGGGCGCCGAGGCGCATCGTCCCGCCGAGATCCTCGACCTCCTTCTGCTCGGGCAGCAGGTCGATCACCGGGTACGGCGTCTCGGGATCCATCTCGGTGGAGTTGGCGCCATCCATGCCGCAGACGTTGCGCGCGAACTCCGACACGGCGACGTGCATGCCGAGGCAGATGCCCAGGTACGGGATGCCGTGCTCGCGGGCGATGCGGCAGGCGAGGATCTTGCCCTCCCAGCCACGCGAGCCGAAGCCGCCCGGAACGAGCACGCCGTGTACCGACTCGAGCTCGGCCTGCGCCTCCTCGACCGACATGCCCTCGGCGTCGACGGTGCGGACGCGGACGTTGACGCCGTGGAAGATGCCGGCGTGCTTGAGGGCCTCGTGCACCGAGAGGTACGCGTCCTGGAGCTTGATGTACTTGCCGACGAGGGCGATCTCGATCTCGCCCTCGCGCTCGTCGAGCCGATGCACCAGGTCGAGCCACTCGCCGAGATCGGTGGGCGCCCAGGGCAGGTGCAGCTTCTCGCAGACGAGGCGGTCGAGCCCCTCCTCCTGCAGCGCGACCGGCACCGAGTAGACGTCCGGCACGTCGCGGTTGGAGATGACCGCACCCGGGTCGATGTCGGCGAAGAGCGCGATCTTGTCGCGGATCTCGAGCGAGAGCGCATCGCGCGTGCGGCAGACGACGATGTCGGGATGGATGCCGATACGGCGCAGCTCGTTGACGGAGTGCTGCGTCGGCTTCGTCTTCAGCTCGCCGGCGGCCTCGATATACGGGACGAGCGTGACGTGCAGGTACAGCACGTTCTCGGGGCCGACCTCGCGGCGGAACTGGCGGATCGCCTCGAGGAACGGGAGCGACTCGATGTCGCCGACGGTGCCGCCGATCTCGGTGATGACGACGTCGCAGTCGGTGGCCTCCGCCATGCGGCGGATGCGCTCCTTGATCTCGTTGGTGATGTGCGGGATGACCTGCACGGTCGAGCCGAGGTACTCACCCTTGCGCTCCTTGCGCAGCACGCGATCCCAGACGGCGCCCGCCGTGTGGCTCGCGTTGCGCGACAGGTTCTCGTCGACGAAGCGCTCGTAGTGGCCGATGTCGAGGTCGGTCTCGGCGCCGTCCTCGGTGACGAACACCTCGCCGTGCTGAAACGGGCTCATCGTGCCGGGGTCGATGTTGAGGTACGGGTCGAGCTTCTGCACCTGCACCTTGAGGCCGCGCGCCTTGAGCAGCCGGCCGAGCGAGGCGGCGGTGATGCCCTTGCCCAGCGACGAGACGACGCCGCCCGTGACGAAGACGTACTTGGTGGGGTGTCCGCTCACCGTGGCTGCCTGCCCGCGCGGTCGATCGCGCGCAGCCCCGGCGTGCTCTCGATGAGCGCTCCGAGCGAGCGCAACTCGCCGAGGACGGTGAGCCCGCCGAGCGCCGAGATGGCGATCCAGCGAGAGCGTCCGGTCAGGCGAGGCACTGCCTCCAAACCTAGCACGGCCCCGAGCGCGTTCGAACCGGTGTCGCCGAGCATCGTCATCTCCCGCAGATCGTAGGGGGCGAGCATGACAGCGACCCCTGCGTAGGGCGTGACCGTGCGCCCGCGGAGTAGCGCGGCGACCGCGAGAAACGCCTTCAGCGCGCGGCCGGGCCTGGTGTCGAGCAGGTTGAGGGCGTTCGCCGAGAGCCCGACGAGCAGGCCGCCAGAGAGCGACCCCGTGGCAACAGCGCCGACCGCGGGGATCGCCACCGCCTTGAGCACCCCGGTCGTGCGACCGGCGGCGAGGTGGCCGCGCCAGCCCCGCTCGGCGCCGCTCCAGAGGTCGTCGGCAAGGCCGACTGCCGCGACGGCGGCGACAGCGACGGCGGCACGCCGCGGCGCACACACGCCACCCAGCGTGACGGCGACACCGACGAGCGGCAAGCGCAGCCCGCGGTGGTTGGTGGCCTGCGGGCCGAGCGCGAGCAGCAGGTCGGCGAGCTGCCTGCCGCGATGCGCGAAGCCGGCGAGGTCGCGCCCGGTGCAGCGGTGCTCGAGATCGATCTCGATCTCCTCGACGGTCAGGCCCGCGCGGGCCGCGTCGATCGTCATGCGCGTCTCGACGCCGAAGCCTGCGGCGACGGGGAAGCAGGCGGCCCGGGCCGCTGCCGAGAGGGAGCGCTGCCCCGAGAGCGGCTCGCGCACCTCGTAGGCGGCTGCCGCCCGGATGGCGGCGCGGGCGATCCGTTTGACAAGGCCGAAGCCGCCACCCTGGCGGCGGCTGAACGCGGCGATCGCAAGGTCGGCGCCGCTCCTGCTGAGCGGGCGCAGGTCGCCGCGCAGATCGGCGTCGCAGAGCAGCACGGCGCCGGGTGGGGCAGCCTGCTCGGCGAGCGTCAGAGCCTGGCCCTTGCCGCGATGCGGCAGCCGCAGGACCGTGGCGCCGGCCAGCTCTGCCTCGGCCGCGGTGCCGTCGCGCGACCCGTCGTCGGCCACGATCACGGCTGCGCCCGGGAACGCCGCCAGCACGGCGCGCACCGTCGCCCCGATCCGCCCCTCCTCGTCGCGCGCCGCGATGAGGACGGCGGCGGGGTCAGCCACCGCCCGCCGCCGGTGCGGTGGCGGGCGGGATGATGCCCGCCTCGGCCGTCGCCTTCACGCCGTAGTCGCCGCGGGCGCCGCCCGCGAGCAGGAGGACGAGCGCGGCCCGCCCGGTGCGCTGGTCGACGTCGTCGACGGTCGACAGGCCGCCCCGCCGGAAAGCCGTCACCGCAGACGCTGTGGCGCCGGTCGTCTCGACGCCGATCGCCGGTATGCCGGCCCGCCCGAGGCCGGTGTAGAGCCCTTGCAGAAAGCGCGCCGAGACGCCGCTCTGTGGCCCGGCTGTCCGGACGACGACGACGCCGTCGAGCGGCTTGCGGTCGTTGCCGGAGCGCTCCTCGAGCAGCACGGGTGCCAGTGCCTCCACCAGCGGCGAGCGACCGCCCAGCAGGAGCTGCTTGCCGAAGTCGCGTCCGAGTTCGTCGAGGTGCTGCGCGCCGTCGTACGGTGCCAGCGCCGGCCGCGCCCGGATCGCGGTGGCCAGTCGCTGCGTGTCGAGCGGGACGCGCAGGGCGCGCAGCCGGGCGAACCCGGGCGCGCCGGCGTCCCGGAGCGCGCCGCTGACGGCAGCACGGAGGTCGGCGTCGGCCGAGCCGACAAAGACGATCGCGATGCGCTTGCCCCGCAGGCGGCCACCCACGAGCGTCGGATAGGCCCTGGCGACGAACGAGTCGGCGGCCTTGCGCGACGCCGCCAGCGCGCTCGCCCGCGCCTCCGCGGCCTCGGCGCGCTGCTGGAAGTCGGCGCTGCGCGCGTTGAGCAGCTGGCGCTCGCTGTCGCTGACGAAGCCGCGACCGGACAGGCCCACGCCGATCAGGATGCCCACGATGAGGGCGATGAAAACGGCCGCCAGCGAGGCGACGTGGTAGCGGAGGTCGAACACGTCAGAACTCCGCGCCAGTCTGACAGAGGGCGTAGAGGCGGCCCAACGCGACCCGGGCCACGCTGCGGCGGAAACCGGCCAGCAGCGGGCTGGTCACGGTCAGCGTTGCCCGCGTTCGCTGCGCGCCCGTCGGCTCCAGGCGCAGCTCGCACTCGATCCGCTCGGCGCTCAGGTACCAGGCGAACCGCCGCTGCTCCTCGACCGCACGCACCAGCAGGAGCTCCTGCGCGGCGGCGCGGTGCAGCAGGCTCGGGCGCGGGTTGCGGCGCACCTCCCAGCGCGCCCCGGCAGCAAGCCCGCGCCGGTCGGGGGCGAGCGCCGCGATGCCCGGCCACCAGTCGGCGAGCAGGTACGGGTCGGTCGAGAACCGCCAGGCGTCCTCCACCCCGGCGAGCAGCTCCACGGTCGCGCTCGCCCTCATCCGAGCCCCAGCGCATCGCGCAGGCGGACGAAGGCGAGCTCGATCAGGTGCCGCAGCCCCGGCGACACGGCGATCGCGACGATGATCAGGCCGAGCCCGGCGACCGCGAACGCGACGAGCGGCCCGAGCCCCGCCCGGCGGCTCACCAGCCGCGACACGCCCTTCGCGTCGACGAGCACCTCCCCCACCTTCAGCCGCGTCACGAACGTCGACGACATCCCTTGCCGGTTGCGCTCGAGGAACTCGATCAGGTTGAGGTGCGTGCCGACGGCGACGATCAGCTCGGCGCCCTTCTCGAACGCGAGCAGCAGCGCGAGATCCTCCGAGATACCGGGTGCGGGCACGGTGGTGTAGCGGAGGCCGAGCGCGTCCAGACGCGCCGAGCCGGGCGCGCGGCCGTCCGCGTAGGCATGCACGAGGATCTCGCGAGCGGAGCGCAGCGCACCGTCGGACACCGAATCCATGTCGCCGACGATGACGTCGGGCGTGTAGCCGGCCTCGACCAGCGCGTCGGCGCCGCCGTCCACCGCCACGAGCACGGGCCGGAAGTCACGGATGTACGGCCGCACGATCCGCAGGTCATCCTTGAACCCCGGGCCGCGCGCGATGACGAGCGCGTGGCGGTCGCGGAAGCGCGTGGCGAGCGGCGGGAACTCGATGCTGCCGGCCAGCAGGTGGCCCTCGTCCCTGAGGTAGCGCATCGTGTTCTCGGCGAACGCGGCGAGCGCGTCGGTGACGCGGCTCTGCTGCTCGGCCAGCGCCGTCTGCAGCTCGACCTCGCCGACCAGCCGGCCCTCCGCCACCGGGCTGCCCGCCCGGAACACGGTGCCGCCGCGGACGCTCACCTCCTCACCGTCCGAGAGCACGTCGAAGAGTGCGGCGCCGGGCGCGTCGACGAGGCGCACGCCACCGCGCACCAGCGTGAGCGGGCCGGGGTTCGGGTAGCGGCCGCTCTGCGACGCGGCGACGTTGACGACGACCCGGACGCCCGAGGCGATCAGCTCCTCGGCCGACACGCGGTCGAGGTCGAGGTGGTCGATCACGGCGACGTCGCCGGGCCTGAGCCGCTTGACGAGCTGCTTGGTGCGTTTGCCGAGCCGCGCCGGCCCGGTGACCTCGCTGGCGCTCACCGGTCGAGTGTGGAGAGGAACTCGCGCCCGCCGAGCATCCGCTCGAGCTCCTCACGGCGCTCGTCGGCAGCGAGGGCGTCGATGCGGGTGTGGGTCGGGTCGCCCGGGATCTTCTCGACGCGTAGGTGGAGGTCGGCCCGGCTCGCGATCTGCGGAAGATGCGTGATCGTGATCACCTGGGCACGGCCGGCGAGGCGCGCCAGCGTGTCGGCGACCTGGTTGGCGGTGCGGCCGCCGATGCCCGCGTCGATCTCGTCGAAGACCATCGTCTCGCCACCGCCGACCGCGGCGATGGCAAGAGCCACGCGAGAGAGCTCGCCGCCCGATGCCGTCTCGGCGGCCGGCGCAAAGGGGAGGCCTGCGTTCGGCCGGATGAGGAAGGCGACCTCGTCGCTGCCGGTGGCACCGAGCGTGCCCTCGCACAGCTCCGCGACCAGCTGCCCGTCGCCCATGCCGACACCGTGCAGCTCTGCCGAAACCGCCTCGGCGAAGGGGCCGGCGGCGGCGCGGCGGGCGGCTCCGAGCTCCTCGGCGAGACTGCCCATTGTCGCGGCGGCGGCGCTCAGCGCGGCCTCGGCGGCGGCTGCCGGATCGGCGCCCTCACCGAGCGCGGCCAGCTCCGCACCGGCCGCCGCCGCGCGCTCGAGCAGCTCGTCGGTGGTCGCCGCCCGGAAGCGGCGGCGCGCGTCGTCGTAGCGCCCGAGCTCCTCCTCAATCTGGTCGAGCCGGCCCGGCTCGGCGTCGAGCTCGACGAGAAACGACCGCAGGTCGCCGGCGAGCTCGCCGAGGCGGACGTCGACGTCGCGCAGCACGTCGCCCGCGGTGGCAAGCTCGGGCGCGAGCCGCTCGACCGGGGCGAGCGCCCTGGCCGCGGTGCCGACGAGGCCGGTGGCGCCGTCGCCGTCGTCGGGGGCGAGCGCCTCGACGGCCGCGGCCGCGGCGGCGACGAGCTCGGTGAGGTGGCGCAGCCGCTCGCGCTCGGCGCGCAGCGCCGCTTCGGCGGCGACGGCGAGACCGTCCGTGGCAGCGACCAGCGCCTGCAGCTCCTCGAGGTGCTCGCGCGCCCGGCCGGCGTCGCGTGAGATCTCCTCCGCCAGCCGGCGCGCCGCCTGGAGGGCACGCCAGGCCCGGCGCGCCTCGGAGCGCCGCCGTAGCTGCTCCGGCCCGCAGAACGCGTCCAGTACGGCCAGCTGGTAGGCCGGCCGGGCCAGCCGGCGCTGCTCGAACTGGCCGGACATCGCGATCAGCCGCTCGACCGCGCCGGCGACGTCGTCGCGGGCGGCGCTGCGGCCCCAGGCGTATGCCCTGGTGCGGCCGTCGGCGAACACGCGGCGAGCCACGACGAGGCCGTCCTCGCCGTCGGGCCTCAGATCGGCGAGGGACTCCAGCTCCTCGTCGTCGAACAGCCAGTCGGGGGCGTCGAGCTCGGCCTCGACGTAGGCCTCGGCTGCGCCGGGCCCGACGAGGCGGGCGTCCCCCGGGGCCCCCAGCAGCAGGCCGATGGCCTGCGCCAGAATCGTCTTGCCGGCCCCGGTCTCGCCGGTGATCGCCGTCATGCCCGGCGCAAAGACGATGTCGGCGTCGCGGATGAGGACGAGGTTCTGGATGTGGAGGCGGCGCAGCACTGACGGGCATGGTACGCCGTGCCGCCGATCGCGACTACCCGCCGTTGCCGACGCGTCCCGCCAGGCGGCCTCGCTAGCCGAACGCGTCGCGGTAGCGACGGAAGAACGTCGCGCCCGGCACCGAGCCGATCAACGCCCGCTGTGGGCCGAGTCGGATCTCGGTGCGCTCGCCGGGGCGCAGGACGCCGACGGCGTGGCCGTCCACGATCACCGTCGTCGCAACGTCGTCGGTAGCGTTCTCCACCTCCAGCGGCCGGCTGCGCGGCACGACGAGCGGCCGTGCCGTGAGCGAGTGCGGCGCGACGAAGCTGATCGCCATCGCGTCGAGGCCCCACACCAGCACCGGCCCGCCGTTCGAGAGGTTGTAGGCGGTCGAGCCCGTCGGGGTGGCGCAGATCAGGCCGTCGCACGGCTGCACGCCCAGACGCTCGCCCGCGAGCGCCCAGCCCAGCTCGACCATGCGCCCGGGGACGGCGCTCGCGACGACGACGTCGTTGACCGCGACGTGGCTGCGCCCATCCAGCTCTAGCTCCAGCGTCGAGAGCTCGATCGCCTCCAGCTCTCCTCTGAAGGCCTGCGCAAGGCCCGTCTCCAGCTCGTCCGGCGGCATCGAGGCGAGAAAGCCGACCCGCCCGTAGTTGACGCCGACCACGGGGACGCCGCTGCCCAGGAAGCGGTGCAGCGCCCGTAGCATCGTGCCGTCACCGCCCAGTACAACGGCGATGTCCACCTCGTCCGGCCGGGGCGCTTCCGGGACGCCGTGCCGCGCCGCCTCCTCCCCGCCGAACGCGAGCTCCACACCGGCCCGCCCGGCCAGGCGCTGCAGCCGCGGGATCGCGTCGCCGACAGCCTCCACGCGGCCGTGCGTGACGACGGCGGCGCGGCGGACGCGCTCACCCGATGGCGGCATCGATCCAGCGGTCGAGGTCATCGGCGATCGTCGCTCCCGGTTCGTGGCGCAGATGGAGGAAGAGCTCCCGGTTGCCCTTCGGGCCGGGCACGCCGGAGTCTACGGCCCCGACGGTCACGGCGTCCCAGCCGACGGCCGCCTCGGCAACGGCACGCACGACCCGGCGGCGTACCTCGTCGTCGCGCACGACCCCCTTCGGCGCGTCGGCCCGCCCGGCCTCGAACTGTGGCTTGACGAGCACCACGGCTTCCCAGCCGGGCGCCGCCAGGCGCAGCGCCGGCGGTAGCGCGATCGTCACCGAGATGAACGACACATCGCAGACGACAAGCGACGGCGCGAACGGCAGCTCGGCGAGCGCGCGCGAGTTCGTTCGCTCGAACACGGTGACGCGCCCGTCGTTGCGGACGCGCGGGTGCAGCTGCCCGTGCCCGACATCGAGTGCTATTACCCTCGCCGCGCCGCCCTGCAACAGGCAGTCGCTGAAGCCGCCAGTGGATGCGCCGACATCGAGACAGTCACGTCCCGCCGGGTCGACCGCAAACGCCGCGAGCGCGTTCGCGAGCTTGTCGCCACCTCGCGACACGAAGCGCGGCGGGCGCTCGACGACGATCTCGGCGTCCTCGGCCAGCTGGTCGCCCGCCTTCGAGCGTCCCTGCACGAGTCCCGCCAGAACGAGCGCCTGCGCCTGCGCCCGGCTCTCGGCGAGCCCGCGCTCGACCATCAGCACATCGAGGCGCTTCCTGGCCACCGCCGCCCGCTACTCCTCGAAGATGCCGACGGCGCGGATCGGCGAGCCCGCTGCCGGCTCGAGCCGCAGCGGGAAGCCGTAGAAGTCGAAGCGGCGGTTGACGACGTCCCTCAGGTTGTTGAGGTTCTCGAAGTGCGTCAGTCCGCGCTCGGCACAGGCGCGGTGGTTGGCGTACGCGCCGGTCTGGTAGACGAGGTCGGGGCTGATGGTCTCGACGCCGAAGATCTTCACCTTGCGGTCGGCCATCCAGTGCACGACCTCAGCGGCGATACCCGAGAAGCCGTCGAGGAACGCCGGCGTTCCCTGGGTGCGGTTCCAGTGGTCGGTGCAGAAGAGCAGGATGTCGCCCTCGCGCAGCTCCTGCCCGCTGGCTGCGAGCGCGCGCTCGGTGTCGGCCACGGTGACCTCGTAGCCGCCCGGGTGCTCGCGTACGTCGATGCAGATCGCCGTGCCGCAGAAGGTGTCGAGCGGCATCTCGGCGATCCTGGGCGCGCCGGGGCGCGGGTCGAAGTGCGAGAGCGCGTCGACGTGGGTGGCCGCATGGTTCGACGTGATGATGATCTCGGCGTCGAACGATTTCTCGTTCCCGACCGCGTCCGAGTGGAGCTTGTGGCGGAGGATCTGGACGGTCGGGAAGAAGTGATGGAGCTGGCTGCTGTTGGAGAGCGGCTGGCTGAGGTCGATCACGCGACGGGTCATGCCGACACTCTACGGACGCGCGCTCGTCGTCCGGCTACCCCTGCGCTCGCTGGAGGTGCTGCTGGCCAACCTCCGAGGGGGCGGTCACGCCGAGCAGGGCCAGGCAGATCTCGACCTCGGTCTGCAGCGTCTGCAGCACGCGCTCCACCCCGGCCTCGCCGCCGCAGGCCAGACCCCACAGGGCAGGTCGACCGATGAGCACAGCCCGCGCGCCCAGCGCCAGCGCCTTGACGACATCGGAGCCGCGGCGCACACCGCCGTCGAGCAGCACCTCGACCTGCCCGTCGACCGCCTCGACCACCTCCGGCAGCGCGTCGATGCTCGCAGCCACCTCGTCCAGCTGGCGCCCGCCGTGGTTCGACACGACGATCGCCCCCACGCCATGCTCCACTGCGAGCCTCGCGTCCTCCGCGGTGAGCACGCCCTTCACGATCACCGGCAGCGGCGACCACGAGACGATGTCGTCGAGGTCGCGCCAGGTCATCGCGTCCGACAGCAGTGCGAAGAAGTCGGCCTGCCGGCCGAGCTTGCCGCCGGTCGCCTCGAACAGGCTCGGCACGATCATGTCGGCGGGCGGCGCCCAGCGATTGCGGAGGTCACGCTCACGCCGCGAGACGCGGGGCGCGTCGACTGTCAGCACGATCGCCTTGAAGCCCGCCTCGGCGGCAAGCTGGAAGGCCGCCCTGGTGATGCCGGTGTCGCGACGGTACCAGTACACCTGGAACCAGAAGCGGCCGCCGGGTGCCGCTGCTGCGACCTGCGCGGGCGAGGCGTCGGCCAGCGAGGAGACGCAGTGCAGGGTGCCGGCCCCGGCTGCCGCCCGGGCGATCCCGCGGACGCCGTCCGGGTGGCCGAGCCCGGGAACCGCGAACGGCGCGACCAGCACCGGCAGGGCAACCTCCTCGCCCAGGACGGTGGTGCGCGTCGTACAGCCGCTCACATCGACGAGCATTCGCGGCCGGAACTGCCAGCGCCGGAAGGCGGCGCGGTTCTCGGCGAGCGTCACCTCGTCGCCGGCGCCGCCCGCGTAGTACCCGTGCACGCCGGGCGGCAGCAGCTGCTCGGCGCGCCGCTCGAAGTCGAGGACGCTGATGAGATCGTCGAGGTCGGTCATGGCGGGCACCGTCTCACAGTGGGCGCTGCGCGAGCCGCCGCTGCCGCCGCGGACTCGCCCGCCCTGGCTCTCACGAGCCGTGCTGCTCCTAGATCGTGCGGGAGCGCAGGCTCTCGACGATGCCGGCTAGCACCGAGGTGTCGGCGGTGACCTGTGCGAGCGCAGCCTGCGCGCGGTCGGCCGACTCGTCGGCGATGCCGCGGGCGCCGTCGAGCCCGTCGGTGAGGACGTAGCCGTCGCCATCGAGGATGTCGTCGACGACCTGGAACAGCAGTCCGAGCTCGGCGCCGAAGCCGCGCCACGGGCCCTGCTCGGCCTCCGGCACCCCGGCTGCCCAGAGCGCCATACCGACCGAGGCGCCGAACAGGCACCCGGTCTTGAGGCGGTGCAGCGTCGCCATGTCGGGCTGGGTGGCGGTGATGTCGAGGTACTGGCCGCCGATCATGCCGAGCGTCGCGTCGGTGAGCTCGCGCGCCACGTGCGGTGTCGGGTACGAGAGCGCCAGTCGGAGCGCCTCGCCGAAGAGGGCGTCGCCGGCGAGCACCGCGACCGCCTCGCCGTACTTGGCCCAGGTGGACGGCTGCCCGCGACGCTCCTCGTCGTTGTCGAGCGACGGCAGGTCGTCGTGGACGAGCGAGAAGGCGTGAATCAGCTCGAGGCCCAGGGCGGCCGGCATGACGGTCTCGACGGAGGCGCCGGCGGCCTCGCCGGTCGCCAGGCAGATCACCGGGCGGACGCGCTTACCGCCGCCGGTCAGCGCGTAGCGGACGGAGTCGGCCTGCCCGTGCAGCTCGGGCAGCAGCGACAGCGTGGCCAGGCGCTCCTCGACGAGCGCCCGCAGGTCATCGGGGGCGCGCATCCGCATCCCGCTTCGCGCGCTGCAGCTCGGCCTCGATGTCCTTGGCGAGCTGGGAGATCTGGCCGAGGATCTCGACCGCCTGCTCGGCGTCGTCGGTGCGCTCGAGCTGCTCCCGCAGCGACTCGATGCGGCCGACCTGCGCCTCGGCGCGGTCGAGGCTTTCGTCGGCGGTCACCGGCTGCCCTTCAGCTCGCGGCCGACCCGGCCGAGAATGCCGTTGACGAGGCGGCCCGCCGTGTCGGAGGCGTAGCGCTTGGCCAGCACGACCGCCTCGTTGATGGCGATCTCCGCGGGCACAACTCCGCTTTCGAGCTCGAGGATGGCGATGCGCAGCACGTTGCGTTCGAGGGTACCGAGCCTGTCGGCCGTCCAGCCCTCGGCGGCGGCGGTGATGCGCTCGTCGAGCGCAGGCGCATGCTCCCGCACCGCCTCGGCGAGCCCGAGCGCGAACGCGTCGAGCTCGCCGTCGTAGAGCACGCCGAAGTCCTGTCCGGTGAGATCCCACTGGTACAGCAGGACGAGCGCCTGCCGGCGCGCCTGGCGACGGCTGAGGCTCATGCCGGCCCAGTCACGGCGGCGGCCGTGCGCAGCGAGGGCAGCTTCGCCTCGTTCAGCTCGAGAAAGCTCGTCGAGTAGTTGCCCGAGCCGAAGTCGTCACTGCGCAGCACGTCGGCGGCGACCGCGGCGGTGGTTGGCACGCCCTCGATCACGAGCTCGTCGAGCGCCCGCAGGGTGCGAGCGATCGCGGCGGGCCGGTCGGCGTCCCACACGATCAGCTTGGCGATCAGCGAGTCGTAGTAGGGCGGCACCACGGAGCCCGTCTGGACATGGCTGTCGATGCGGATGCCCGGCCCGAGCGGCGGCTGGAAGAGCGAGATCCGGCCCGGCGCCGGCAGGAACCCGCGCGACGGATCCTCGGCGTTGATGCGCACCTCGATGGCGTGGCCGGCGCGCGGGGCCCGGCCCGACTGCAGCAGCCGCTCGCCCGCGGCGACGCGCAGCTGCTCGCGCACGATGTCGACGCGCGTGCATAGCTCGCTGACCGGATGCTCGACCTGCAGGCGGCAGTTCAGCTCGATGAAGTAGAAGTTGCCCTCGGGCCCGAGCAGGAACTCGAAGGTGCCGGCGTTCTCGTAGCCGATCGCGCGGCAGGCGCGCTCGGCGGCGGCCTCCATCTCCTCGCGGCGCTCGGGCGTCAGCGCGGCCGACGGCGACTCCTCGATCAGCTTCTGATGGCGACGCTGGATCGAGCACTCCCGCTCGCCGAGGGTGAGCACGTTGCCGTGGCTGTCGCAAATCACCTGGATCTCGACGTGGCGAGCCGGGACGAGCGCCTTCTCCAGGTAGAGGCCGCCGTCGCCGAAAGCGGCCTCCGCCTCGTTTGCAGCCGCCGCGTAGGCCGCCTCCAGCTGGTCGGGCCCCAGCACCAGCCGCATGCCGCGGCCGCCGCCGCCGGAGCGGGCTTTCAGCAGCACCGGATAGCCGAACTCCGAGGCTGCGGCGCGTGCCTGGGCGAGCGTCGCGGTGCCCTCCGTGCCCGGCACGAGGGGAACGCCGGCAGCACGCATCTCGGCCTTGGCCTGCGCCTTGTCGCCCATGCGCTCCATCGCCTCCGGGGTCGGGCCGATGAAGACGATGTCGTTGTCCGCGCAGGCACGCACGAAGTCGGCGTTCTCGGAGAGGAAGCCCCAGCCCGGGTGGATCGCCTCGGCGCCGGTGATCTGCGCAGCGCCGATGATCGACGCCATGTTGAGGTAGCTGGCGTTGGCCGCGGGCGGGCCGATCTTGACCGCGCGATCGGCCATCTTCACGTGGAGCGAGTCGGCGTCGGCGGTCGAGTAGACCGCGACGGCCTCGATGTCGAGCTCGTGGAGCGCACGAATGACACGCACCGCGACCTCGCCACGATTGGCGATGAGCACGCGCTTGAACACGGCCGTCAGAGCGTCGGCGGTCCGCCGACCGGTTCGAGCTCGAAGAGGAGCTGCCCGAACTCGACGGGGTCGCCGTTGCCGACGTGGATCACCCGGACGATGCCGTCGATCTCGGACTTGACCTCGTTCATCAGCTTCATCGCCTCGAGGATGCAGAGCGTCTGGCCCGCCTCGACAGCAGTGCCGAGCTCGGCGAACGACGGTGCCGCCGGCGACGACGCGCGGTAGAAGGTGCCCACCATCGGCGACTCGACGCGGTGCATGCCAGGCCGCGAGGTGGCGCCCACGCTGCCGGTGGCGGGCACGTCGAGGTCGGCCAGCGGTGACAGCTGAGCGGCAGCCACGGCAGCAGCCGGCCGGTCGTCGGTGCGCCGCACCGACACCTTCAGGTCGCCCTCCTCGATCGTCACCTCGGCGACGCCGGACTCCTGGACGATACGGACGATCTCGCGGATACGCTCGGCACGATCCTGATCGACGCCGGCAGCGGCGAGCGTCTCGTTGCCGCGCTCGCGCATCGCCTCGAGCAGCGCCCGCGCGTCCACGCCGAACAGCGCGAGCAGCAGCAGGTCCTCCTCGGCGGCTGCGAGGCCGTCGGCGTCGGCACGCACCTGCTCGATGTCGAGTGCCACCCGCGGCGCCAGCTCGCCGTAGGTGAGCCGGATCGCGCGCACGACGGTGTCGTCGACCTCGCCGGGTGCGGTGCCGTACTGGCCTTCGAGCAGCTCGCGCAGCTGGTCGACGACGGTGCCGTAGCGGCGGGCCGTCAGCACATGGAGCAGGGCCTGCGAGCCGAGGATCTGACCGATCGGCGATGCGAGCGGCGGCCGGCCGGCCTCCTCGCGCACGCGGGCGAGCTCGTCGAGCACCTCGTCGAGCCGGTCGGCCGCGCCGAAGGCCTGGAGGTGCTGATCGAGGGCGGCGATCAGGCCAGGCGGAAGCTGGCGGCGGGCCGCCTGCGTGGCCACGGACGGAGCGAGCGGGGCCACGGGCAGCGCGCCGAGGTGGCCACCGACCAGCTCGGCCGCCTGCCACAGCCGCTCCCCGTCGATGCCGGAGCCGAGGCCGAGCCCGTCGAGCGCCTCGGAGAGCGCCTCGCCGGCGGGCCGGTAGAGGGCAACAGCGAGGGGGTAGATCGTGCACGCGAGCAGGTCGGCGCCGGCGCGGGCGCCCTCCAGCGCCGTCGCCAGCGCGTTGCCGGCGGCACCCTGGCAGTAGAGGCCGATCGGCAGGCCCGACGCCTCGCGCAGGCCCACGACGAGCTCGCGGGTGCGGCCGGGCCGCAGCGAGCCGGACGGGTCGTGCACGAGGATGCGGGTTGCGCCCAGGTCGCGCAGGGCGGCGGCGCGTCCGGCGAGCGCCTCCAGCTCGCCGCCGGGGCCGGGGCTGTAGACGAGGCCGGCGGCGAACTCCCGCCCGGCGGCGGTGATGGCAGCGGCGGCCTCGACGAGGTTGGAGACGTCGTTGAGGGGGTCGTGCAGCCGGAAGACGTCGATGCCGCTCTCGGCGGCGCAGGCGACGAAGCGCCGGGCGAGGTCGCCGCCGACGGGGCGCACGCCGACGAGGAACCGGCCGCGCACCGCGATCGCCAGCGGTGTCTTCGTGCGCTGCTTGATCGCGCGGATGCGCTCCCACGGGCTCTCGACGCCGCGCCGGACGGCTGTGTCGAAGCAGCCGCCGCCCGACACCTCGAGGTACGCGAAGCCCGCGCCGTCGAGGAGCTCGGCGAGCCGCAGCGTCGCCGACGCCGGCACCGAGCCGGCGAGCGGCTCCTGTCCGAGCAGGCGGATCGTGGTGTCGACGAGTGCTGGCACTGAGGAGAGCCTACCGAGTGTGTCCGCAGGAGTGCGCGCAGCGACGGGCGAGCCTGCCCGCCCTGCGGAGGCCCACGATCGAGGTCACACGCGCGAGATGTAGCGCTTGTCGCGGGTGTCGACCTTGATGCGGTCGCCCACCTCGACGAACAGCGGCACTGCGACGACGGCGCCGGTCTCAAGCGTCGCCGGCTTCGTCACGTTGGAGACGGTGTCACCCTTGACGCCCGGCTCGGTGTCGGTGACCTTCAGCTCGACGGAGGCGCTGAGCTGCACGGTCATCGGCACGCCGTCGAGGCTGAGGATCTGGATGACCTCGGACGGGAGTATGAAGTCGAGCGCCTCGACGACGCCGCTGCGGGCGAGGATGTACTGCTCGAACGTCTCCTGATCCATGAAGTGCACCTCGTCGCCTGCCTCGTAGAGGAACTGGGCGTTGCGCACCTCGGTGTGGATCCGGCTGAACTTCTCGCCGGCGCGGAAGGTCTTCTCGACCACCGCGCCGCTCGCGACGCTCTTCAGCTTGGTGCGCACGAAGGCGCCGCCCTTGCCGGGCTTGACGTGCTGGAACTCGACGATGCGCCACGCGTCGCCTTCGACGTCGATGTGCATGCCGTTCTTGAACATGTTGGTGGAGACTGTCTCGGCCACGGTCGGGGAGTCTAGCTGCCTCAGCCGACCGTCAGCAGGGCCTTCGGAAACAGCGTCAGGATCTCCGGGGCGCCGTCGCGGACGACGACGAGATCCTCGATCCGCACGCCGCCGCTGCCCGGCAGGTAGATGCCCGGCTCGCAGCTGACGACGTTGCCGGCTGCCAGCACGTCCTCGGACTCGGGGCGCAGGGCCGGCGCCTCGTGCACCGCGAGGCCCACCCCGTGGCCGAGCCCGTGGCCGAACTGCTCGCCCCAGCCGGCAGCGCGGATGACGGCGTGCGCCGCCTCGTGGACGGCCGCGCCCACTCCGCCCGGGCAGATCGCCGCCAGGCCGGCCTCCTCCGCAGCCAGGCACACGACGTAGGCGCGTGCGAGCTCGTCGGACAGCGGGCCGGTGGCGAAGGTGCGCGTGCAGTCAGCGCAGTAGCCGGCGACCTGGGCGCCGCAGTCGATCGTGACGAGGGTACCGGCGGCGATCGGCCGGTCGCCCGGGTCGGCGTGCGGTAGCGCCCCGTTCGCGCCGGCAGCGACGATCGAAGCGAACGCCGCCCCGTCGGCGCCGAGCTCGCGGAAGAGCTGCTCGATGCGCGCGGCCACGTCGCGCTCGGTGCGGCCGACGAGGCCCTCCTCGGCGATGCGCTCGTAGGTGGCGGTCGTGATCGCGCAGGCCCGGCGGATCGCGTCCACCTCGGCCTCGTCCTTGACGGCGCGCAGCGCCTGCACGTTGCCACGGCGCGGCACGAGCTCGGCCCCGCCGGTGCCCAGCGCCTCCCAGCCGTCGTACGTGACGAAGCCGGCCTCGAAGCCGATCCGGCCGGTCAGCCGTGCCGCGAGATCCTTCAGTAGCGCGCGCCCGCTGACGACGAACTCGACCTCGGCCGCCGCGGCTGCGGCCTGCCCGGCCTCGGCATAGCGGAAGTCCGAGTAGAGCGTGGCGTGGCCGTCGGGGCGCACGAGCAGCGCCGGGTTCGACGAGCGGAAGCCGACGAGGTAGCGCACGTTTGTCGGGTCGAGCACCAGCAGCGGCTCCTCGAGCCCGGCGGCGAGCCGCGCGATCCGCGCCGTGCCTGCCGTGGCGCTCACGCCGGCACCGTGCCAGCGAGCAGCTCGAGTGCCTCGCGGTAGCCGTCGGGGCCCTTGCCCATCACCCTGAACGTCGCGAGGTCGGCGATCACCGAGTGCTTGCGGAAGTCCTCGCGGGCGTCGATGTTCGAGAGGTGTACCTCGACGACGGGCACCGTGAATAGCTCGACCGCATCGCGTAGCGCGTAGCTGTAGTGCGTCCACGCGCCGGGGTTGATGACGACGCCGTTCGCCCAGTCCAGCGCCTCGTGCAGCAGGTCGAGGGCGCGGCCCTCGTGGTTGGTCTGCTCGCAGCGGGCCGAGAGGTTGAGCTCGCTGGCCCAGGCGTAGACCCGGCTCTCCAGGTCGTGCAGGCTGATGCCGCCGTAGAGGGCGGGATCGCGGCGGTGGAGGACGTCGAGGTTCGGCCCGTTGAGGACGAGGATGCGCATGGCCCGAATCTACCGCTCCACGAGCGACTCGAGCGCGGCGCGCACCTCGTCGTTCGGAAGCTCGACGCCCCACACCGGCTTGCCGAGCTTCTCCAGCAGCACCAGCCTGGTACGTCCGCTCTCGGCCTTCTTGTCGCGTGCCAGGGCCTGCCAGGCCCGCTCGAGGTCGACCTTGACGCGGCGCGGCCGCAGCACCTCCTCGACGACCTGCCCGGCGGCCGGGTCGAGGCCGAGGTGCCGCACGGAGAGCTCGAGCGCGGCCCGCAGCCCCAGGGCGACGGCGTGGCCGTGCGAGACGGTCGAGTACGCCGCGCCCGCCTCCAGCGCATGCGCAAACGTGTGGCCGAGGTTGAGCGACATGCGGAGCGCGCGGTCGTGCGGGTCGCGCACACAGACGGCGACCTTGTGCGCGGCGCAGCGGCGCACAAGCTCCGGGGCGGGCAGCTCCCACAGGCGCTCACCGGCGAGCAGGCCGGTCTTGACGACCTCGGCCATCCCGCCTGCGCGCTCCTCGGCGGGCAGCGTCTCGAGCAGCACCGGGTCGATGACGGTGCGCGTGGGCCAGTGGAAGGCGCCGATCAGGTTCTTCGCCGACGGCAGGTTGATGCCGGTCTTGCCGCCGATCGCCGCGTCCACCTGGCCAACGAGCGTTGTCGGCACCGAGACCCAGGGGATCCCGCGCATGTACGTGGCGGCGGCGAAGCCGGCGACGTCGGTCGTGCAACCGCCGCCGAGCGCGACGAGCGTGCTCCTGCGGTCGAGCTGCAGGTCGCACCACAGCCGCTCGAGGCTGCCGGTCGACTTGGCCTCCTCGCCGGAGGGCAGCTCGTGCGTGGCGCCCAGCCGTGTGCCGAGGGCGATCTGGGCCTCGGCGCCGTAGATCCCGAGCACCCGCTGGTCGGCGGCGAGCGCGACGCGGCCGACACCGGGGACGAGCTCGCCGAGCCGCTCGAGCGAGCCGACGCCGACGTGGACGCCGCCCGCGGCGAGCACGACGTCGTGGGCGTCGCGCGCGGTGGCGTCGGCGCAGTCGCGGTACAGGCCCTCGCGCTCGTCGTAGAGCGCCTCGAAGCGGGCGCGGTCGCGGGCGAGGGGCCGGTGGCCGCTCTGCGACCGCTTCCAGGCGTCGTTGACGGCGACCTCCAGCAGCACCGTCAGCGCATGCTCCTGGAGCGCCTTGCGAATCTCGAGCGTGCCCACCGCGCCGCCGCCGAGCGCGATCACGGCGGGCTCGGGCCGGCGCAGCGCCTCGACGGTGGCCTCGGCCTCGAGCGCGCGGAACGCTGCCTCGCCGCGCTCGGCGAAGAGAGTGGCGATCGTCGTGCCGACGCGCTCCTCCACGACGCGGTCGATGTCCACGAAGAGCCGGTCGAGCCGCCGCGAGACCTCGGCCCCGACCGTGGACTTGCCAGCCCCCATGAAGCCGATCAGCGCGAGGTGGCGGTGGAGGGCGTTCATCCCGGATCGACCCGGCTAGGGCCGGCGCCAGTCGATGCGCGCCAGGTACGCAGCGTGGGCGGCGAGGAGGTCACCGATCGAGTCGCCCCCGAACTTCGCCTTCGCGGCCGAGGCCAGCTCGAACGCGACGACGGCCTCCGCGATCACGGCCATCGCCTCGACTGCAGCGGTGTCCGAGCGCTCGACGAGCGCGGCCGCCGGCTCGCCCGTCGCCAGGTCGACCGACTGCAGCGGCTTCATCAGCGTCGGCAGCGGCTTCATCGCACAGCGCACGACGAGCTGCTCGCCGTCGGTGATGCCGGCCTCGAGGCCACCGGCCCGGTTGGTGCGCCGGTAGAAGCCGTGCTCGTCGTCGCGGAAGATCTCGTCGTGTGCGAGCGAGCCGCGGCGGCGCGCCAGGTCGAGCCCGTCGCCGATCTCGACCGACTTGACCGCCTGGATGCCCATCAGGGCCCAGGCGATGCGCGCATCGAGCCGCTCCTCCTTCGTCACGTAGGAGCCGAGCCCCGGTGGCAGGCCGTCGACGCGGATCTCGACGACGCCACCGAGCGTGTCGCGGTCGGTCTTCGCCGCATCCATCGCCTCGCGCATCGCAGCCTCGCCGTGGGCGCCGCCAACCTCGATCGTCTCCGACGAGACGGTGACGGCGAGCGCTGCGAGCAGGGCCTTGGCCACACCGCCGGCGGCGACGGTGACCGCCGTGTGTCGCGCGCTCGCGCGCTCGAGGGCGTTGCGGACGTCGTCGTAGTCGTACTTCATCACCGCGGCGAGGTCGGCGTGGCCCGGGCGCGGCAGCGTGACGGCCTTCGTCCCCTTGCCCGACGGCTCGCCCTCGGGCGGCCAGGGGCTCATGCCCCACAGCCAGTTCTTGTGGTCGGCGTTGCGGACGACGAGCGTCAGCGGTGTGCCCAACGTGCGGCCCTGGCGCAGCCCTGTCAGCACCTCGACACGGTCGGTCTCGATCTGCTGGCGCGGGCTGCGGCCGTACCCCTGCTGCCGCCGCAACAGGTCGTGGTCGATCTTCGCGCGGTCGAGCTCGAGGCCGGCCGGCAGGCCGGTGAGGATCGCGACCAGCGCGGGGCCGTGCGATTCGCCGGCGGTGACGAGCGTGAGCGACATCTACGGGGTAGCGTAGTTGCCGGGCCCGGCGCCGGCGTCCTCCACCCGCTCGGGCAGCGCGCGCAGCCGCCGGCGCCGCCGGAAGAGCAGCCAGCCCCCGCCCGCGGCCACGACCGCGGCGACGGGCAGCACGATCGCCAGGATCCGCCAGAGCCCGCCGCCGCCGCCACCTCCCGTGCCCTGAGCGTTCACGTAGAAGTCGAGCCGGCCATTGATGATCGCCGGTGCCCCGTCCACGAGGATGCCCACTCCCCAGTCACGGATGGTGAACTTGCCGTTGACAGGCTTCACGATGCCGGCGGGGCTGGTCGTGTACCCCCAGTTGATGCGGTGATCGTGCCACTCCCAGGTGTCCCCGGTGGTCAGAAACAACCAGTCGGGTGGCAGATTCTCGTCCACCGCCTGCGGCAGCTTGAAGTCCTCGGGTACGAAGCGCAGCCGATCCAGCCAGTGGTTCGGCGAGTGCCGGTTGACCCAGACCCCACGCGTGTCGAAGCGCAGGTACCCCTCGTTCGAGTACCCCTTGACGATCACCGTCTTCCCCGTATCGTTCGTGAGGACGAGGCGGTCGTTGCGGTCGGCGACCGAGAGCTCGAGCCCGGGCACTTCGGGTGTCAAGACCGTCAGCACCGACAGGAAGTGGACGCTCGAGACGTCCGACTTGCCGGTCGGGTCGCCGTGTGCCCCGGCAGCCGGGGCGACGGCGAGGGCGAGCGCGACCGCGGCGCCGACCTGGAGGAGCCGCCGAAACCGGGCCGCTGCCGCCGCTGCCGCACGTGGCAGGCGGTGCGCCTCACGGCTCCGGAACGACCTTGCCACACACTAACGATAGCCGCCGGTGCACCGCTGCTGCCCACCTCGTTGCGATCGTGGGAAAATGGTGAGAGGAGCGTGGGATCAGGCGACGCTCGAGGCAAAGGTTCGTCCCGATGGTTGACGACAGCGGGCAAGGATCGTGCCTTCATCGCATGAGGAGGCGGCAGTACAGCAGCCGTCGTCACCACAAGAGGGAGGGTTCGCGAGTACCAGAAGCGGACGTCCTGGAGGAAGGCTCTTGTTAGCGCTGGTAGCGCTCGTCGTTCTCGGGATATTTCTCGGGGCCGGTAGCGCCGGCGCGGCCACGCCCAAAAGGCGCTGGTCAACGGCGACACTGTGGCGGGAGGTGCTACGAGCGCCGAGGCCGTGGCTGCAGGCAACCTCGGCTTCGCGGTGACCGTCGTCAGCGGCGCCGCGTGGAGCGCGCTGTCGCAGGCCGACTTCGGCACGTACGACGTGCTGATTGCCGGTGACCCGTATTGCGTCGGCGTGGCCGGTTCGCTGACCTCGACCGCCGCTACCTGGGAGCCCGTCGTCATGGGCACCGCCGGCGGGAGGACGCTGCCGGGCAACCGGATCGTCATCGGCACCGATCCTGTGACGCACGGAGCGGACGCCACCAACGACCGTGGGCGGATCCATCGGACGGGTATCGCGTTCGCGGGCAAGCAGCCCGGGTGGACGGGCATCTACCTGGGGCTCACCTGCGACTACTCGAATCATGCCGCGATCCTTGCCATGCTGGCCAGGCTGAGCACGGGCACGGGCACCTGGAGCGAGACGAACTCCGCCCCGTGCGGTGGCAGCGTCTCGCTGATCGCCGCCGAGCCGTCGTTCGTGGACTTCACCACCTCGTCGCTCCAGGGTTAGGGCTGCTCGGTGCACGAGACGTTCCCGACCTTCCCGAGCGACTGGAACCCCCTGGCCGTAGCGACCGACGCCGCGACCCGACCTGTCTGCGGTATCGATCCGGGCACCGGGTTGAGCGCCTGCGGTGAGGCGTACATCCTGATCGCGGGCTCGTCGATCGTCGTCGTCTCGGGCAGCATCGCCGTGGCGCCGCTGACGGCGACGAATCCGGTGTACACCAATCACACGGTGACGGCCACTGTGACATCGGGCGGTTCACCGGTGTCGGGCAAGGTCGTAACGTGGACGTTGACCGGCATCAACGCGGGAGCCGCCGGCACCTGTGTTCCCGTCGGTTGTGTGACGGTGTCTCGGGCACGGCTGCCGGCGGTGCCTGCACGATCTCCGCCGGGCTGGTGCACTGCGCGGTCGGCACGATCGCTGCCGGCGACTCGTCGACCGTGACGATCGTCGTCAGCGGCGACACGCCCGGAATCATCGTCGACAGGGCTTCCGCCGCTGGCAACGAGTTCGAGTTCGACCTGACCAACAACGCTGCCGAGGCGTCTCCCGACGTGCTGGCACACCCGACGAGGATCACCTACACGGGTGCCACCACCAGCGACTACCACGATGCGGCTCTCTTCTCGGCCGTGCTCGTGGATCTGGCCACCGGCCTGCCGCTCGGCAGCAAGGCCGTGGACTTCGCGCTCGACGCGCAGGCCTGCACCAACGGCACCAATGCCCTCGGCGTGGTCTCCTGCACGATCGCGCCGAACGTGGCTCCAGGTAGCTACCCGCTGTCGGCGGCCTACGCCGGCTCGTTCCTGTTCATCGGCAGCATCGATACCGGGACGTTCGACGTGACGCTCGAGCAGACCGCGACGGTCTACACCGGTGTGACCGGATATGTCACCAATGGCTCGACGGTGACGCTGTCGGCCACGCTGAGGGAGAACGGCGTGACCCCGATCGGCGGCCGCACCATCGCTCTGACGCTCGGCTCGCAGAGCTGCAGCGATGTGACCAACGCCAGCGGAGTCGCAAGTTGCACTGTCGTCGTGGCTCAGCCGACAGGTCCGGGCCTCGTGACGGCGACCTTTGCGGCGACGCCTACTACCTGCCTTCCAATGACGGCAACAGCGTGTTCGTCGACTCGTTCGCACCCGGCGGCGGCACGTTTGTCGTCGGAAACCAGAGCGCGACGGGATCCGTCACGTTCTGGGGCGCGCAGTGGTGGAAGCGCAACAGCCTGAGCGGCGGCGCAGCACCGGCCGCGTTCAAGGGCTAGGCGAAGAGCCCGGCGACGCCGTCCTGCGGCGCAGCCTGGAGCACCGACCCGGGCAACAGCGCTCCGCCGCCGACGGGCCCGCTGCCCACCTACATGGCCGTTCTGGTCACCAGCACGACGACCAAGTCGGGCTCGCAGATCAGCGGTAACACGCCGCGCATCGTGCTCGTCAAGACGAATGCAGGCTACGCCGCCGACCCGTGCCACACCGACACCGGCACGGTGATCGCAACGCTCTGCTAGCCACGCAGCGCGAACATCCGAACGAAGCGAGGGGCCCGCGCGAGCGGGCGCCTCGCCGTTCCATCGTGGCGCTTGGCCGCGAGGTCTGCGCCGACGACGGCCGTGACTACGAAGACGACGACCACGACGGCGGCCACCACGACCGCAGCGGTGACGATAGCTAGGCGCACCACAGCGGCCTGACGGCCGCACCCAAGCACCACGGAGAGGCCGGCCACCGGCGGGCCTCTCCGCTGCTCGGGCTTCTACGCGCGCAGCGCTGCGCGCATCGCGGCGACTGGTGCTGCCTGGCCCGTCCAGCGCTCGAAGGCCGCAGCGCCCTGACCGACCAGCACCGCCACCCCGTCGACGACGACGTCGCAGCCGGCGGCACAGGCGGCGGCGACCAGCGCCGTCGGCGAGCCGTCACGGTTGTAGGCCATGTCGACGACCTGTTGGCCCGGCTGCGGCGTCACGATCAGCTCGTCCTTCAGCGGCGTCGAGTTGAGCAGGATGCCGAAGCCGTCGCCGCGCGGCGGCCACGCTGCCGTGGTGCCCCCACAGAGGGCTGCCAGCGCGCGCGCCTGCTCGTCGCGGCGGGCCGAGACGACGACGTCGGCCCCGGCGTCCGCCAGCGCGACAGCGACAGCCTTCGCCGCCCCGCCGGCACCCAGCAGCAGCACCCGCTCCCCCGCCGCGCGCACAGCCTGCGTCACCGCGAGCCCGTCGGTAGACGATCCGAACAGGCGCCCGTCATGCACCACGAGCGTATTGACCGACTCCGCGCGTCTCGCGACGGTGTCAACCTCGTCGCAGAAGGGAATGACCGCGGACTTGTGCGGGATCGTGACGTTGGCACCCGCGAGGCCTAGCGCCGCCAGGCCGCGCACCGCCTCCCCCACGCGCTCCGGCGCGACGTCGAGCGCCACGTAGGCCCAGTTCAGCCCGAGCGCACGGAACGCAGCATTCTGCATCCGCGGCGACAGCGAGTGCGCGACCGGATGGCCGAGCAGCGCGACGATGCGCGTCTCGGCGTCGATCGCCGGCAGGCCCGGCTCTACAGGCGGGTCACCGGCCGGCGGCATGCTGTCGAGACTGCTCATCAGCAGGGACCGTACCCGTGCGCGACGCAGTAACGCTTGAACGCGTCGTAGCTCGCCGTGAAGAAGTGATGGATACCGTCGGGCTTGCGCACGTAGAAGAGGTAGGCCACCTGCGCCGGGCGGGTGGCGGCGAGCAGCGCAGCTGCCCCCGGGTTCGCGATCGGCGTGGGCGGCAGCCCGTGGAGCTTGCGCGTGTTGTACGGGTTGTCGCTGCGCAGGTCGGCGCCGGTGATCGATCGCGTCGCGGGAATGCGCAGGCCGTAGCGGAGGGTTGCGTCGATGCCCAGCGTCATGCGTGCCTTCAGCCGGTTGTAGATGACAGCGGCGGCCAGCGCGCGCTCCTCGGGCGCCGCGATCTCCTTCTCGATCATCGAAGCGATGATCAGGATGTCGTAGGCAGTCAGCTTCTTCGAGCGCGCATACGAGAGATCGAGGGACTCCCACACCTGCCGGAACGCGCCGAGCTGCTGGGCGGCCAGCGTGCGTGACGGCGTCGCCTCCAGGAACGAGTAGGTCGACGGGAAGAGGAAGCCCTCGAGCGGCCGTGTGCGCCGAGGCGTCTCGAACCAGGCGGGCGTCAGCCACGACCGCGTGGCCGCGAGATAGCCCTGACGGGTCATGATCGGGTCGAGCTTGCGTGTCGTCCGCGCGATGCCGTCGATTGTGGTGATCTGGCGGGCCATCTCCTCGAGGCTGAGACCCTCGGCGAAGGTGATGCGAAGCTCGGGTGGCGGTGGCGGCGGGCCGCTCTCGCGGCCGACCGCCAGCGCGATCAGGGTCGCAGCGACTGCAGTTGCCAGCGCGACGCCGAAGAGGGCGACGAGCCGCCGGCGCCGGTACCGGCCACGCCGCGGTGGCGGCGCACCCGGGACGGGCCAGACCGGCGCGTCGTCGGCTAGCTGCGGCCCGCTGCCCATTGCAGGTAGCTCTCGAGCAGGTGGGCGGCGGCGCGCGCGTCCTCGCCCGACTTTCCGGCGCCACCGCCGCGCGCCGCCAGCGCGGTGGTGAAGCGCTCGTCGTAGGTCTCGACCGGCACGTCGACTACAGCGCGCAGCGCCTCGACGAACTGCTGCGTCTCCTGGGCCTGCGCCCCGTACTCGCCCTTGAGCGTCAGCGGCAGCCCGACGACGATCCGCTCGGGCTCGTGCTCACCGATCACCTTGACCAGGTGCGCGAGCCCCTTCTCGGTGCCGACGGCACGCACGGCGCAGACGGGCCGGGCCAACGTTCCGGTCGGGTCGGAGACGGCGACGCCGGTGCGGGCACTGCCGTAGTCGAGAGCGAGCATCTTCATGCCAACCAGCGTACCCGCCGGTCCGTCGCGCCCTACCCGAGGATCGTCAGGATGGCCTGCTCGGCAGCGGCCACGGCAGCGCCGATCTGACCCGGATCCTTGCCGCCGGCACGCGCCATCGTCGGCCGGCCGCCACCGCCGCCACCCACGAGAGCAGCCGCGACCTTCACGATCTCGCTGGCGTCGACCCCGCGGCCGGGCAGCGACGCGTCCACGCTGACGACAATCGTCACGCGGCCCTCGCTGGCCGCTCCGAGCACCACCGCAGCCGGCTGGGCCTTCTGCTTGACCCGGTCGCACAACTCAAGCAGCGCGTCACCGTCCAGCTCGCCGAGGTCGGCGGCCACCACCGTGACGCCACCCGCCTGCTTCGCGCCGGCGAGCAGCGCTGCCAGGGCGTCGGCGCCGCCACCCGCGCCTGCCGGGGCCGAGCCGCCGGCCCCCGCTGCAGGCCGCTTCTTCAGCTCCTTGCGGAGCTTCTCCAGCTCGCTGCGCAACTCGTCCACCTCGACCGAGCGCGCGTGCAGGTACGCATACGCCTCACCGGCGGTGACGGCCTCGATGCGCCGTGCCCCCGACCCGACCGAGCCCTCCGAGAGGATCGCAAACGGCCCGATCTCGGCGGTGGCGCGCACGTGGGTGCCACCGCACAGCTCGCGCGAGAAGCCCTCGACGTCGACCACGCGCACGATCTCCCCGTACTTCTCGCCGAACAGCATCTGAGCGCCGAGCTTGCGCGCCTCGGCGATCGGCGTCTCGTAGATGCGCACCGGCCGGTTCTCGAACACGGCCCGGTTGACGATCGCCTCGACGCGCGTGCGCTCGTCGGCGGTGAGCGCGGCGCCGTGCGTGAAGTCGAAGCGCAGCTTGTCGGGCCGCACCGCTGAGCCTGCCTGCTTGACGTGGTCGCCCAGCACCTGGCGCAGCGCCTCGTGCAGCAGGTGCGTCGCGGTGTGGTTCGCCTCCGTGGGGAAGCGAACGGCCCGCGGCACGACGGCTCTGACACGGTCGCCGGCGGCGAAGCCCGCGCCCTCGAACAGCAGCGCCTGGTCGCCCTCGAAGCGGAAGGCCTGGCGCAGCTCGGCACGGCGGCCGTTCTCGGCCTCGATGGCGCCCGCGTCGGTGACCTGGCCGCCCGAGTCGACGTAGAACGGGCTCTCGCGCAGCTTCGCCAGGAAGAGGCCGTCGCCGAGCTCCTCGAGCACCCCGATCTGCGTGAGCACCTCGGTCTGCTCGTAGCCGACGAACTGCGTGGTGAAGCCGGCGGCCCGGGCCAGGTCGGCGGCGCGCTGGTCGCCCTTCTCCCCCACGCCCGCCCGCGACCGCTCGCGCTGCTCGCCCATCAGCTCGTGGAAGCGGTCGATATCCACCCCCCTGCCGCGCTCGCGCGCCAGCTCGGTTGTCAGCTCGACGGGGAAGCCGTACGTGTCGTGCAGCAGGAAGGCGTCGTCGCCGGTGACGACGTCGCCGGTGGCGCGCTCCTCGAACAGCTTGAGGCCGCGGGCGAGGGTGAGCGAGAAGCGCTCCTCCTCGGCCGTCAGCACGGCGTGCACGTCCTTGCGGTTCTGCGTGAGCTCGGGATAGACCGCGCCCATCTGCTCGATCACGACGTCGGCGAGGCGCGCCAGAAACGGCGCCGCCAGGCCGATACGGTTGCCCTGCAGCACGGCGCGGCGAATGACGCGGCGCAGCACGTAGCCGCGCCCCTCGTTGCCGGGGGTGACGCCGTCGGCGACGAGGAAGGTCATCGCGCGGCCGTGATCGGCGAGCACGCGGTGCGCCTTGGTCGCGATCTCGTCGGTGCCGTAGCTCGTGCCGGTCTCGGCCTCGACCCACTGCATGATCGCCTGGAAGCCGTCGGTCTCGTACACCGAGTAGACGCCCTGGAGGATCGCCGAGGTGCGCTCGACGCCCATGCCGGTGTCGATGTTCTGGCGGGGCAGCGGCGTGAGCGAGCCGTCTCCGTGGAGCTCGAACTCCATGAACACGAGGTTCCAGAACTCGAGGTAGCGGTCGCACTCGCAGCCGGGCGCGCACTCGGGGCGGCCGCAGCCCTGAGCGGCGCCGCGGTCGAAGTAGAGCTCGGAGCAGGGGCCGCAGGGGCCGGTCGGGCCGGCCTGCCAGAAGTTGTCGGAGCGCGGCAGCCGGACGATGCGCTCGGCGGGCACGCCCATCCGCTCCCAGCCCCTGATGGCAACCTCGTCGGGGCCGAGGCCCAGCTCGGGATCGCCGGCGAACACGGTTGCCCACAGTAGCTCGCGGTCGAGCTGCAGGTGCTCGGTGACGAACTCCCAGGCGTGCTCGATGGCACCGTCCTTGAAATAGTCGCCGAACGAGAAGTTGCCGAGCATCTCGAAGAAGGTGAGGTGCCGTGCGGTCTGGCCGACCTCGTCGATGTCGGTGGTGCGGAAGCACTTCTGCACGGTCGTCAGCATCGGCCCGGGCGGCTCGGCGAGGCCGAGAAAGAACGGCTTGAGCGGCTGCATGCCCGCCGTGGTGAGCAGCACCGAAGGGTCGTAGTTGGCCGGCACGAGGGAGCCCGAGGGATGCCGGAGATGCCCCTTCGACTCGAAGTAGGAGCAGAAGCCCTCGCGGATCTCGGCGGACGTGCGCATGGCAGCGGATGGTACCGGGGTCGCGCGCGCCGTCAGCGCCGGAGCCGTCAGACCGAGGGCGGGGTGCCGGAACCGGCGTCGCCCGGGGCAGCGCCCGGGGCGGCTTCCGCTGTGCCGCCGCGGCGGTTGAGCTCTTCGACGAAGTCGTGCTCGCGCCGGACCGCTGCTTCTTTCGCCTCGACGACGGCCGCGCGCCAGTCGCGGTCGACGCGCAGCGAGGCGGCGCCGAACCTAAGCCCGGTGACGAGGCCGACGGCCTTCTGCACCGGCGTCGAGACGCCGTAGCTGACCGCGCGTACGGCCCGGTCAACACTCTCGACCGCGTCGACCGCGCTGTCGCTCATGGTGTCGACCTTCAACAGTTGGTCGTTGACGCGGTCGACGGTGCCGCCGACCTTGGCGATCACCGGCAGCACCTCGCGCTCGGTGCCCCGGACGAGGTTCGCCAGCCGGTGGAAGAGCTCGCCGAGCTGGAAAAAGGCGTAGAAGAGGCCGAGGCCGAGCGCGATCAGGAACACCGCGAGAGCGAGGTCACCGACGTCGTTAAGGGAGACCGCGAGAGGCACCCCGGTAGCTTAGAGCACGAATCAGAATGAGCGTTGAACCTCGGGACGCTCGGAGCGAGCGGGTGGGTCGACTGGCTCACAGGCCCACAGGTCGGGCGCGCAGCGGCCGGACTGCGGGCCGCAGGACGATCGGAGCCACCCGCGGACGGCGCTCATTCTGATTCGCGCTCTTGGTTGTGCGACCCGGTCAGCGGGACGCGGTGACAACGCCGGCACCGACGACGACGTCGCCATCGTAGAGCGCCGCCACCTGGCCGCGCGCGACACCATACGCCGGCTCGTCGAGCTCGAGCACGAACCCGCGCGAGGAGGGCTGCACGCGTGCGGCGACCGCCGGGGAGCGGTAGCGCAGCTTGGCGCCGGCCCGTCCGACCTCGGCGTATAGCCGGCCGCGCACCGAGACACGCCGCCGCGCCAGCGCCGTCCGTGGCCCGACGACGACGGCGTTGCGCCGCTGGTCGGAGCCGATGACGTAGAGCGGTTCGGCGGCCGCGACGCCGATGCCCTTGCGCTGGCCCGGAGTGAAGCCCCACGAGCCGGCGTGACGGCCGAGCTCGCGGCCGGCAGCATCCACGATCGGCCCGGCCACGGGCCGCAGCCCCTGGCGCGCCAGGAAGTCGCGGTAGTCGGAGCCGGCCAGGAAGCACGCCTCCTGGCTCTCGGCGCGGCCGGCTGCCTCCATCCCGGCGCGCGCAGCCTCGGCGCGGGTGTCGGCCTTGCCCTGCTCGCCCAGCGGGAACCAGACGTGGGCCAGGAGGCGCGGATCGACACGGGCCAGCATGTACGACTGGTCCTTGTCGGCGTCGGCGGCGCGGGCGACCAGCGTGCGGCCGTCCCGCTGCACGAGGCGCGCATAGTGCCCGGTGGCGAGCCGGTCGGCGCCCGCGCGGCGGGCGAAGCGGACGAGCTCGCCGAAACGGAACGAGCCGTTGCAGCGGGTGCACGGGTTGGGCGTCTCGCCGCGTGCGTAGCCGGCGACGAACGGGCCGACGACGGCGCGGCGGAACTCCTCGCGCAGGTCGAGCGTGACGTGGGGCAGGCCACGCTGGTGGCAGGCGCGCCGTGCCGCCAGCACGCTCTCCGACGAGCAGCAGGCACGGGAGGCGTCGGCGCCCGCCGGGTCCTGCCAGAGGCGGAGCGTGACGCCGAGGGCGGCGGGGCCCGCCCGCAGCAGCGCCACGGCGCTGTCGACGCCGCCGCTCATCGCGACCGCGACCCTTCCCGGGGCGCGGCGCGCGCGGAACACCGGCCCGATGGCGGCGGCCAGGGCGTCCACGGCGAGCTCGTCGCCGCCCACGGCGGCCGCCTCGAGCAGCGTCAGCCCGCGCAGCGGCCCGGCCAGCCCGTCCGCGTCGGCGTCAACGATGCGGTCGCCGTCGAGGCGCAGCCGGACGAGGGCGAACTGCCCATCCCTCGTTGCATCGCCGCTGACGTCGATCACGGGAGCCACGCTAGCCGATGCACGGTGCCGGCCCGCGGCAACGCCGGCCGCAACACACATGACGGAGGGAGTTGGGTGCCCCACCACGCCGATACCTCACGCCCTAGTAAACCTGGCATCGCCAGGTGGGTGCCTCCCAGAGATTCCAGATGCCACGCGGCAGCGAGCTGCTCGACGGTGGCCGCGGCGGTGGCGGCAGCACGAGGTCGGGCTCCGGCTCCGGGTCGAGCGCCGGCTCGGGCTCCGACACCGGCTCGGGCTCCGACACCGGCTCGGGCTCGGACGCCTGCTCGGGCGCCGAGGCCTGCTCGGCGACCGCTCCACGCTCCGGTTCGTCGGCGCCTACCGCCAGGGCCTGGCCGGGCGGCGGAGCCGGCTGCTGCGCCGGGTGTACGGCGGGTGCCGGCGCCGGGTCGATGACGGCGTCGTCCTCCAGACACAGCTCGTCCTCGCGCGGGGCCGCTGCACGCGGGCGGGCGGGCGCCACCGGCGGTGGCGCCAGGGCCACCTCGGGCTCGACCGGGGCGATGGCGGCGCGCGTGCCGCCTGCCTCGCTGGCCGTGGCCCGGCCGACTGCGCCGGAAGCGGGCACAGCAGCCGCCGGCGCGGTCATGGCGATCGCCGCTGCCCGATGCGCCGAACGCTCGATCAGGGCTGCCAGCACCCAGGCGATGGCGATGACGCCAAGGATCCAGCCAGTCGGCAGCTCGGCGAGGCGCGCGAGCGCCGCCGCCAGGATGGTGAAGGCGATGAGCACGCCGAAGCGAAACGGGCCTCGCCGGAAGAGGGACGAGAGGCTCATGCGCGGTTGGCGCGGCGAGCGCTGGCGACCGCTGGTGGGCTCGGCGCCGGCGCCGGCGCCGAGGCCGGCCGGGGGCGCGGGCTGCGGTATGACCGAGTCGTCTGCGACCGGCGGGGGCGGAGGCACGACGTCAACCGGCTCGTCCTGGCCGGGAGCGGCGAGTGCGCCGCCGCCTGCGATCAGCGAAACGGGTGGGAGGTTTCCGTGCGGCGCCCCGGGCGACGACACTGCCAGGCCGTCAACTCGCCGCCAGAGTCTCCGGCCGGCCGCTTCGGGCCGTTGCCACCGTTGCCGCCGTTGGCGGGCCGGCTCGACTCGATGGCAGCCTCGGCCGAACGGACGATCGCGTCGATGACGCGGAGCTGGTGCTCGGGCGGCGGGCCTGCCGCGGCAAGCAGCTGCTCGGTGCCCTGCTGGGCGCGCGCGATGTTCGCCGAGCCTGTGCACGCGACCACTCGAGCGTCTGCTCGACCTCGGCACGGGCGGCGTTCGTGAGCTCGGTCGCCTGATGACGTGACTGCTCGAGCAGCCAGGTGCCGCGGGCCTGCAGCTCGGTCTGCTTGCGGCGCACCTCTTCCTCGGTGCGGCCGATCTGGGCGGCAGAGGCGGGCTGGGCGTCGCGCTCGATCTGGTCGGCGAACTCGGCGGCGGCGCGGATTAGGTACAGCGCGTCCATGCGCACGGCGTGCCCCGTCGGCTCGACGCGGCCGGAGGAGCCTGCGGCCTGCAGCACGCGCAGCTGCGCCTGCAGCTGGAGCACGTGGCGGCGGAACTGGTCGAACGACTCGGAAACGCGGTCGCGATCGAAGCCCTCGCCTGCGAGTGGCAGATCTTCGAGCCGTGGCAACGGCGTCAGCGGCCCGGTGGCCCGTGCGCGTGCTGGTTCGCCTGCCGACATTCCCCTGGTCTGCCCTGCCTCGTGATCGGTACCGACGGCCGACGTATGACTACTCGAGCGGCCGCAAACCCTACTTGGCGGTTTTCGGCAGCGCGAGCCGAATTCCTAGTTCGGCCAGCTGACGCTCGTCGACGTCGCTCGGAGCGCCCGTCATCGGGTCGCTGCCTGCCTGGTTCTTGGGGAAGGCGATAACGTCGCGCAGGTTCGACTCGCCGGCCAGGAGCATCATCATCCGCTCCATGCCGAAGGCGATGCCGGCCATCGGCGGCGCGCCCATCGAGAGCGCGTCGAGCAGGAAGCCGAACTTCGTGCGTTGCTCGTCGCCGCCGATGCGCAGGATGTCGAAGACGCGCGCCTGCAGGTCGTGCTCGTAGATCCTGAACGAGCCGCCGCCGATCTCGACGCCGTTCAGCGTGAGGTCGTAGGCATGGGCCTTGGCCGCGCCGGGGTCGGTCGCCAGCAGATGCTCGTCCGAGGCGCGCGGCCGCGTGAACGGGTGATGGACGGCACCGTAGCGCTGGTCGTCCTCGTCCCACTCGAACATCGGGAAGTCGGTGATCCAGCACGGCAGCCACAGCGACTCGTCGATCAGCCCGAGCTCGCGGCCGATGTGCAGGCGCAGGTTGCCGAGCACACGCGAGACCATCGCCGGTGCGGCGGCGCCGAACACGACCGTGTGCCCGGGCTCACAGTGGATCGCGGCCAGCTCGGCCGCCGAGAGGAACTTGGCAATCGGCGAGCGCACCTCTCCGTCCGCGGCGAAGATGACGTACGCGAGCCCCTTCGCTCCCCACTCCTTGGCGACCTCCTCGAGCTTCGTCAGCTCGCCACGCGAGAGCTCGCGCGGGATGCGCAGGAAGCGCACCGCCTCGGCGCCGGCGAAGACGCCGAACCCGGAGCCGCGCGTCATCTCGGTCGCATCCTCGATCTCCAGGCCGAAGCGCAGGTCGGGCTTGTCAGAGCCGTAGCGCACGTCGGCCTCATCCCAGTCCATCCGCCGGAACGGCGTGGGCAGCTCGACCCCGATGCACTCGCGCCACACCGTCGAGACCATCCGCTCCATCAGCGCGAACAGCGCCTCCTGGTCGGGGAAGGCCAGCTCGACGTCGAGCTGGGTGATCTCCTGCACGCGGTCGGCGCGGAGATCCTCGTCGCGAAAGCAGATCGCGATCTGGTAGTAGCGGTCGAAGCCGGCGATCATCAGCAGCTGCTTGTAGATCTGCGGCGACTGTGGCAGCGCGAAGAACCTGCCCTGCGAGAGGCGGCTGGGCACGAGGAAGTCGCGTGCGCCCTCGGGCGTCGGCTTGGCCAGGATCGGCGTCTGGATGTCGAGGAAGCCGGCCTCCTCCATCACCTGGCGGATCCGCGAGACCATCTTCGCGCGCAGGGCGATGTTGCGCTGGAGCCGCTCGCGGCGCAGGTCGAGCCAGCGGTAGCGCAGTCGCAGCGTCTCGTCGACGCCCTCCTCGTCCAGCTGGAACGGGATCGGCGGGCACTTCGAGACGATCTCGAGCGTCTCGACCTGCAGCTCGAGCTCGCCGGTCGGGATGTTGGGGTTGACGGCATCGGGGGAGCGGCGGACGAGCTCGCCGCTGACGCGCACCACGAACTCGTTGCGGAGCTGCGCCGAGAGTGCGTGCGCCTCGGGCGCGTTAGCCGGGTTGATGACGAGCTGGCAGCTGCCGGCGCGGTCACGCAGGTCGACGAAGACGAGCCCGCCGTGGTCGCGCGTGCGGGCGGCCCAGCCCGACAGCGTCAGCTTCCGGCCCACGTGCTCCGGCCGCACCTCTCCGCACATCATGTCGCGCCACTCGCTCACAGCTTCTCCACCGCCTCCTGGATCGTCTCGACCACGATGTCGTCTGCCCCGCGCCGGCGGACGGTGACCCCGTCGGCCCGCACGATCACGGTTGTCTGCGCGCCCACGCGCTGCGCCTGTGTCAGCTGGCCCTTGAGCGAGCGGCCGGCATAGTCGGTCTCGGCGCGCAGGCCCAGGCTGCGCAGCGCGGCCAGCGCGACGAGCGCCTCGGTGCGGCGCACGGGATCGTCAACGGCGACGAAGACATCGATCTCCGGCTGCGCCTCGAGGTCGCCCAGCGAGAGTGCGAGCCGCTCGACCCCGGCCGCCCAGCCGACGCCGGGCGTGGGCTGGCCACCGATCTCCTCGATCAGGTAGTCGTAGCGGCCGCCGGCACATACGGTGCTCTGCGAGGCGTCGAGGTCGTCGTTGACGAACTCCCAGACCGTGCGCGTGTAGTAGTCGAGGCCACGCACGAGGGTCGGCTTGACCTCGTAGACGACGCCCAGCGCGTCGAGCACGGCGCGCACTTCGGCGAAGTGGGCGGCGCAGTCGGCGCAGAGCGAGCCGCCGATCGTCGGCGCGGCGGCCAGCAGCTCGGCGACGCGCGGGCTCTTGGTGTCGAACACGCGCAGCGGGCTCGTAGCGGCCTTGGCGCGGGCGTCGTCGTCGAGCTCGGAGCGGTGGTCGGCGAGGAAGCCCTGCAGCTGCTCGACGTACGCCGGGCGACACTGCCGGTCGCCGATCGAGTTGAGCTCGAGCCGGACGCCCGTCAGGCCGAGCCGGTCGACGATCTCGACGAAGAGCCGGATCACCTCGACGTCGAGGCCGGCATCGGCGCTGCCCATTGCCTCGAAGCCGACCTGCCAGAACTCGCGGTAGCGGCCCTTCTGCGGCGCGGCGTAGCGGAACATCGGCCCGGCGTACCAGGCCTTGACCGGCTGCGGCGTCTTGTGCAGGCCATGCTCGACGTACGCACGCGCGACGCCGGCGGTGCCCTCGGGGCGCAGCGTGAGCGAGCGGTTGCCGCGGTCCTCGAACGTGTACATCTCTTTCGAGACGACGTCGGATCCGAGCCCGGCAGTGCGCCGGAACAGCTCGGTGGACTCGAACGTCGGGGTGACGATGGCGCCGTAGCCGTAGACGCCGGCGACCTCGGCGGTGGTGCGCAGCACGAGATCGCGGGCGCCCGACGCCGCCGGCAGCGCGTCGAGCGTGCCGCGCGGCGCCTCGATGCGCGCGCTCACGCCGTTGGCTCCGGGCGGGCCTCGCGCTCGGCGCGCAGCTCGGCGAGGAAGGGATTCGTCTGCAGCTCCTGGCCGAGCGTGGTCGCCGGGCCATGTCCCGAGTAGACGTCAGTGGCCGCGGGGAAGCGCTCGCCGAGCAGGCGAAGCGACTCCTTCAACACGTCCCAGCTGGCCCCCGGCAGGTCGGTGCGGCCGACCGAGCCGGCGAAGAGCACGTCGCCCGAGAACAGGCAGCCATCGGCGTGGAAGGCGATGTGCGCGGGCGAGTGGCCGGGCACTCGCACGGTCTCGAAGGTGACGCCGGCGACCGTGAACGTCTCGTCGCCCGCGAGGCGGACCTCCGGCACCCACGGCCGCGCGCCGCTGTTGGGGAACACCGCATCCGGGTTCTCCAGCCCGTAGGCCTCGTCGGCACACATCGAGACGGGGCAGCCATACGCCTCGGCCAGGTCGGCAACGGCGCCGATGTGGTCGAAGTGGAAGTGCGTGACGAGGATCGCCACGGGCCGAATACCGAGCCGGTCGAGCTCGGCGATCAGCACGGGGCCCTGCGCGCCCGGGTCGACAACGACCGCGTCGGTCGCATCGTCGGCGGCGCGCACGACGTAGCAGTTGGTCTGGTACTGCCCGAGCGGATAGCCGTGGACGGAGAGGGTCACCGAGCTCAGTCCTTGCCGGGCCTGCCCGAGCCCGGCTTGCCCGACGGGGCTTCCTTCGCCCTGGCCTGGCGCTTGACGTACATCTTGTAGACGAGGTGGTCGCTGAGCCACATGATCGCGACGAACATGACGGCGAACAGCAGCGCCTGGATGATGCGGGCCTCCATCGCGACGTTCTTCTGCGACAGCGTCAGCAGCAAAATGACCGGGATGAAGAGGGCCGCCTTCTTGCCGATGCGCTTGACCGACGGCGGCTGGGGCACCTTTGGCTGACGGCGCGAACGCTGCTGGGTGGAGCCCTTCTTGCCACTCGCGCGCGCAGGCTTCTCGGCCGGCGCATCCTCGACCTCGACCTCGTTGCCCTCCTCGTCGAGCGTGACGTACTCGAACGCGTGACGGCCGAGACCGTGCCGCATGGACTTGTCACGCCGCTTCTGCTGCTTCTTGGAGGCCATGCGTGGCAGGGTACCGGCGGCGCGGGTCAGTCGGCGTCGCGGGCGGCGCGCTGGCGGACGCGCCACCACGAGTACGCAGTGCCGGCCACCCATGCGATCAGCACGGCGACCACGGCGCGTACGACGGAGCCGCCAGTGGCGACTGCGACCACGATGACGACGACGCCGAGGCCCGCATTGACGAGGGCAGCGTCACGATACGGGTTGCGACCGCGGATGAAGCTGTGAAGGTTCAGGTTGCGCACGCGGGCAGTTTACGGGCGGGCAGGGCCGAGCGGCGCTAGGCGCCGAGCGCGCGACTCTCGAGGATCCGGTCGGGTGCCAGCCCGGGCAGGCCCAGCGGCCCTGCCGCAGCGAGCGCGGCGGCGCCGGCCGGGAGCAGCCCGACCAGCTCGGAGCCGAGCACCTCCACCCCGCGTTGCGCCGCCTCCTCGCGAATGCGCGCGACGACCAGGTGCGGCGGCGCCGTCTGCCAGTCCTCGATGTTCATGCTCACCTGGACGCAGCCGGCCCGCTCGAGGGCGAGCCCGAGCGCGCGCACACCCGGGAAGCCCCCGCCCGCCTCGCGCACGACCGCGGCGATCGCGCGGGCGACCTCGACGTCACCGGTTGCCAGATTGACGTTGAAGGCGACGAGCGGTGGCCGTGCGCCGACGAGGCAGGCGCCGTGCTGCAGGTCGACCAGCGGTGGCCCGAAGTCGGGCCGGAGCTCTCCCGCCAGCACGCGCGCGCAGAGCGCGGAGAGCCCGCCACGGCGGAAGTGCGAGGGTCGCAGGCCGCCGGCGCAGGCGCCGTAGAGGAAGACCGGCACGCCGAGCTCGTGCGCCAGCCGGCGCGCAAGCGCGGTCGCCGCGACGCGGGCGGCAGAGAGCTGGTGGGGCTCGAGCGGCACGATCGGCAGCACGTCGGCGGCGCCGATGCGCGGATGCACGCCGCTCTTCGCACGCAGGTCGATCCGCTCGAGTGCGACCCGGACGGCGCCGACGAGAGCCTCGACCAGCTGATCGGGCCGGCCCACCACGGTGAAGACGCAGCGGTCGTGGTCGGCATCCGCGTGCACGTCGAGGACGCGGGCATGCGCGGCGAGCGCCGCGCCGAGCGCCGCGAGGGTGAGCTCGTCGCGGCCCTCCGAGAAGTTCGGCACGGCCTCCAGCAGCATGCGCTCTACTCTAGGCGACGGGATGAGGGACTACTACGACGCGCGGGCCGACGAGTACGACGACTGGTGGCGCGGCACCGGGCTGTTCGCCGACCGCGACCGGCCGGGCTGGGCCGGCGAGGTGATCAGCAGCGATCAGAGCGAGCGCATGCTCGCGGTCGCGCGCGGCCGGGTGCCCGGTGGGCGCTTCGTCCGCGCCGACGCCTTCGCGCTCCCCTTCTCCGACGCCGCCCTCGACCGCGTCTTCAGCGGTCACTTCTACGGCCATCTCGCCCCTGCCGAGCGCGCGGCCTTCCTCGGCGAGGCGAGGCGGCTCGCACCCGAGCTCGTGATCGTCGACTCGGCGCTGCGGCCCGGCGTCGCCGCCGAGGCGATCCAGGAGCGCACTCTCAACGACGGCTCGCGCTGGGAGGCGCTCAAGTGCTTCTTCACCGCTGACGGGCTGCTCGCGGAGCTGAGGGAGGCCGGCTGTGGTAGCGGCAGTCCTGGTGCCGTCGGCGGTGGTGGTGCCGGCGTCACTGGCGCAACCGTGTTCGCCGGCACACGGTTCGTCGCGGTGCGGGTGCCCCTGCGGTGAGCGCCGCCCTGCTCGCCGTGCAGGCCGCCTGCCGCGACTGCCACGCCTGCCACGACGCGGGCTTCCAGGTCGAGTCGCTGCCGGTGTTCGAGGGGCGGCCGGGGCAGCAGGCGTACCTGCTGGGGCAGGCACCCGGGATCGTCGAGGGCGACGAGCGCCGTCCGTGGCGCGGGCGGGCCGGCAAGCAGCTCCGCCGCTGGCTCGGACTCGACGAGGAGGCGTTCTACGCGACCTTCTACTGTGCGTCGGTGACGCGCTGCTACCCGGGTCGCGTGCCCGGCGGCCGCGGCGACCGGGCGCCGTCGCCCCCGGAGCGCGACCTCTGCGCCCGCTGGCGCGACGAGGAGCTGCGCCTGCTCGCACCGAGGCTCGTCGTGCCCGTCGGCGGCCTGGCGATCCAGGGGCTGCTCGGCGGTGCCGGCAGCCGAACGGGCTCGCTCCCCCTTACAGCCCTGATCGGCGAGCGCTTCCAGCGTGACGGCGCCGTCGTCATCCCCCTCCCCCACCCGTCGGGCGCCAGCTCGTGGCCACACCAGCCCGGCAACCGCGAGCGCCTCGACCGCGCGCTCGCGGCAATCGCCGCGGAGCTGACCGCCATCGCACTCTGACGTCTGAGAGCCGGGGTCAGTCGGTGTCCGGATGGAGGTACAGCATCTCCAGAGGAAACCCTGAGTCGTCGTGAGATGGGCTGCCTGTCAGTGTGCTGATCCTCCCACTTCGCGCTTCAGCGGTGACGAATCCAACCGCTGCGTCGATCACGTCGTCGGGCTGGACATCCTTCCGGAGTGTGGTCGAACGAACGTCGCTCATGAGGTCATCGATCTCGGGGAGATGGTGCCGAAGCACCTGGAGTCTCTCGTATTCTCCTGCCCCTGTCTTCTTGCGGTGCACCATCGGATGCCCGCCGGCGAGCGCCCAGAAACACACCTCGGGGTGGATCTCTCGGAACACGACGTGCCGCTTCAGATCGGCCCGCAGAAACTCGTCGACCTCGGCGATCTTCGAGGAGATCGCCCAGGTCTGAGCTCCGAGGCTCCTGCCGAGATGCAGTTGATTGATGCGGCGGGCCTCGACCAGCCCTCCGGCCATGAGCGCTTCACGACACGGGACAGGGAATACGCTCGACATTCGTGGCTTGCCGAGAGCTTTCCGAGCCAGCTGATCGCAGGGCCGAATCGGAGCAGCCGACGACGGCAGCCCGATGGGACAGTCGATGAGAATGCGCTCAGCTCCCGGAAATGCGGCTGCCACGTCTCTAATGGTCTTGAACATGCGCCACGTCACTCCAGACCGCCCACGCGACACGGCCAGCCAGCCGGCTTTGCATCCGTCGATGCCGATGTAGCGGGACACCCGAGCGAAGTCCTCTACCGCGTCTTCGGCGGGTCGGTCATGCCGCCGCCGACGCTCTTCGCCTTCGGCACCGGGTAGCCGGGGTTCGGGTAGCAGATGCAGAGGTGGCGGAATGGCTCGTCGCCGAGGACGCGCCAGCGGATCCGGGCACCGCGTGGCAGGAAGTAGACATCGCCGACGTCGGCGATCACCAGCTTGTTCTCCTGCATCAGCGGGGCGAGCCAGTACTCGACCTCGGCGCGGCCTTTGGTCACGACGTGCACCTCGTCGTGGTTCATGCTCCACCAGATGTCCGGCCCGGGCAGCCAGTCCTCATAGTTGATCTGACAGGCGGGCTCGTCGATGCCGACGTTGATCGCGCGGAACTGCGAGCCTTCGATGAAGGGGAACGCCCACTTCTCGGCGTCGTCGAGGTCGCTGTCCTGCGGCTTGTAGTAGCCGAAGTTCGAGTACGTCATGCGCTCCATGGGCCCTCCTCGGGGCGGTCGCCGTTTGGGGCGAGCTTACAACGCACGCGTCGGGGATACGACGGCGATAGATCGGCCGCAACGGCTCCGCCAGGGGCGACGGCTATCCTCCACGGGTGACCGAGCCCGACACGCCCACGAACCTGCGGACGTTCCTGCGGCTCCTCGGCTTTCTTCGCCCGTACCGCATCTCGCTGGGCGTCTCGGTCGTGCTCGCGATTGTCTCGCAGGGGTCGCAGATCGGCATCGCCTTCCTCACCGGCGCCGTCATCGATGCGATCCGGGGCGGGCAGCAGACCCGCCTGTGGTGGCTCGTCGTCGCCGTCGCCGTGGTCTCGGTGGTCAAAGCCGGGGCGCTGGCAGGGCGGCGCTTCATCGCGGGCAACCAGTCGCTCGGGGTGGAGTACGACATGCGCACTGCGCTCTACGGGAAGCTCGTCCGCCTCTCGTTCGGCTTCTACGACCGCCACCAGACCGGGCAGCTGATGTCCCGCGCCACCGTCGACCTGACGAGCGTGCGCATGTTCCTCGGCTACGGCCTGATCTTCATCGCGCAGCACCTGCTGACGGTGGTGGGCGTGACGGCGGTGATGTTCGTCGTCAACTGGCGGCTCGCGCTGATCGGGATCGCGGTGACGCCCGTGCTGGTGGCCGTCGCCTACCGCTACAGCGCCATCTCGCACCCGGTGCTGCGCGACGTGCAGCAACGCCTCGCCGATGTCGCCACCGCAGCCGAGGAGTCGATCGTCGGCGTCCACGTAGTGAAGGCCTTCGCGCAGGAGGAGGCGACGACCACGGCGTTCGAGGCCCGCTCGCAGGCCGTGTTCGAGCAGACCGTGCGAGCCAACCGCCAGCGCGCGTTCTACGTGCCGCTGCTCGGCTTCCTGCCGCTCGTCGCGCAGGCGGCGGTGCTGCTGGTCGGCGCCCGCATGGTGGTCAACGGCTCGCTGGCGCTCGGCTCGTTCTTCACCTTCAACCTGCTGCTGCTGATGCTGATCATGCCGCTGCGCATGCTCGGCAACTGGATCGGGCTGACCCAGCGGGCGACCGCCTCCGGCGAGCGCATCTTCCAGATCGTGGACGAGCCGGAGAGCGTCACCGACCTCCCCGGCGCCGACGCGTTGCCCGCCGGGCCCGGACGCGTCCGCTTCGAGGGAGTCGACTTCGAGTACGGTGAGGGCCGCGTCGTGCTGGCGGGCATCGACCTGGAGCTCGAGCCAGGCAGAACCGTCGCCTTCATCGGCCACACGGGCGTCGGCAAGACGACGCTGGCGGCGCTCGTGCCGCGCTTCTACGACGCGACGCGAGGGCGCGTGCTCGTGGACGGCATGGACGTGCGCAATGTCACGCTGCGCTCGCTGCGCCGCGAGATTGGCGTCGTCACCCAGGATCCGCTGCTGTTCTCGGCCACGGTGCGCGAGAACATCGCGTTCGGCCGCGCCGAGGCGACCGACGAGCAGGTCGAGCGCGCAGCACGGCTGGCGCAGGCGCACGAGTTCATCGAGCGCCTGCCCGACGGCTACGCCACGCGGGTCGGCGAGCGCGGAGTCACCCTCTCGGGCGGGCAGCGCCAGCGGCTCGCGATCGCCAGGGCGCTGCTCGTCGACCCCCGCATCCTCATCCTCGACGACGCCACCGCCTCGGTTGACGCCACGACGGAGGCGCGCATCCGCAGCGGGCTGGAGGAGGCGAAGCGCGGCCGCACCACGATCATCATCGCCCACCGCCTGTCGACGATCGCGCTCGCCGACGAGATCGTCGTGCTCGAAGCCGGGCGCATCGCGGCTCGCGGCACCCACGACGAGCTGCTCGCGACAAGCCCGGTGTACCGCGAGATCCACGACCACGGCCTGCTGGAGCGGCAGGCCGTCGAGATCGCGCTGGACGGGGCCGAGCTGCCGCCGCCGCTGGAGGGCGCCGCCTGATGCGGGTGCACAACCCCCACACCTCGCTGCTCGCCGAGCGCGACACCAAGGTCAAGGACTGGTCGCGCGAGCGCACGCAGCGGCGCCTGAGCACCCTGGCGCAGCTCGCCCGGCCGTACCGCTGGCGGGTCGTGCTCGGCATGGTCACGCTGCTCCTGGCAACCGCCACCGCGCTGGCGCCGCCCTACCTCGCCAAGCTCGCGATCGACGAGGGCATCACCAACCGCGACCTCACGCGGCTGTGGGAGATCATCGCCATCTTCGTCGGCGCCGGGCTCGTCAACTGGGGCTCTGCCTACGCGCAGACGTACCTCACCGGCTGGACCGGCGAGCGGATGCTGGCCGATCTGCGCAACCGCCTGTTCCGCCACCTGCAGCGGCTGTCGCTGGGCTTCTACGAGCGCAACCGCGCCGGCGTCGTGGTCAGCCGCCTCACCAACGACGTCGAGGCGCTCGACCAGCTCGTCACCGAGGGGCTCGCCAGCCTCGTCCAGAACACGCTGACGCTGCTGGGAACGGCGATCCTGCTGTTCGTGCTGGACTGGCGGCTCGCGCTGGCGACGCTGGTCGTGCTGCCGCCGATGGGCCTGGCGACGGCGTGGTTCCGCAACCGCTCGGCCCGGGCGTACCGCGGCGTGCGAGAGAAGCTCGGGCTGGTGACGGCGACGCTGGCCGAGGACATCGCGGGGATGCGCGTCGTTCAGGCGTACACGCGCGAGGACGCGAACAGCACTCGCTTCGCCGAGGTCAACCACGAGTACCGCGCCGCCAACTACGTGACGGTGCGGCTGAACGGGATCTACTTCCCCACCGTCGACCTGCTCTCTGGGGTGGCGACGGCGACCGTGCTCGGGTTCGGCGGCTGGCTCGTCTTCGACCGCTCGCTGACCTTCGGCACGCTCTTCGCCTTCATCGGCTACCTGTCGAACTTCTTCGACCCCGTGCAGCAGCTCTCGCAGCTCTACAACACGTTCCTCTCGGCCGTCGCCGCGCTCGACAAGATCACCGACATCCTCGACGAGACCCCCGAGGTCGAGGACCGGCCCGACGCCACGGAGCTGCCGCGGATCGAAGGCCACGTCGCCTTCGAGCATGTCCGCTTTGGCTACGGCAAGGGCGACGACGTCCTGCCCGGGTTCGACCTGGCTGTCGCCGCCGGCACCACCGTCGCCCTCGTCGGCCACACGGGCGCCGGCAAGTCCACCATCGTCAAGCTGCTCGCCCGCTTCTACGACCCGCGCGACGGACGCATCACGATCGATGGGCACGACCTGCGCGACGTCACGCAGCAGTCGCTGCGCGCGCAGCTCGGCGTCGTGCCGCAAGAGGGCTTCCTGTTCGCGGGCAGCGTCCACGACAACATCGCGTTCGGCCGTCCCGACGCCCCGGCGCACGACGTCGAGCAGGCCGCCCGCGCGGTCGGCGCCCACGACTTCATCACGGCTCTCGAGAACGGCTACGACACGCAGGTCGGAGAGCGCGGCGCCCGGCTCTCGCTCGGGCAGCGACAGCTCGTCGCGTTCGCCCGCGCGCTGCTGGCCGACCCGCGCATCCTTGTCCTCGACGAGGCCACGTCGTCGGTGGACATCGGCACCGAGCGCCGCATCGAGGAGGCGCTGCGCACGCTGCTCTCGAGCCGCACGGCGTTCGTCATCGCCCATCGTCTGTCCACCATCCGCGGTGCCGATCTGATCGTGGTGCTGGAGCACGGCGCTGTCGTCGAGGCGGGCACGCACGACGAGCTGATGGCCCGCAAGAGCCTCTACACGTCCCTGTACGGCGACTGGGCCGCCGACGTCGCGTAGCCTGTCTCCCGGATGACAGTCGGATCGGTCCTCAACGAGTCGTACGAGTACTACCGCCGGTCGGCGCGGCAGTACACGACGCTCGCAGCCTCGATGTTCGCGTTCACGAGTCTGCTCTTCGCCGTCGTGGACGACGCCCGGCAGCGGGAGAGCCTGGTTGTGGCCACCGTCTGGCAGATCGTCTTCACGGTCGCCACGATCGTCGGCTCGGCGTGGCTCCAGGCCGCGCTTATCCTGGGCCTCGAGGAGCAGCGCAACGGCCGGCTGCCCCTGCCGCGTACCGAGCTCTACCGCCGCGGCAAGCGCTTCCTGCTACCCGTGCTGATCGTGGCCCTCGGGGCGGCGCTGCTGGCGGGGCTGCTCTCGCTGCTCTCGCTGATCGCCATCCCGATCCTGCTGTTCCTGCTCACCCGCTGGGTGATCTGCGTGCCGATCGTCGTCGTCGAGGAGGTGCAGCTACGCAAGGTGTTCCGCCGCGCCAACGACCTGCTCAAAGGCAACTTCCTCGACATGCTGCTGCTCGCGCTGCTGTCGTTCATCATCCTCACCGTGGTCACGCTGGCAGGCCTCGCGATCTTCGCGTTCCTGCCCCGCTTCCCGCAGATGTGGCTGTCGATGTTCCTGGCCAACACCATCGCGATCCCGCCCGTGATGGTCGCCTGGACGGTGGCGTACCACCAGCTGGCGCGGCTGCGGCCGCCGACCTTCGCATGAGTCCCGAACCCGACCCCGCCACACCGATCCCGGACGCGACCTCCTCGGCCGCTGCCATCCCCAGCGTCCCCGTCGGCGCCGCAGCGGGCGCAGAGCTGCAGCCGGTCTCGGAGGAGGCCCAGTCCGAGGTGCGGATGACACCCGCGGAGGCGGTCGCCCGCATGCGCATCCGCATCCCGGAGCGCGGCAACCGCAAGCTCCGCGAGCTGATCGAGCGCGTCAACGACGACAACCAGCTCAAGGCGTGGTGGCACGTCGCCAACATCAACGCCGTCGCCCGCATGGAGATCAACGACCACTCCTGGGTGCACATCCAGATCGTCACGAACATCGCGCTCAAACTGCTCCGGCAGCTCACCAAGCATGACATCGAGCCGGCGCTGGTGAAGGACTACGGCATGACGCGTGAGGACGCCGAGGTCACCGTCGTGCTGGGGGCGCTGCTGCACTGCGTCGGCATGTCGATCCATCGCGACGGCCACGAGGACTTCTCGCTCTTCCTGGCGGCGCCGAAGGCGCGCGAGCTGCTGGCCGGACTCTACGACGAGCCCGAGCTGACGGTGATCGTGAGCGAGGTGCTGCAGGCGATCATCACCCACCGCAAGGACGGCAAGCCGCTGACGCTGGAGGCCGCGATCGTGCGTGTCGCCGACGCCCTGGACATGGCCAAGGGCCGCTCGCGCATCCCCTTCGAGCGCGGCTCGGTGTCGATCCATGCGCTGTCGGCCGCCGCGATCGAGGACGTCGACATCAAGGACGGCGAGACCCGCCCGATCGGCATCGACATCCTGATGTCGAACTCCAGCGGCATCTACCAGGTGGACGGGCTGCTGCGTTCCAAGCTGAAGGGATCGGGACTGGAGAAGTACGTCGAGGTCGTCGCCCACATCGACACCGAGGCCGAGAAGCGACTGGTGACGCTGTTCCGGCTCGAGATCTGAGCGACGCGAGGCCGCGCCACGGCGCCCCGCAGCGTGAAGACGCGGCCCGTGCTGTCGATCACCCGGTCACGCGCGCCCAGGCGCTACAATCACCCAGCCGTTGCGGGATCGTCTAACGGTAGGACGCCCGGCTCTGGACCGGGAAGTTGGGGTTCGAATCCCTGTCCCGCAGCCTCACGAAACCCGCCCGACCGGCGGGTTTCGTCGTGCAGCCGGCCCGGGGCCTGAGCGAGGTGCGAGCTACGATGCTCCGCGAGATGGCAGAGCAGCCATGAATGCCGTCTGTGCCGCAAGAGCCCGTGCGCGCCGCCTGGTTGCACGGTGATTCGACTCGGGACTCGGCAGGCGCCTGCTCGGAACCGTCGCGGTCGAGCGGCCCGACCTGCTGCTCGGATCGGTCGGCTACTGGCTGGCAAGTCGCTCGCGGCTCTCCGCTCTCGACCGCTGGCCCGCCGAGCTCGAGCGCTTCGAGGATGTCGCGCCACTCGTGCTCTCCAGCAATCCCGCCAACCGGGGCCTTGCGTCCATGTCGCTGATCGAGGTCGCCCACCTCGGGAGGCTCGCCGCGAACGCCGGGCCCTCAACGCTCATCGAGCTCGGTCGCGAGCGAGGCGGGAGCACCCTCGTGCTCGCGACGGCCATGGCGCGAGCCGCGACCCTTCACTCGTTCGATCCCCAGTCGAAGCTCCCGCAGCTCGGCGACCGCTTCGACAGCAAGCTCGGTGAGGCTTTTGCGCGCTACGGCCTGGCCGACCGGGTGCATCTGAGCCGCGAGGACTCGCAAACAGTCGAGCCGCTCGCAGGGCACTACGCGATTGTCCTGGTCGACGGAGATCCGAGCCTCGAGGGCACGCGCTCCGATTTCGAACGGTTCTGCCTGCAACTGCAGCCCGGTGGTCATGCCCTCTTTCACGATGCCGCGCCGGGCGATCCGCGCCAGCTCACACTGAAGCCGCTGATGGCCGAGATCGAACGTGACGGCCGATTCGCGCGCCGGCCCGACGTCGGTACCTTCATCGAGTTCCAGCGGCTGCCCGGCGACTAGACGGGCGAGCCGGCAGATCTCACTGTTGCGGGGGGTTCACTACCCCTTCTCGGTGGTCGAATACCTTCTCATCACCGGGAATGGGGAGACAGGGATGGACGCAGCACTCGATGCGAGGATTCACGCTGAGCTGGAGCGGCTCGGGCCGCTGCCCGTGCTCGACCGCACCGTTCGACAGATCTGCGCCCTTGCCGACGACCCGGAGTCCTCTGCCACAGAGCTGATCGCCACGATCGAGCACGACGAGGGATTCGCGGCAAACCTGCTGCGCTTCGCCAACTCCGCCGTGATGGCGCGCCCGATCCGGGCCAAGACGATCCGCCAGGCGCTCGCGATGGTCGGTAGGCGCCGCCTCGGCCAGATCGCCCTGGAGACCGCCACCTATCGCTACCTCGAGCGGGCACCCGGCAGCGGGCGCGCGTCGCGCGGGCAGATGCACGCGCACGCCGTCGCGGTCGCGGCCTGCGCCGCAGCAGCAGCCGAGCGCAGCGGCGCCTCGATCGAGACCGCGCACCTGGCAGGGTTGCTCCACGACATCGGCAAGGTCGTGCTGCCGCTCGTGTTCGGTGAGGATGCCGTCGACGAGATCGCGCTCGCGTACCCGAGCGGCGCCCAGCGTGCGGCCCGCGAGCGCGAGGTGCTCGGGGTCGACCACGCCTACGTCGGCGCGCTCTATGCCAGCCGCTCCGAGGTTCCCGACGACGTCTTCCATGCGATTGCCGCCCATCACGGCGGCGCCACCGGCTGCGAGCTGCCGTCGGCCGAGGCCGCCTGCGTGCAGCTCGCCGACCAGGTCGTCGGCATGATCGCCGGAGCCGACCCCGATCCCGAGATCGTCACGGCGGCGCTCGCGCTGCTCGGCCTGCCCGAGAGCGTGCTCGACGAGCTCGCGCAGGATGCGGCGCCGCAGGCGAGCCGCGCTGGCAGTCCGCTCGCCGACCGCGTGCAGGAGCTCGAGCGCATCGCGTTCGTGGACGCCCTCACCGGTATCAGCAGCCGTCGCCACTGGCTGCAGGATGTCCAGGGCAGGATCGCCGGCGGGGCGCCCGGCGCGGTGATGATCTGCGACGTCGACCGTCTCAAGCAGATCAACGACACCCACGGCCATGCCACCGGCGACGTCGTTCTGATCGAGACCGCGCGCGTGCTCGCGCGCCGGGGCTTCGCAGGCCGCCTCGGCGGCGACGAGTTCGCTCTCTGGCTCGACGACGGCGCCGCCGACCCCCAGGAGGTCGCCCGCACGATCGTCGACGAGGTGACCGCGAGCCTGGCAGGCACGAGCGCCGCCGCACTCGCCTCGTCGGTGTCGATCGGCATCGCCCTGACCCCGCACCACGGCAACGAGATCGGCGGCCTGCTGGCCGTCGCCGACGCTGCGCTCTACGAGGCCAAGGCCGCCGGGCGCCGCAGTGCGCGTCTCGCCGCCTGACCGCCTACGCGTCCGGCTGCTCTTCCTCCAGGCGCCACTCGACAACCGTGTCGGGGGTCGCGACCGCGACCGAGCCGTACAGCGGTCAGCGGCGCTTGAACGTCTCGACGAGCTGCTCGGCCTGCTCTCCCGACAGCCCGCTGAACGTGAAGAGCATGCGGGCGCTGTCGAGGACGGGCGGATTGCCGCCGAAGTCGGCCTGCGTGTCGAGCGAGCCCTGCATGCCGACGTGCACGTGCGCGAGCGGCAGGCCGTCGGCCCGCGCCAGGCGCTCCATCATCAGGCCGGCGCACGTGGTGATGGCGGCCATGAACAGCTCGCCGGCGCCCGGCTCCTCGCCGGGCCCGTCGTAGCCGGGCCGCGACGGGTCGTCGACGACGAAGACGTTGTTGCGGATGCGCGAGAACGCGCGGCCCTTCGTCCCGCTCGAGAACGTCTCGGCGTGGAAGGTGAAGTAGCGGTCGGGAGTCTCCATGGCTCCGCCTAGTTCGTGACGCCGGCGCCGAGCAGGAGGCCTTCCTTGACGCGCGGGAAGGTCACCGACGGGTCGAGGACGGGGTTGCCGTGGCCCGGGCAGATCAGCTGGACGGGGAGGTCGACGTCGATCATCGCGTCGAGCCGGGCGATCACGCCGTCCATGTCGGTGAAGCGCGTCCAGTAGAGCGCGAACTCCGAGAACAGCGCCGTGAACTCCTCCACCGGCAGGTCGGGGCACTCCTCGGCGGTCATGCCGCACTGGCCCTCGTGGTGATGGTGCATGTAGGCGAAGCCGTCGCCGGGGAACAGGGCGCCCTGCGCGGTCGAGAAGCCCCAGAGCGACGTGACGAGGTCCTTGACGACGGCCTCGAGGAAGACGAACGTCGTGGTGCCCAGGTCGATCTCGTCGCCGGCCTTCATCGGCACCAGCCGGTCGGCGGCCTCGGGGAAGATGAGGTGGTAGTCGCGGACATCGCCGTAGACCATCGACTCCGGGTAGCGGTCGAGCAGCGAGGCAAGGTTCGCAGCGTGGGGCACCTCGGAGTGGGTCGGCATGATGTACTTGACCGGCGGCGCGCCCTTGGCGTGGCAGATGTCGAGCTGCTCGCAGATCGCCGCATAGTCCTTGGGATGCCCGGTATCGACCAGCAGCGACGACTCGCTGCCGACCACGAGGTACGCCGAGCCGTAGGCGTGCACCGTCATCCCCTGGTGCTGCATGGCAAGGCAGTCGGAGAGCCAGAAGATGCCAGGCGCGAGCTCGCGCGGCAGGCTGTAATCACCCATTAGACTCCTACTTCCTCGAGGGCGGCGAGCACGAGGTCGCGATGGCGTGCGACGACGTCCCGGCCGCGGATGAGCCGACCGAACTGTGGTGCGATGGTCTCGACGTCGTGCGTCGAGAAGACCTCGGTGAGCTGCTCGCGGATGAGCTCGGTGTGCGCCGCCGCGAGCCAGTCGAACTTGGCGAGCATGTGATCGCGCACCTGCTCGTACGACGTCGTGTCGTTGCTCGCGTCGACGATCCACGGATCGTCCTCGCGCTCCATCAGGTTGTGCCCGAAGGCATCCGAGGTGAACAGCGTCCGCGTCGCCGCGTCGTACGCCCAGACGGTCGAGAGCAGTCGGAGCGGAGCGATGGTGACCAGCAGGCTGCGGCCGCCGCTGCCGACCGGGATCTCCATCCCCCGCATGATCTCGATCCACTCCGGGCGCATGTCGGCAGGCCGCCCCTCGGGCGGGACAGCGCCGGAACGGCTGCGGAAGTAGAGCCATGGCTCCCCGTTGAACACCGAGATCAGCTTCTGCGTGCGAAAGGTGGTGAGGATGAGGCCCGCATTGCCGATCGAGTCGAACTCGGGATTGCGCGACAGCGCGAGCGACAGTGGCTTGTCGGCCGGGTGCAGGAGGCCGAGCTGCTTCACGATCTCGCGTTCGAAAATGGGCAGGCTCGTGTCGAGCATGACGTCGCCGTCCGGCTCGGTGAGGAGGTAGCAGAGGAGCGGCGCGAAGCCGCGGGCCGACTCGTCGAACCAGCTGATCCGACCGTCGACGGGGACGACGCCGCCGAGCGCGTGCAGCGCACCGGGGGCGAGCTCGAGTGACTGACTGGCAGCCTGGGCGATGGCCATGCAAGCGAGCCTACAGTGTCGCCGCACGGGAATCCAGTGGACGCGGTGCAGGAGCACCGTGCGCGCGGCGCGGGCACGGTGCCTGGCGGCCTCGCCCCGCAGCGCGCATACTTCGAGACATGCGTATGCGCCCGCTTCTCCCCGTCGTGCTCGCCGCCGTCGTAGCCGTGCTCGCGCCTTCAGCGCTGGCCGCGTCACCCCCCGCAGCCGACAAGCTGCTCGCGAGCAGCGCCGCAGCACTCCAGAAGAAGGACGGCCTCCACCTCGAGGTCGAGATGCATGCGACGGCGACCGGCGACGGCACGCTCACCGCGGCCCAGGTCAAGAAGCTCGTCCCCCCGACCGACATCACGGTGAAGGGCGGTCTCTCGCAGAAGACGATCGTGATGGCCGGGAAGATGTCGGCGAGCGGGCAGGCGCTGGCCGCGGAGCTGCGGACGAGCGGCACCGAGCTCTACGTCAACTTCGGCGGCGTCTGGTACGGGCTGAAGGACACCAAGGCCAAGGGCAGCGGACTGACGCTCGACACCAGCCCGAAGCAGCTCACCGGCTCGCTCTCGGACCTCCTGCGCAGCGGCCTCGACGTGAAGGTGACCGAGGGGCCGACCGTGGACGGCGTCTCGACGTGGCTGCTCACCGGCGAGTTCGACGCCAAGGAGCTGGCGAAGGTGAGCAAGAGCAGCGGCCTCTCGAGCGGGAGCTCGGGGGATGTGACGCAGCTCGCCGACAAGACCGACGTGACGCTGCTGATCGGCCGCGACGACCTGCTGCTGCGCCGGATCGAGATCGTCTCGACGCTCAGCCCGAAAGACCTGGCTGCCGCGAAGTCGTCGACCGGTGGGCTCCTGCCGCTGCCGGCCTCCGGGACGAAGGGCCTCAAGTCGGCGTCGATCACGGTCACCGTGAACCTCTCGAAGTTCGGCCAGAAGGTGGCGTTCGAGCGGCCGAAGTCGTTCAAGCCGCTCGACAAGCTGTTCGAGGCACTGCTCGGCGGGCTCGGCACCGGCACCGCAAAGACCACGTAGGCGGTACGGCGCCAGCCTCTAGGATGCCGCCCATGAGCACGCGCAGCGGCGCCCCACGCGTCGACATCCACTTCACGGGCGAGCAGGTCTCGATCGCCGACATCGTTCGCCTCTCGCAGCTGGCCGAGCAGGTCGGCCTGGGCGGCGTGTGGCATGCCGAGGCCTTCCGCGACTCGCTCATCCCGCTGGCTGCTGTCGCGTGCGCGACGAGCCGGATCCGGATCGGCACAGATGTCGCGCAGTGGACGCGGACGCTGCCGAACCTGGAGCTGGCCGCCGCCGACCTGCAAGAGCTGTCGGGTGGGCGCTTCACGCTGGGCCTGGGCACCACCGCCAGGGCGTGGAACGAGGACTGGCACGGCATCTCGTACGAGCGGCCGCTACGGCGTATGCGGGAGTACATCCAGGGCATCCGGTTGCTCTGGACCGCCGGCGCGCTGCAGCCCGTCAGCTTCGAGGGCGAGGTGTTCCAGGTGCGCAACTACCTCCGCTTCAACGGGCCGCTGGCCGACCCGCCGCCGATCCACATCGGCTGCTCGCTGCCGGGGATGGCCCGCCTGGCCGGCGAGATCGCCGACGGCGTCAACTTCAACGCGGTCAACTCGCCGGAGTTCCTGCGCGAGACGCTGCTGCCCGCGGTCGCCGAGGGCGCCGCGAAGGCCGGCCGCACCCTGGACGAGCTCGAGCTCGGCGTGCTCGTGATCACGGCGGTGGACGACGACGCCGACCGCGCACGCCAGCTCGCGCGCCACCAGATCGCCTTCTACGCGGCGGTCACCACCTACTTCGAGCCGCTGATGGCGCGGCACGGGTTCCTCGCCGAGTACCACGCCGTGCGCGAGGCGTTCTTCGCGGGCGACATCCCTGGCGCGGTGGCGCGCGTGACCGACGCGATGGTCGCTGCGATCGCGCTGGCGGGAACGCCTGCCGACGTGCGGGCCCAGCTGCGCCGCTACGACGGCCTCGTCGACTTCGTGATGATCTACTCCCCCAGCTTCGCGCTGCCGCCGGCCGCGATCCTCGCGAACCACGAGGCGATGATTCGCGCGTTCGCCGCCTGATGTTCGTCGGCATCACGTCCGGGCACGAGTTCTGGGGCCTCCCCACGTTCGGGCTGGTCGAGCAGCTCGGCTACGACGGCCTCTTCTGCGGCGAGCACCTGCTGCACAGCCGGCCAGTGTGGGACGCGGTGTCGATGACGACGGCGATGGCGTGTGCCACCGAGCGCATCGCCGTGGGCGTGGCCGCCGCGATCGCGCCGCTGCGCCACCCCTCGCTGCTGGCCAAGGAGTTTGCCGGGGTCGACCGGATCTCGGGCGGGCGCGCGGTGCTCGCGCTCGGCACCGGCGGCGACAACCCGCGTGAGCTGCCGGCCGCCGGCGTCCCCAACGAGCTGCTGGGGCGCCGCACCGACGAGGTCATCGACATCGTCCGGCTCTACTTCTCGGGCGCCCGCTTCTCGTGGCCCGGCGACCTCTACCCGCTCGACGACGTCTGGCTGAACCCGTTGCCGGTGCGGCCCGGCGGCCCGCCGCTGTGGGTGGCCGGGCGCAAGCAGCCGTCGGTGCGGCGGGCTGCGCTGCGGGGCGACGGGTTCCTGCCGTACATGTACACCGCGGAGCGCTGCGGCCGGGCCTACGAGGAGGTGCGCGCACAGGCGCGTGCGGCGCGGCGCATCCTCATGCCCGACTTCGCCTTCGGCGCCTACGTCTACGTGTCGTACGGGGCCGACCACGCCGCGGCGGTGCGCCGCGGCGACGAGCACCTCGCGTGGCGCTACAGCGAGCCGCGCTACCTCACCGACCTCTCCGGCAAGTACGTCGTCGCCGGTGACGCCGACGCCTGCGTCGAGCAGCTGCTCGCCTACCGGGCGGCCGGCTGCACGCACCTCGTGTTGAGCCTCGTCCGCGACGAACGCCAGCCGCCCGAGCCCGAGCTCGAGGCGTTCGCCGCCGAGGTGCTGCCGCGGCTGCGCGCCGCGGCCGCTCCCTCTTCTACTTGACGGTTGCCGCGATGACGGCGAGGCCGATCGCGACCGCCGCGGCCACGAGGGCCACCAGCCTGAGCTGACGCGCACGGTGGGGAGAGAGCGCCCTCCGCGCCGGGGTCACCGTGCTCATCCGGATACGCCGACCGTACTGATCCCTAGGCAGCGTGAGGCTCCTCGTCGCAGAACCGACGGCAGGTGGTCATACCTTCTCGAAGACCGCCGCCATGCCCTGGCCGCCACCGATGCACATGGTGACGAGGCCGTAGCGGCCGCCATTGCGGTGCAGCTGGTCGATCGCCTTCACCGTCAGCAGCGCGCCGGTCGCGCCGATCGGGTGGCCGAGCGCGATCGCGCCGCCCTCCGGGTTGACGCGCGGGTCGTCCTCGACGATGCCGAGGTCGTCGAGCACGGCGAGCACCTGGGCGGCGAACGCCTCGTTCAGCTCGATCACGTCCATGTCGTCGAGCGAGAGGTTGAGCTTCGCCATCAGCTTGCGCACCGCCGAGGCGGGCGCGAAGCCCATGATCTCGGGCTCGAGCGCGGTGACCGTCGCGCCGACGAAGCGGGCGAGCGGCCGGCGGCCCGCCTGCTCGGCGCTCGCAGCCGACTCGAGCACGACGGCGGCGCCGCCGTCGTTGATGCCGGACGCGTTGCCGGCGGTGACGGTGCCCTCCTTGCGGAAGACGGTCTTGAGCGAGGCGAGCTTCTCGAGCGTCGTCGCGCGCGGGTGCTCGTCGGCCTCGATGCCGCCGACGGTGACGAGCTGGGCCGCGAACTTGCCGCCCGCGATGGCGGCCGCGGCCCGCTCCTGGCTGAGCAGGGCGAAGCGATCCTGCCGCTCGCGGGTGATGCCGAACCGGTCGGCGACGCGCTCGGCGGTCTCGCCCATCGCGTAGTTGCCCCACGGGTCGGTGACCAGCGAGAGGGTGCCGTCGACGAGCTTGCGGTCGCCGAGGGGCGAGCCGTTGCGGGCGGAGTAGTCGAAAAAGGGCTGCTGCGTCATGTTCTCGTCGCCGCCGGCGACGACGATCTGCGCGTCGCCCACCTGGATGTCCTTGACGCCGCTCCAGATCGCCTGCAGGCCGCTCGAGCAGAGGCGGTTGACGTTGTATGCCGGCACCGACACCGGGATGCCCGCCTCGATGGCGCAGCGGCGCGCGTTGTACGCGTCCGGCCCGACCTCGGCAACGCAGCCCATCACGACCGACTCGACCTCGGCCTTGTCGACGCCTGCGCGCTCGAGGGCAGCCTCGATCGCCGCGGCGCCGAGCCGGTAGGCGGGAACGTCCTTGAATCCGCCCTGGAAGCGGCCGATCGCCGTCCGTGCCCCACCTGTGATCACAACTTCCGTCATCAACCTGCTCCCGTCCTTCTCGACGTTACCCGTCCCGTGTTGAAGCCTAGCCAGTGCATCCGGCCCAGGTAGCGGGCATGCTCGACCTTCATGCAGCGATCGACAACAAGGGCGAGGCCGGCGTCCCGTGCAATCGCCGCGCCCTCCTCGCTGACGACGCCGTACTGGCACCAGACCGCTTTCGCTCCCACCGCGACGGCCTCGCGGGCGATCTCCGGCACCGCCTCGGCTGCTCGGAACACGCAGACGACGTCGATAGGCACGGGCACCTCCAGCAGCGACGGGTACGACGGCGCACCGAGCACCTCCGACTCGCGCGGGTTGACCGGCACGACGGTGTAGCCGTGGCGCTGCAGGTAGAAGCCGACGAAGTGGCTCGGCCGCAGCGGGTTGCCCGAGAGGCCGACGACGGCGACCGTCCGCGCGGACAGGAGCAGGCCCCGGATGACCTCCGGGCTCTGGTACTCGGCCGGCACCGGGAGCGAGCCGGGGGCGGTCACGGGGCCGTCCCGGCGGCGGTTGCGGCGGCTGTGGCGGCTGCAGCCAGCCCCTGCTCGAGATCCCACAACAGGTCGGCGGCATCCTCCAGGCCGATCGAGAGGCGGATGGTGCCCGGCCCGATGCCGGCGGCCGCCAGCTCGGCGTCGCTGAGCTGGCGGTGCGTGGTCGACGCCGGGTGGATGACAAGGCTCTTCGCGTCGCCGACGTTGGCGAGGTGTGAGAACAGCTCGAGCGCCTCGACGAGGGCGACCGCGGCCGGACGGCCGCCCGCGATGTCGAACGAGAAGATCGCGCCGGCGCCGCGCGGCAGGTAGCGGGCGACGAGCGGCGCGTAGGCGCTGTCGGTGAGCCCGGCGTAGCGGACACGCTCGACGCCGGGCCGGGCCTGCAGCCAGCCCGCGACGGTGGTGGCGTTCGTGACGTGCCGCTCCATGCGCAGCGGCAGCGTCTCGATGCCCTGCAGGAAGAGGAAGGCGTTGAACGGGCTCATCGCGGCGCCCAGGTCGCGCAGCGTCTCCGCGCGCAGCTTCATCAGGTAGCCGTAAACGCCGAAGGTCTCGTGGAACGCCAGGCCGTGGTAGGCCGGCGAGGGATCGGCGACGACGGGGTAGCGGCCGTTCGACCAGTCGAAGCGGCCCGAGTCGACGACGACGCCGCCGATCGAGGTGCCGTGGCCGCCCAGGAACTTGGTCGCCGAGTGGACGACGATCTCGGCACCGTGCTCGAACGGCCGGCACAGGTACGGCGTGGCGAACGTGTTGTCGACCACGAGCGGGGCGCCGGCCTGGGCGGCCACCGCCGCCACCGCCTCGATGTCGAGGACGTTGCCGCCGGGATTGCCGATCGTCTCGGCGAAGAGCGCCTTCGTCTCGGGGCGTAGGGCCCGCCGCCAGGCCTCGGTGTCATCGGGGTCGACGAAGGTCAGCTCGAAGGCGAGCTTGCGCGCAAGGTGCTTGAGCTGCGTCGTCGTGCCGCCGTAGAGCGACGCCGAGGCGACGATGTGGTCACCGGGCACGAGCAGCGTGAACAGCGCCGCCGCCTGCGCGGCGAGGCCGCTCGCGAAGGCCACCGCCCCCACCCCGCCCTCGAGGCTCGCCACCCGCTCCTCGAGCACCGCCACGGTCGGGTTCATGATGCGCGAGTACGTGTTGCCGTACTCCTGGAGGTTGAAGTACGCCGCTGCGGAGTCGGCGTCCTCGAAGACGTAGCTGGTGGTCTGGTAGATCGGCACGGCGCGGGCGCCCGTCGTCGGGTCGGGCCGCTGCCCCGCGTGGAGGGCGCGCGTGCCGAAGCCGAACTCGTGCTCGGCGGCCATCGGGCGCTCAGCTCCCGCCGGCCCGGGCCGCGGCCGGATCGGGCGCCGGGACCGGCGCCGCAGCGATGCGCGCCAGGAAGTCGCGCACCATCGGGGTCTGGCGTGCCTCCTCGAGCAGGAACGAGTCGTGCCCGTAGGTCGTGTCCAGCTCGTGGTGCTCCACATCCCTGCCCCCGGCGCGTAGTGCCGCTTCGAGCCGGTACGCGTCACGTGGCGGATAGAGCCAGTCAGAGGAGAACGAGACGAGCAACACCGCCGCCCGTAGCTTTGCGACGGCACGCTCGAGCGACCCCTCGCCGTGCGCTCGCGCCAGGTCGAAGTACGTCAGCGCGCGCGAGATCGTGAGATAGGTGTTGGCGTCGAAGCGGTCGGCGAAGGCCCGGCCCTGATGGCGGAGATAGCTCTCAACCTCGAAGTCGGCGCCGTCGACGGTGTAGGAGTAGTCCTCGCGCTCCTGGAGGCGGCGGCCGAACTTCTCCTCCATCGCCGGCCCCGACAGGTAGGTGATGTGGCCGAGCTGACGGGCGACGGCGATACCCGCGCGCGGCAGGCGGCCCGTGCCGTAGAAGTGGCCGCCCTGCCAGTCCGGGTCGCTCATGATCGCGTTACGGGCGACGGCGTTGAGCGCGACGCCCTGGGCCCCCAGCGCCGCAGTGGTGGCGATGCCGACGACGCCACGGACGGCCTCCGGATGGGTCACTGCCCACTCCAGGCCCTGCATGCCGCCGAGCGAGCCGCCCGCGACGGCCAGCAGCCGCTCGATGCCCAGCGCCTCCTGCAGGAAGCGGCGCTGGGCGCGCACCATGTCGGCGACGGTGACGACCGGGAAGTCGCCGCCGTAGGGGCGGCCAGTCGCCGGGCTCGTGGACGACGGGCCGGTCGAGCCGCGACAGCCGCCGATCAGGTTCGTCGAGACGACGAAGTAGCGGTCGGTGTCGAAGGCCTTGCCCGGGCCGATCATACCGTCCCACCAGCCGAGTCCGGAGCGCGGCTTGACGCCGCGGTCGTCGGCCTTGAAGCCGTCGAGCGCCGTCGGCGCGTCGGCATCGGCGCTCCAGCCCGCCGCGTGGGCGTCGCCGGAGAGTGCGTGACAGACCAGCACGACATTGCCGCGGTCGGGCGCGAGCGTGCCGTATGTCTCGTAGGCGATGCGCACCTCCGGCAGGGAGGCGCCGGCCTCGAGCTCGAGCGGTGCCGACAGGTCGTGGTGGCGGGTATCGACGACGCCGACGGAGCCCGACTCGTCGTGTGCGCGCGCAGGCATGGTTGAGAAGGTACACCGCGGTGCGGCGCCGTCGGCGGCCCGGGAGAGCAGGCGAGCCATCCTGCCGGGGCGGCCGCCAGGTGGCTCAGCCCGCGAGCGCGGCCCCGATCGCGTCGGTGGACTTGAGGCCGGCGCCGGTGAGGGCGCAGACCACGCGCTCGCCCGGGCAGAGCAGGCCCCTGACACGTGCCACGCTGAGCGCTCCCAGCGCGACCGCCGACGTCGGTTCGCAGTAGACGCCCTGCCGGGCGGCCCGGCGGTGGCCGGCCCACAGCTCGTCGTCGGGGACGGCGACGACTGCGCCGCCGGTCGCGCGCACGGCGGCGAGCACCTGGCGGCCGCGCGGCGGCCGCGCCGTCAGCAGCCCCTCGGCCGGCCCCTGGCGCGTCTCGACGACCGCAGGCTCATCGGCGCCGGCTGCCCAGGCGGTGGCGAGCGGCGTCGCCGCCGCCGACTGCACGGCGAGCAGGCGGGGCACGCGATCGATGCGGCCTGCTGCCGCCAGGCGCACGAAGCCGCGGTGCGCCCCCAGCAGCAGCGTGCCCGCTGCGCTGGGGATGACGACCCAGTCCGGCATCCGGCCGTCGAGCTGATCGGCCAGCTCGAACGCAAACGTCTCGGTGCCGGCCAGGAACAGCGGGTGCCACATGTGCGACATGTACGAGAGACCCTCGGCCGCACGGGCGAGAGCTGCCTCGGTGGAGGCCGAGCGGGGGCCGTCGACTGCGACCAGGCGGGCGCCGTAGGCGGCGATCTGGGTGAGCTTGCCAGGCGAAGCGTGAGCGGGCGCCATCACCTCGCACTCCAGGCCGACGCGCGCGCAGTAGGCGGCGATCGATGCCCCGGCGTTGCCCGACGAGTCGACAACGCCGCCCGTCGAGCCGTGCTCGTGCAGCCCGGCCACCATGACGGCGGCGCCCCGGTCCTTGAACGAGCCTGTCGGCAGCGCGCCCTCGAGCTTGGCGACGACATCAAGGTCGCCCCAGTCGAGGGCTGCCAGCGGCGTCGTCGGCTCGCCGAGCGAGACCGGCTCGCGCACCGGCAGCCACCGGAGGTAGCGCCAGAGACCCTGCGCGTCGGTGTCGGGCGATCCGCTGAGCGGCGGCTCGACGAGGTCGACCGGCCCGCCACAGCCGCAGCGGCACACGTGGGCGCCGAGGATCACGGGCGTGGCGCAGAGTGAGCAGATTGCGTGCACCAGGGAAGCGTAGGGGCGCGCGCAGGCGCTGCGCGTCGGCAGCCCTGCCGTGGCACCGCCTTGACCCGTTGCCCCGAGACGGGTAAGCGTGCTGCAGGGGCCGCATCCGCAAGCCGGCTCGCGGGGATGGCCGCCCACATCAGGGCCACGGTGGAGGCCGAAGACCAAACAGCTCTGGTGGCCCGCGTGCTGCGTACAACTGGCGCCGACAGCCTGTGTGGCCGACGGCGCTGGACTAGGCTACGCATCACGATGAGCAGCCCGGACACACCCACTCCGCCGCAGCCCGGCGCCACGGCCAGTCTCGAACAGGTCGTCGACCCGACGATGACGCCAGCTCACCTGCCCGGCCCCGGCGTCCTCTCCACACCCTCGATGATCTCGCTGATGGAGCTCGCCTGCCACGAAGCCATTCGCGCAGCGCTACCCGCAGGCCAGACCTCGGTCGGCTTCGAGGTGCACGTCTTTCACAAGGCGCCCGCCCACTTCGGCCAGGCCGTCGTCGCGACCGGAACCCTGCTCGAGACGAACGGGCGCAAGCTGACCTTCGCCGTCGAGTGCCACTGCGGCGAGACGCTGATCGGCGAGGGCACGCACCGGCGCGCAGTCATCCAGCTGCCCGCCTCCTGACCCACTGCAACACGACCCGAGAGGAACCCCGAATGCCTTCGTCCCTGCGCACCCCCCTCTGTGACCTCCTCGGTATCGAGATTCCGATCCTGCAGGCGGGCATGGGCCGCGGGCTCGGCTCAACCACCTCGGCCGCGATGGTCGCCGCCGTCTCCGAGGCGGGCGGGCTCGGCTGCCTCGGTGGCGCCGGCCTCTCGGCCGACCAGCTGCGCGCCGAGGTGCGGGCGATTCGCGCGCTCACGTCGAAGCCGTTCGGCGTCGACCTGCTGATCCCGGCGAGCCTCGCCGACGCCGACGTGCCGCGGGAGGAGGTGCGGCGGCAGGTTCAGCAGCGCCACCCGCAGCACTGGGTCCTTGTCATGTCGCTCTACGAGCGCTTCGGCCTCGACCCGGAGAACCACCATCCCAACGAGTGGGCGATCAGTCCGACGCTGATGCGCGAGCAGGCCGCGGTCGTGATCGAGGAGAAGGTGCCCGTGTTCGTCGCCGCGCTCGGCGACCCGGCCTGGATCGTGCCGCCGGCACACGAGCAGGGGATCATCGTGATGGGCATGTCCGGCTCGCCGGGCAACGCGCGCCGTCAGGTCGCCGCGGGCGTCGACGTCGTCGTCGCGCAAGGCACCGAGGCGGGCGGCCACACCGGCACGATCGCCACGCTGGCGCTCGTGCCCCAGATCGTCGACCAGGTGTCGCCGATCCCGGTCGTCGCCGCCGGCGGCATCGCCGACGGGCGTGGCGTCGCAGCGGCGCTCGCGCTCGGCGCGCAGGGCGTCTGGTGCGGTACGGCCTACCTCTTCTCGCACGAGGCGAACCTTCACCAGCCGATGCGCGACCAGCTCGACGGGGCGAAGGCCCGCGACATGATCGCCGGCACCTCGTACACCGGTAAGCCGTCGCGGATTTACTACAACGAGGTCGCCAAGGCCTGGACGGACTCCGGCCTGGTGCCGCTCGAGATGCCGCACCAGACCGTGATCATGGACGACTTCAACCACGCCGCAGAGGTAGCCGGCCGCTACGAGCTGATCCAGAACCCCGGCGGGCAGATCGCCGGGATGCTCAGCGGGCTCCGGTCGTCGGCCGAGATCACGCGCGACCTCGCGGAAGGCGCCGCCGCCGTGATTCGCGACGTGCAGAGATTCGTTCGTTGAACGGCTGACGGGCGCAGCGCGGAATCCCGGCCTGGCGACGCCCGGCGCATTCGCTGCGGAAGCGACGGACGTCCGGCTACCTCCGCACCCGGCAACGGTGACCTTCTCAGCTCCGACCTTGCAAGCTGACGTCCATGCCACACCAACCGCTGTCCGCCGAGTTCGACGCGATCCCCCTGGACTCCGATGGCGGCGCGCTGGCCGTCGGCGCCGCCGGGCTGGTGCACGCCTCAGCCGGAGTTGCACCCCAACGTGCAGGAGGACATCCTGCTCGAGGGTGAGGTGGTCTTTGGCGAGACGCGCTACCAGGCGCCCGCCTACTTCTGCTTCCCCGCTAACGACGTTCACCCGGCGGCGCGCACGGAGACGGTCTTCACGATGATCGTCACCTGCTCCGGGCCGTTCGCCGTTAAGTATCACGACGCCGTCCCCGAGTAGCCGCGCCCCCGCCGCTGACTACGGGCTCAGCCGAGCCACTTCGCGGCGGGCTGCTGCTCGATGAAGGTCGTGGCGATGTCGATACGGCGGGCAAACCACACATCGCCGAGCGACTGGCCATACTCGATGAAGCGCGCGAGCGCGTCGGCCCGGGCGGGGTTGCCGGTGATCCGCGGGTGCAGGCCGATCGACATCATCCGCGGCACATCGTCACCGTCGTTGCGGAGCCGGTCGAGATGCGCCTTGGCAGTCTCGAAGAAGTGCTCGGGGCTGCCGT